>JAFUMU010000067.1 GCA_017482495.1 Clostridia bacterium | reverse complement strand
GGAGGGGATTTCCTTAAAATCCCCTCCCCCTTTGATAATTTAATAATTCAAAACTATTCAACCTTGTTCTTCTCAAGAGAAGTAAACTTGGTATACTGGCCCATCCAGCCCATTTCAACGGTGCCTGTGGAGCCGTGTCTGTTTTTGGCAACGATAACCTCGGCAATGCTCTGCTCGTTGTTCTTATCGTTGTAATACTCATCTCTGTAGAGGAACATAACGATATCGGCGTCCTGCTCGATAGCACCGGAGTCTCTCAGGTCGGAAAGCATAGGTCTCTTGTCCGTTCTTGACTCGGGGCCTCGGGAAAGCTGAGCACAGCAGATAACAGGCACTTCGAATTCCTTAGCAAGAAGCTTTAAGTTTCTTGATATTTCGGAAACTGCCTGAACTCTGTTGTCAATAGGTCTTTCCGTCTGCATAAGGCCAAGATAGTCGATAACTACAAGTCCAAGATTTTTAACTCGTCTTAACTTTGCCATGATTCCCGCAACAGTAATACCGGGTGTATCATCAATAAGTATCTCACATTCCGCAAGCTCTGCAGATGCGTGGGCTATCTTATCCCATTCGTCCGCTTCCAGCTCACCTGAGCGCATATGATAGCTGTCTACAAGCGCTTCGCTTGAAAGCAAACGGGACACAAGCTGCTCCGCCGACATTTCAAGAGAAAAGATACAGACTGCCTTATCAGATCTTTTTGCCGCATTTGTGGCAAGATTAAGCGCAAAGGATGTTTTACCCATACCGGGTCTCGCTCCCACAAGCACAAGGTCGCTTTTGCCGAGTCCTACAAGAACTCGGTCAAGGTCACCAAAGCCTGTTTGAGTACCAAGTGTTTCCTCCTTATTTTGGCTGAGCATCTTAAGGTTGGAATAAACATTTACCAGCGCTGTTCTGATATGTACAAAATTCTTATTTTCCTTCTTCTCCGCAATGGCATAGATACTGCTCTCCGCCATTTCAATAAGCTTTTCAACGTCGTCCTGCTCTGTATATGCTGCCTCGCTGATCTCCTCTGTTATCTCAATAAGGCTTCTGAGCTGGCTTTTGTCGCTGACTATTTTTGCATAGTCCTTAACATTTGCCGCAGAGGGGACGGTTTCAGCGATCTGGCTGATATACTCCTTGCCGCCGGTCTCGTCGTACACGCCCTCATGAACAAGCTCGTCGATAAGAGTTATAACGTCGATATTTTTCGACTTCATATACATTTCCTGCATAGCGGAATATATCTTTCTATGCTCTTCTATATAGAAGTCGTCGGCTGAGATTATTCCCGTTAAGGTATCAAGAGCCGCAGGGTCGATAAGCACTGCGCCAAGCACAGATTGCTCTGCTTCAAGGGAGAAGGGCTTCCTTCTTTCAAGCTCCAAACTCATATTATCTTACTGGCAAACGATAAGATTGATCTTGCCCTGGATCTCGGGATAGAGCTTAACGTCCAGTGTGTAAGAGCCAAACGCCTTGATGGCGCCGTCAGTTACGATCTTTCTTCGGTCAACCTCAAGACCGTGCTGTTCCTTAAGTGCGGTTGCAATATCGCTTGTGGTAATGCTTCCGTAAAGTCTGCCGTCTGCACCTGCAGATGCCTTGATCTTAACTGTTACAGCCGCCAGCTTTTCTGCCATCCCTCTTGCAGCAGCCTTTTCCTGCTCTATTTTATAAAGACGTGCGTCTTCCTTTGTCTTTGCATCAGCCATAGCCTTGGCATCAGCCTCTACCGCCAGCTTCTTGGGGAAAAGGAAATTTCTCGCGTATCCGTCGGAAACGTTAATGATCTGATCCTTTTTACCCTTTCCTTTAACATCTGCTAAAAGTAATACTTTCATTTTTATATGACCTTTCTTTATTTATTCTTGGTTTTTTCTGTTTCATCCAGATATTTATCTATTGCCGCCTTAAGCAGCTTTTCTGTTTTTTCCATATCCGCTCCCTCTATCCTTGCGCCTGCCGCATCAAAGTGTCCGCCGCCGCGAAGCTCTTCAAGGATAAGCTGAACGTTTATTGTACCTGAGCTTCTTGCTGAGATATGGATATCGTCTCCGATAGTCAGCAGTGCAAAGGATGCTTTTACTCCCTCAACTGTCAAAAGTCTGTTTGCCGCCTTCGCCGCGGGTATCTTATCCTTTATATCACATTCGCCTATTGCGATGGCTATGGCGCAAACACCCTTATATATCTCAACGTGAGAATGGAACCTGAGCTCTCTCTGGAATTCCTCAAGATCTGTCTTGAAAAACTCCTGCACCTCGCCCACATCTGCTCCTACCCCTTTCAGATAAAGTGCCGCAGAGAAGGTTCTGGTACTTGTACTCTTGGTAAACTGGTTTGTATCAAGAAGTATACCTGCCAACATAAGATCTGCTTCTCTTGGAAGAAGGTATTCGGGTGGAAGCACCTGTTCAAGCATCTCACACACAAGCTCACTTGCCGCCGCTGCCGCAGGCTCAATATATGTTATCTTGATATCCTTCTCAAATTCCGCAGTCTTTCTGTGGTGGTCAATAATAACTATATTATTACAGTTGTCATACAGAACAGGGCTTTCAAACTGAAATTTATTAGAAACGTCTGTGATGATAAGAAGTGTTTCCGAATTGACCATATCAAGCGCTGTTGCACTGTCAACGAAAACTCCTCTGTAATCAGGAAGATTGCTCACCCATCCGAAGCATTTTGCAAGTCCCGGATCCTTCGCATCACAAACGATATTAAAAGGAACTCCGCAGAACATACACAGTCTTGCAATACCGATGGCACTGCCGAATGCATCAAGATCTGCAAACTTGTGGAACATTATAATAACATTTTCTGCACTTGTTATATGGGAGATAAGCTCATTTGCGATAGCTCTTGCCTTTACCTTAGTACGCTTCTGAGCCATTTTCGTCTTACCGCCGTAGATATCAAGAGTACCTTCTCCCTTGACTACAGCCTGATCTCCTCCGCGCTGAAGCGCTGTCTCAATGGCACTTCTTGCATTTTTCTCCTTTTCCGCAGGAGTAGCGCCAACTGAGGAAACACCGATCGAGACTGTAAGGGGAATGCTGTTCTCTCCAATCCTTATATCTCTTATCTTATCGAGAATGTCGAAGCCCTTCTCTGAAAACTTCTCAAGGTGGGAGCATTCGAAGATGAAAATATATTTTTCATTTTGATATTCCTTGATAATTCCGCCAGCCTCGGATGCCCACTGGCGCAGAAGTCTGTCAGTTTCGGCAGAAGCTATTCTGTAGTCCTCCTGCTCATAATTGAGCAGCTCCTCCAGGTTATCCACTACTATATACGCCACTGCGGTCTGCTTGCCGGTGAGAAGAGCTTCACTGGCAATTCTGTCTGTCACGTCAGTCATGGTATATACAGTGTAATGCTTATCATCACTGCCGTAGCTGGAATGAGCTTCACGGACATAGAGCCTTCCGTTATCAGCCTCGTAAATACCTGATGAATCCTCGGTGGCAACAAATATATCCTTAAAGCTTACCTGTCTGCCGTTGCCTGCAATGGCCGCCGCCGCTTTATTCATCCAAACTATCCTTCCCTTATCGGCAGGACAAACTATAATAGGGGATGGAGAATTTATAACAGATTCGCTGAGAACTACGTTCACCTCAGAGGTGGGCTTAACTCCTCGTCTGTAGCTGCTTCCTTTTCTGTAGAAAGCATATGTAATCACGACTGCCGCATACAGCGAGACAAGGAACACTGCACATATATACGGGTTGATATTCAAAAGGCCGCAAATAAGCGATTGCGCCACAAAGAATACTACTGCCGCTATTGTAACAAACAGTATATCAACAAAGCCATACTGCAAAATTCCGGGTTTCTTTTTCAAAAAGCATCCCTTCTTTCACTAAAATTAATTGTCGTCCTCGTCTTCTCTTTTCTTCTTTTGGGCTATCAGCCATACTCTTATATTATAAAAAGAAGTAAATGATGCCGCCACCATAAGGAGCATAACGGGATTATAAAAAATGAGGTATACACACAAAGCCGTCAAAAGAACTCTCATCCAACCTGCCTTCAGCTTAACAGGGCTTCTTCTGCCAAACATAAGTCTGAAGCCCTCTATTGCCTGAGACGGAAGAATGATATATAAAATATTGATGGCTGAGAAATATACGATCTCAGAATTGAATGTGAACATTGTAACCAAATACGATGCTATAAACACCACAGAGCCTGCAAGAGAAGCAGTTATAGGCCATCTGCCGCCGTCAAAAAGCTCGTTTGAGTCGGAAACTACGGTCGCAAGTCTGAACAGCTTTGCCCCAATATAGCATATACCCATACAACAGAGCACTGCCACAGAGGGAAGCACCATCAGAGTCGTATGAATGATCTCGTTTATCAAGGTATCGGAAATTACCACTCCTGCAGGAGTAGAATTCATCTGCTGAGCACTGTGGTACATCATTTCTTCGTACTGACTCCACACAGCCGTCAGTGCATCCGTAAACGCGTCCTTTACACAAATGTAACATATGCCTGCTATCACCGCGATAATGGCTACCGATGTCATAGTAGCAACGGCAACTGTCTGAGACAGTCCCGCGCGTTTTCTCACCGCTCCGCTTATGGCAAAGGCAATGGGAATATAAATAAGAGAGATAAGCGCCAAGGGAAATTTCACTCCGCACAGCATTGCCACCGCAACAGAGATCAAAGCGCCCATTCCTATATACAGGAAGCTGAATGAAGCGGTCATAACATAAGAGAAAAGACCTATGGCGATCGCAAGAAACATCATGCCACCGTAATTTGAAGGAAATGCACCTGATACTACGCCTGAAACGGCAGTAAGAGCAACTGCTACACCTGTTGACAGCGGCTTACAGCCCTGAGGTATTGCAAACACTCTCTTTGAAGCATTAACACTTTTCAATTCGGCACCTCCTTCACAAAGCTATACATAGTATATTATAACAGAGCAGCATCAGTTTGTAAAGAATTTCACAGATATTTTACTTCTTCCGTTTATCTCTGAAAATCAGAGCCGCCAACAGACCGAAAACAAGTGCGGCACCAATACCTGCAGAGGCTGATGAAAGAGGTCCTGTCAGTGCACCTAACAGACCATCCCTGTCCACGGCCTCACGTACTCCTTCGGCAATCAGATTGCCAAAGCCTGTAAGAGGAGTTGTGGCTCCTGCGCCCGCCAACTCAACAAGCGGCTTATATATCCCCACAGCACCCAAAAACACGCCTGCTACCACATATGCAACAAGTATACGTGCAGGCGTCAGAGCTGTTTTATCTATAAGAAGCTGGGCTATGACGCACAGAGCCCCGCCAACAGCAAAGGCTAAAATATATTTTAAAACTATTTCCATTATCTTTTTTACACCTCTTCCGCCTCTATCTGTACAAGGTGGGCAATCCCCGGGATAGACATTCCCTGCTGAAGGCTCATCGGGCTCATAAGTGCGCCTGTACCAACAAAAAGAATACGCTTATACTTTCCGTCTCTGAGTTTTTTCAGTATATATGAGCTTAGCACTACTGCACTGCATCCGCATCCGCTTCCGCCTGCATGCTTGTCCTGCCGCCCTCGGTCATATATCATCAGCCCGCAGTCGTTATGAACAGCATTTATATCCGTACCGTAGCTTTTCATAAGATCACGAAGGATGGATGTCCCCTCATATCCCAAGTCACCTGTCAGTATAAGATCCATATCCTTTGGTTTCTGAGCTGAATCCTTGAAAAAGCGCAGAAGTGTATCTGCCGCCGCAGGCGCCATTGCCGCTCCCATATTGCTTATATCAGTAACTCCCGAATCAAGACTTATGCCCGGAGATACCGCGGTTATACGGGGAACATACTTGCTTTTCCTCTCGAAAAAATCAAAATCGCTTTTTTCGCTTGTGGTAATAAACGCAGCAGCTCCCGTTACAGTCCACTGTGCTGTAGGAGAGCGCTGACCGCCGTATTCAAGAGGAGAACGGAACTGTCTCTCGGAGGATGCGTTATGAGATGACGCAACGCTTGCACACCGTTTCACACCTTCCCCTGAGCACATCATCGAAGCAAGCATAAGCCCCTCTGCCGCAGTTGAACACGCACCGTAAAGACCGATATACGGTATATCATAGGACAAAAGTCCGTAGTTTGAGCCTATGCACTGATTAAGAAGATCTCCTGCAAGAAGCATATCTATTTTATCTTCCCGCATGCCTGCTCCTGACATCGCCATTCCGAGAGCTACTCTCTGCATCTCATTTTCTGCCTTTTCCCAAGTGTTGCAACCAAAGGTGTCATCCTTTTTTTCCGTCACCTCAAAATGCTCTCCCAACGGTCCGTCAGCTTCCTCCATTCCCACAACAGAGGCGCTTGAAAGAATATAAACAGGTTTATTAACTGAAAACACATAGACCTCCACAAAAACAGCATTGCTGTAAGTATATTGATTTTTCGTATTTTTCAAATAAATATGCACAAAACATGAAAAATATATAAATTTTTATTGCAAAATCAATTGAGATGTGATAAAATTCAAGTGTTGTTCGTTAATACTTTAAATATGTAAATTAAGAAAGGAACACAGAAATGAATCGAGCGAGATTTGGTTCAAGATTGGGATTTATCCTTGTTTCAGCCGGCTGTGCTGTCGGTCTTGGTAACGTTTGGAAATTCCCCTATATGTGCGGTCAGTACGGCGGCGCAATATTCATTCTGGTATATCTTGTTTGTCTGGCAGTGCTCGGCCTTCCCATTATGCTATGCGAATTTTCCGTGGGAAGAGGAAGTCAGAAAAGTGTAGCCCAGAGCTTCAAGGTTCTCCAGCCAAAGGGAGAGAAATGGCATCAACTGGGCCTCATCGGTGTTGTAGGCTGTTATATGCTTATGATGTTCTACGCATCTGTCGGCGGATGGCTTCTCTACTACTGTTTCAAAACAGCAATGGGACATTTCAGCGTTGATCCCTCTGCAGTAGATCTTACTGCCCATGTTAACTCCACATTCGACGGTCTTATGGGAGATGCAGGTGTTATGACACTGTGGACCATTATCACCATTGTTATTTCCTTTGCAGTTTGCTTCATCGGCATGAAAAACGGTGTTGAAAAGGTCACAAAGTATATGATGATCTGCCTTCTTGCACTTATGGCAGTGCTTGCAGTAAGGATAGTCACCCTTGACGGAGCAATTGAAGGCGTTAAGTTCTATCTTGTTCCCAACATAAAAGCCGTATCCGAAATAGGCTTCGGCAATATTCTTGTAGGCGCAATGAGTCAGGCATTCTTCACCCTCAGCTTGGGTATCGGCTCAATGGCAATTTTCGGAAGTTACCTTGATAAAAAGAGAAGCATTTTGGGTGAATCTGTGTTCATTTGTATTATTGACACAACTGTTGCCCTTCTTGCAGGCTTTATCGTAATTCCTGCCTGCTTTGCATACAATGTTCCTCAGGATGCAGGTCCTTCCCTTATCTTCAAGACCCTTCCCGCAGTATTTGCTCATATGTCAGGTGGAAGGATATGGGGTACTCTTTTCTTCCTGTTCCTGTCCTTTGCAGCACTTACTACTATCATAACCGTATTTGAAAATATCGTTGCATACGCAATGGATACTCTCAACTGGTCAAGACGTAAGTCTGTTCTCGCAAACCTTGTTGCGATGATCGTTCTCTCCATGCCCTGCGTGCTTGGCTTCAATGTCCTCTCCGGCATCCAGCCTCTCGGTGCAGGCTCTACGATCATGGATCTTGAGGACTTTATCGTTTCAAACAATCTCCTTCCTATTGGCAGCGTGGTATATCTCCTGTTCTGCGTTAAGAAAAACGGTTGGGGATGGGATAACTTCATGAAGGAAGTCAATGCGGGAGACGGACTGAAGATGTCCGGCAAGCTCCGCCCCTATCTTACATACATTCTTCCCCTTGCAGTTATAGTTATCTACCTTAACGGTTACCGGGAAAAGTTCTTTGCTCCCATCATAAAGAGCGCAACAGAAGCTCAAAGCGGTGCATTCAACTTCGGAGCATTTATGAGCTCTGTAGTAAATCACGAAGGCTTCGTGCTTGCAGTTATCTGGACAGTTCTTGCTGCCGCATTCCTTATCTGGATCGGAAGCGTTGTGTTCCACAAAAGCGGGAAAAAAGATATTTCAGTAAAGCAGAAATAAAAAATAAAAAAGCCTCGATTGAGGCTTTTTTATTTTGTATATCGTTCGTAAACGTCTATTGCATCGTATATAGCGGCGTATTCTCCGATTCCGCCACCTGTTACAAGTATAAACTGAGGGTCAAATTCATCTGCATGCTCTGCTGAGCATCTGGCCGCAAAGGATGCAAGACAGTTGTGCGCTTCGGGGGTATATCCCGTTTTGCCTCCCTGAATATAAACTCCGTCCGCTTCGTCTCCCTCCATCTTCTTATACATGGTGCTGAAAAGCATTATTCCCTCCGGATGCTCGGGAGTGGGAGTCGTGGTATATGTATATGTTCCAAGTATTTCTCTTAGGTAAGGGGTGGCAATTGCATATTTCAGAGCAAGCGCCATATCTCTGCAGGTGGAATAGTGATCGTCGTCGTGAAGACCGCTGGCTGTAACAAAATGGGAATCCATCATTCCTATCTCTTTAGCCTTCTTATTCATCATCGCCGCAAAGGTAGTTTCGTCGCCTGCCACATATTCAGCCAAAGCTGATGTAGCGTCTGCTCCTGAGGGTAGGATCGTTCCGTACAGAAGATCCCTTACTGTAACCTGCTCTCCTGCCTTAAAGCCTGCTACTGATGCTCCCGCCAGGTATGCATCATCGACTATCTTGGCAGATATGGTAACCTTGGCATCAAGGTCCTTAACATTTTCATACGCCACGATAAGCGTCATTATCTTGGTCATGGAAGCCGGATACATGCGCTCACTTCCGTTCTTGTCTGCTATTACCGTGTTATTTCTAAGATTTATAAGTATACCGTGACTGCTCTGTATCTCAAGCGCCTTGGTAGCTTCTGTCACAGCAGGATATGCCAGCATATTACCTTCACCCTGATTAACCGCCGCAAGGATGCTGGTATCATATTCCTGTGGAGTTGTGACAAAAAGATCCATTATATCACCGTCTGACGGCTCTTTTAAAAGCTGTATCGCTATGATAGCCACGGCAACAACCAAAACCGCCACAAAAACTGTAAAAAGGACGCCGGGGTGTTTAACAGACTCCAAGGTCTTGTTGTGAGCATCCTCTGTATTTGAACGTGCCCCCGCATCATTCACAGGCGGTCTCTGCGTTTGCTGTGGCTGCATCTGCGGCCTTCTCGGCTGCTGCATTCCACTATCCTTCAGCGGACGGCGCTGTTGTCTCTGTTCTTGTCTTTCCACTGCAGCCTCCTTGAATTGATAAACTACCCTATATTTTATCACATTTTTTATTAAAAGTCAATAGTGCCACACTCCCCCTCTTGACCTACATTAGTTTTTATGGTAAAATACTGTCGTTAAATGTATAAGAAAGGAACTTTTTATATCTATGGGAAAATTTTTCAGCGATTTCAAAAAATTTGCTCTTAAGGGCAACATAATCGACATGGCTGTCGGTGTTGTTATCGGCGGCGCTTTCGGCAAGATCGTTACTTCTCTTGTAAACGACATCATCTCCCCCCTTATCAGCTTCGCAACAGGCAGAGTTACTCTTTCTAATCTGAAATATGTTATTAAGGCGGCTGAATTCGATGCTGCGGGTGTCGAGCTCGTTCCCGAATCTGCTATCCTCTACGGTAACTTCATTCAGACTATCATCGACTTCCTTATTATCGCTTTCTCTATCTTTATCGTTCTCCGTATCTTCATGACAGCGCAGAACAAACTGGAAGCTCTTAAGAAAAAGGAGGAAGAAGCAGCTAAAGAAGAAGCTCCCGCCGCTCCCGCAGAAACTGAGATATCCCTCCTTAAAGATATCCTTGCTGAAATTAAAAAGGATAAGACAGAATAATACATCAAATACAGTTGGGGTGATTTATTCAGGAGAGACCTTTTAAGGAAAGGTCCTTCCCGAAACCTCCCCCAAACCTTTTCGGAGAAAAGCCCTTACCAATCCCCACAAAGGGGAATGGTAAGGGCTCTTTTTCAAAGAGGTGTTGAAGAGGCCCAGGATGAACT
>JAFUMU010000066.1 GCA_017482495.1 Clostridia bacterium | reverse complement strand
GTAGAGAACTGAGCCGGGCATTGTTGTATCAAGGTCAATGATACATGTACCTTCACCTGTTTTAGCATCAAGAAGAACGTTATTAAGCTTTGTATCATTATGAGTTACACAAAGCTTGAATCTTCCATCTGCAAGACCGTCGAGAATGAAGGAGCACTTGGGTTCCTTGGAAAGAGCAAATTCGATCTCAGCCTGAACCTCTGCTGCTCTGCCCATCTTGTCCTCGTCTATAGCCTTCTTGAGGTTATTCATACGGTTAACTGTATTATGGAAGTTGGGAATAGTCTCAAACAGAGTCTCTGCAGGATAGTCAGCAAGCTGATTGAAATATCTGCCGAATGCCACTGCGCTCTTTCTGAAAAGCTCGGGAGAATCGGGAAGGTTGTAAGAAACAACATCGTTGATAAACAAATATGCTCTCCAGTAGCAGTTGTCAGGGTCCACGTAGTAATCGCTTCCCTCTTTTGTCTTAATGATTCGTCTTACCTCTCTGTCAACATTACCGCCTGCTGCCTCGATCTTCTTAGCAACGTGATCGCAAACGCCTCTGATATTCTGCTGAAGTTCAAGAGGCTTGGTGAAGATACTTGTATTTACTCTCTGGAGCAGATACATGGGCTCGCCGTCATCACAGTACACAAAGAACGTAACATTAATATGTCCTGCATAGCATCTCTCATACTTTACAGGTGCCTTTGCAAAGTCGAAGGCAAGACCGGCTTCGTTAAGATATTTGATTTCTTCCATCTCAAATTCTCCGTTTCTTATATTTTGTAAAATTATTTCACAATAAAATAATATCGTTCATAATATTATATCTCATCATATCACTTACTGTCAAGTAATTTAAGCCAAAATAGGGGTTATATTCCTTACAAAAAAACTCACAAAGAAGATCGAAGAAAACAAAAATAAAAAATGGCAAACGCACTATTGACTTTACCATTTTGAAGGAATATAATATACAGTATGCAATAAAATTTATTCCCGAAAGGACTTACATAATGAACAGAGTTTACAATTTTTCGGCAGGCCCTTCCATGCTGCCCCTGCCGGTTCTTGAAAAAGCAGCAGCAGAGCTTGTATGCTATGAGGATACAGGAATGTCCGTTATGGAGATGAGCCACCGCTCTCCCGCATATGATGCCATCATCAAGGCGGCTGAAGCAGGTCTCCGTTCTCTTATGAACGTTCCCGATAACTACAAGATCCTCTTTATGCAGGGCGGCGCTTCCACACAGTTTGCGGCAGTTCCCCTTAACCTTATGAAGACAGGCAAGGCAGACTATATCCTCTCCGGCCAGTTCTCCACAAAGGCTTATAAGGAAGCTCTCAAGTACGGCGATGCACAGGCAGTCGCATCCTCCAAAGACGATAACTTCTCAGTCATCCCTGCTACAACAAGAGATTCCTTCCGTCCCGATGCAGACTACGTTCATGTTTGCTTCAACAACACCATCTACGGTACAAAATACAACTACATTCCCGATACCGGCGATATTCCTCTCGTAGCAGATATGTCATCATGCATCATTTCCGAGCCTGTTGACGTTTCCAAATTTGGCGTCATCTACGCAGGCGCTCAGAAGAATATGGCTCCCGCAGGTGTAACAGTGGTTATCGTTCGCGAGGACCTTCTCGGCAATGCACGTCCCGAGACTCCCTCCATGCTTGATTGGAAGCTGATGGCAGATAACGATTCCATGTATAACACTCCCCCCTGTTACTCCATCTATATGCTTAAGCTTGTTTGTGATTGGGTTCGTGATATGGGCGGTCTTGATGCTATGAAGGCTCACAACGAAAAGAAGTGCGCCATCCTCTACGATTACCTCGATAACCAGGATTACTACCTCGCTCCCGTCAAGAAGGAATGCCGATCCATGATGAACGTTACTTTCGTAACAGGTGACGCTGATCTTGATAAGAAGTTCGCATCAGAAGCAGCCAAGGCAGGCCTCTCCAACCTTAAGGGACATCGCTCCGTCGGCGGCATGAGAGCTTCTATCTACAACGCAATGCCTATCGAAGGCGTTGAAGCTCTTGTAGCATTCATGAAGAAGTTTGCAGAAGAAAATCCCAAGAAATAAAGGAAAATATGACAATGTATAATATCCATTTGCTCAATAAGATCGCAAAGTGCGGTACTGACCGCTTTGACAGCACAAAATATGCGATCACAGAAGATGTTAAAGCCGCAGACGCTATTATGGTAAGAAGTGCAGCAATGCACGATATGGATTTTGATCCTAAGCTCCAGGCTATCGCACGTGCAGGTGCAGGCGTAAATAATATCCCCGTTGATGCTTGTGCAGAAAAAGGTATCGTAGTATTCAATACCCCCGGTGCCAACGCCAACGGAGTTAAGGAGCTTGCTATAGCAGCTATGCTCCTTGCATCCAGAGATATTACAGGCGGTATCGCTTGGGCAGGTACACTTACAGAGAATGTAGCAAAAAGCGTTGAAAAAGGCAAGAGCGCATTTGCAGGCTGCGAATTAAAGGGAAAGACACTTGGCGTTATCGGCCTCGGCGCTATCGGCGGACTTGTAGCTAATGCAGCACAGGCGTTGGGAATGAACGTTGTTGGTTGCGACCCCTTCATGAGCGTTGACGCAGCATGGAGACTGTCCAGCGGCGTTAAGCACGCTTCCAGCTACGAGGAGGTATATAAGGTATCCGACTATATCTCACTGCATGTTCCCTCCACCCCTGATACTAAAGGTATGATCAATGCCGACACTATCGCAATGATGCCCGAAGGCGTAAAGATAATCAACCTTGCAAGAGCAGACCTTGTTAATTCTGCAGACCTTAAGGCTGCACTTGAAGCAGGTAAAGTATCCAAGTACGTTACAGACTTCCCCACAGAGGAAACTATCAACGTTCCCGGCATCATCGCTATTCCCCACCTCGGAGCCTCCACTTCCGAATCCGAGGACAACTGTGCGATCATGGGAGCAGATCAGCTTGTAGACTTTATCGAAAACGGTAATATCAAGAACAGTGTTAACTACCCCGCAGTTTCTATGGAGAGAAGCGGTGTTGCAAGACTTGTTGTTCTTCATAAAAACCAGCCCGATATGCTTAGCCGTATCACAGCAGTTCTCTCTGCAGACGGAATCAATATCGAAAACATGGCAAGCCGTTCAAAGGGCACATACGCTTGTGCGCTGCTTGACTGCGGTTGCGAGATCACAGATAAGTACATTGCTGACATCGCTGCGATCGACGGCGTTATCAGAGTGCTTGTAAAATAAAAGTAAAAAAGGAAGTGCATTACGCACTTCCTTTTTGTGTGAGTATGGAAATATTATTTGAAAATAAAGAACTGATATTTGTTGTTAAGCCAAGAGGTATCTCCTCGCAAAGCGCAGGAGGCAACGATATGGTATCCCTCTTGTCCGAACACACCGGAGGAGAGATATATTGCGTCCATCGCCTTGATACAGCAACAGGTGGCGCTATGGTGTATGCCAAAAACAGAAAATATGCAGCGTTGCTTTCCAAGGCATTTGCAGAAAACGCCGTGGACAAACGATATTTGGCAATCGTCTGTGGAAGGCCGGATCCAGAAGGCATTATGGAAGATGTTCTCTGGCACGATAAAGTAAGAAATAAGTCATTTGTCGTAAAAAGTCAGCGAAAAGGCGCGAAAAAGGCAAAGCTCGAATATAGGACAGTTGCCGAAAAGGAGCTCGACGGGCGATATTTTACACTTGTAGAAGCAAAACTTCATACAGGCAGAACCCACCAAATACGAGTCCAGTTTGCCTCAAGAGGAACTCCTCTGGCAGGGGACGGAAAATATGGCGGGAGCTCCGGATATCCCCTTATGCTGTGGTGTTCTTCCCTTGCCTTGCCAAACGGAATGTCGGTGTCCTGCCCTCCGCCAAAGAATGAACCCCTGTGGTCCGAATTAATATAAATCGATAAATGCATCAAAGGACCCTGACAAAGGGGCCTCTTTCTTTTCACCTAATGTAATTGTCCAAGATGTGTACCGCAACATTCTCGTTATTTGAGCAGATCACTGCATCAGACGCATCTTTTACAACATCGATGGCATTTGATGCTGCAAGGCCAAGTCCCGCGATCTCTATCATGGAAAGGTCGTTTCTGCTGTCTCCAACCGCAATTACCTCCGAAAGAGGTATTGACAGCTTTTCGGCCAGCTTCATGAGGGCCGCACCCTTAAGTGCTCCACGTCTGATAATTTCGAGATTTCCCTTTGTAGATGCCGTTATATCAACATCTCCCATTGCCTCCAGCTCCTTATAGCATTGCTGGAGCTCCTCCTCGTAACGGAAGAAGATACTGAGCATTTCCGCTTCTCTGTCCTCTGAAAAATATTCATCAAAGTTGTCTATCATCACATTCGTTGTTCTGATATGCTTACGGTAATAATCATTTACACAGTAATAGTCAAATGCCTCATCGCTTACCTTACTTGCATCCGTGATGGACTTCTGATCATAGTGAATGGTCATTGTGACCTGATACTTTTTTAAAAGCATGAATATCTCTCTGAATCGCTCCACTGTGAAGCAGTGAGTTATCTTTTCTCCGGTGACTTTGTCATAAATAACAGCTCCGTTGGACGAAACCGTATATCTGATATTCTCACATTCCACAACATTTCGTGGCATCTCATACATAGCTCTGCCGGTTACAGGCACAAAAAGAACTCCTGCCTCTGTGATGCGCCTGATGGCATCAAAATTCTCTTTTGTCACCTCAGCATTATCCGAAAGAAGCGTTCCGTCAAGGTCGCTTGCAATAAGTCTGTATCCCATATGAGTCTCCTCACCGTTTTTTATTTATGATAACATAATCCTGCAGAAAATGGAAGCCCTCTTCCGAATATCTTCCTCGCAAAGTTAGCTATTGCAAAATGGTATGATATGTGCTATAATGATTTCGATTATGGGTGTATTAATGGTTGGATAACCAAAATCAATTATTGGTGGTGAAGTTTTTTTGAAAAAGATGACCGGCGCGCAAAACGCAATGGAGGAGCTTTTATCAAAGAGTAACGAAACACAGATAAAAGACATCGGAGCAGGAGACAGATCTGCTGCTATCCCACAAAATCCCCCTAAAAAAGCTGTTAAACCAACAGGAGAGCGCACACCTGTACCTGCAAGCAAAACAGCACATTCTAAACAAAATAAAAGAACAAACGAAAGTATAGGACCTGTTCGCAGAAGAAAGAAAAAGAAAATGTCCCTTTTTGCCGCTATCATTGCGGAATTAAAGGACCTTGTCAAAAATGTAAAAATACCCCGATGGGCCCTAACCGCAGTATTATCGGTCATAGGCATAGCAGTAGCATTGACCGTGGCAATAGTGCTTATTACGAAGATCGATTTTGATAAAGAGATCATACCGGACATCTCCTGCGGCAATATTACAGCAGAAGTATCTGCCGACGCAGCACAGATACCTGTTTTCACTGCCCCTGCAGAGAATAACAGACATACCGTAACAGTAGATATTTTCGAAGGGGAGCAGATAGTGTGCTCAACCCTTCCCACAACCGTATCCGATATAGTTGAAAAAATGAATGTCGAAGTGAGCGAGGAATATGTCCTTCGCGGCACACTTGAAGCCCCCGTTTCAGAGGATATGTCAATTAATTACGACAAAATAACCTACGGTACAGTAACTGAAACTGCCTCCGTCCCCTTTGAAACAAAAACCTTTGACGTACAGAACGTAGCAAGAGGCAAATCTATCGTCACAAAAAAAGGCATTAACGGAGTAAGTACCGCAACATATAAAATAACCTATGTCAACGGAGTCGAATCGGAAAGAGTACTTGAAAGTCAGGTAATAACAAAACAGCCTGTAACACAGGTAATACATAAGGGCGTGGGCGGTACGATAACCATCGGAGGTAAGACATATAGCTATTCACATTATATCGACTGCAAAACTACCGTCTATACCGGCGGAGGTACAACTGCAAGCGGACTTCCCGCAACTGAAAAGGTTATCGCAGTTGACCCGAGAGTGATCCCCCTTGGAACTCAGGTGTACGTGGAAGACCCCTACTGCTACGTGGGAATACGTACCGCAGCTGATACAGGAGGAGCAATCAAGGGCAACTTTATCGATATCTATTTTGACGAAAGCAATCCCAATCTGTGGGGCTACGGCGTCCGCAGAGCAAGAGTATATATCTTAGATTAACAGGAGACCGACAATGGATTTTTCAAAGCTTTCAGAGCTTATGGATCACTTTACCGGATGGCGCATCCCCGGTAACAGTTGCATAGTGTATAAAGACAGAAAGCCTGTTTTTAAATATTCCTCAGGCTTTAGCGATATAGAAAGTGGCAAGAAAATGTGCGGAGATGAAGTTCTTTATATGTTCTCCGCCACCAAACCTGTAGTGTGTACTGCCGCCATGACACTGTGGGAGAAAGGTAAATTCGACCTTAACGATACTGTCGATAAATACCTGCCGGAATGGGCGGATATGAAGTATAAAACAGTAGACACAGACGGTAAGGAGCTGATCCTCCCCGTCCCCTCAGACCGTAAGGCAACAGTACGCGACCTATTTACAATGTCCGCAGGACTGGACTATAACACCGAAAGACCTGCAATCAGAGAGGCTATAGAGAAATATTCACCCCAATGCCCCACAAGAGAGATCGTTCGCGCAATGGCAAGCGAGCCTCTCAACTTTATTCCCGGCGATCATTGGAATTATAGCCTCTGTCATGATGTGCTTGGAGCAGTTGTAGAGGTCATTGCAGATATGCCCTTGGCAGATTACGTGAAAAAGGTCATCCTTGATCCCGTGGGAATGAGAGATACAGAATTTGGAATGAGTGACGAGCACAGAAAGCGCATGGCGACCATCTATTCCTTTAACGATACAACTGTCTCTATCGATAAGGTTCCGGGACAGGGCAACTGGGCTATTTTCGGTACAGAATACCATAGCGGAGGCGCAGGACTCACATCTACAGTGGGCGATATGGCCATGTTTACCGAAATGATGTCAGCAGGCGGCGTCGCTCAGAGCGGCGAAAGGATCATCAAGTCAACCACCATCGACCTTATGAAGAAAAATCACCTGACAGAAAAGCAGATGCCCGACGTTAACTGGAGTCAATTGACAGGCTATGGCTACGGACTTGGTGTTCGTACCTTAGTAGATCCAGTTAAGGCTGAATCCCCCTCACCTGTAGGAGAATTCGGCTGGACCGGAGCAGCAGGAGCATATATGCTGGTAGATACAGAAAATAAGCTGGCTTTGTTCTACGCACACCATATGCTCAATAATCAGGAATACTATACAGCACCCAGACTTCGTAACGTTCTTTATTCCTGCCTGGATTAAACAGTAGCAATCGCACCTTCTTCGTCATAGTATGTAAGTGTAGAGGCAATAAGCCCCTGCAGCTTCAAATCATAAAACGACGAAAGGACATCCGGTATAATATGAACTGCCTTTGCGAACTTTTCAATAACGAGATCATTTGGCTTGTGATCATCGCCCTCCTTATCATTTTCAGCGTTTGCGGTAACAACTACGGTTGCGGCTGTACACACGGCTATAACAACGGTAACTGCGGTTGCTGATAAAAAATAGCTAAACCTTAGCGGCTCTTAATCGAGCCGCTTTTTCTTTGGTAAAACTGCACTATTTTTTAACCACATTCATAAAATTCTCTTGATTTTTTAACAAAAAAGCAGTATAATCAAATCAATAAAAATATAAAGGAGACTGATACCTATGAACCGTTTTGTACTTAATGAAACATCCTACCACGGCTACGGCGCAATTGCCGCTGTTGCTGACGAGATCAAAGCAAGAGGATTCGCGAAGGCCTTCGTGTGCTCCGACCCCGACCTTATCAAGTTCAACGTTACAAAAAAGGTAACTGATATCCTTGATAATGCTGCAATACCATACGAGATCTATTCAAATATCAAAGCTAATCCCACCGTAGAAAACGTTCAGAGCGGCGTTGAAGCATATAAAGCAAGCAACGCCGACTGTATCGTGGCTATCGGTGGCGGCTCCTCTATGGATACAGCAAAGGCCATCGGTATAATTATCAACAACCCCGAATTTGCTGATGTAGTGAGTCTCGAGGGTGTTGCTCCCACTAAGAATAAATGCGTACCCATCATCGCAGTTCCCACCACTGCAGGTACAGCCGCTGAGGTTACTATCAACTACGTTATTACAGACGCCGCAAACAACCGTAAAATGGTTTGCGTAGACGTTCACGATATTCCCGTTGTAGCAGTTGTTGACCCCGACATGATGGCTTCCATGCCTAAGGGCCTTACTGCCGCTACAGGTATGGACGCTCTCACTCACGCTATCGAGGGCTATATCACAAAGGGCGCATGGGAGCTTTCAGATATGTTCCATATCAAGGCTATCGAGATCATCGCAAAGAGCCTGCGCAGCGCTGTTAATAATGATCCTGCCGGACGTGAAGGAATGGCACTTGGCCAGTACGTTGCAGGAATGGGCTTCTCTAACGTAGGCCTTGGTATCGTTCATTCAATGGCACATCCTCTCGGAGCGCTCTATGACACACCTCACGGCGTTGCAAACGCTATCATCCTTCCCACAGTAATGGAGTATAACGCACCTTATACAGGCGAAAAGTATCGCGATATTGCTCGCGCTATGGGAGTAGAAGGAACAGATACAATGACAGTTGAAGAATATAGAAAAGCTGCCATTGACGCGGTCAAAAAGCTTTCTGCTGACGTGGGTATCCCCGCAGACCTTAGGGAAATAGTCAAGGCTGAAGACATCGACTTCCTCTCGCAGTCGGCATATGACGACGCTTGCCGTCCCGGTAATCCTCGCGATACAAGCAAGGAAGAGATAGCAGAGCTCTATAAATCTCTTCTTTGAGATATGAACTAAAGAATATGGCGATGGGCAAAAGCTCATCGCTTTTTCTTTTCACTGTGATTGCCTCATATCTCTGCCGTAAAGACTGATACCAAGCGAACTTTCATAAAGCCTGCTCATAATAGCCTGCGCAGTACTTTTGTCATCACCCGAAGGAGTAAGGCGGTGTATAAGCTTTGTGTCATCGTAATTTGTAGTTACAATGGTAGGAAGCATGTTGCTGTATCTGTAGTTGATAATGCGGTATAAGGTGGATGCTGACCATGGTGTACATTGCTCCTTTCCCAGATCATCAATGATCAATAGCTCTGCCTGCAAATATGGCTGTATTTCATCAGCCTCAGTTGTACCGCTTCTGCAGTCATATCCACGTTTTACCGTGGCAAGAATATCAACAGAAGGCTCCATTATCACACGGTGTCCCTCCCGCATCAGTTCAATAGCAATGGCAGAGGCAAGATGCGTCTTGCCAGCGCCACAGGTGCCGGCAATAAATAAACCAACGCCGTTTTTTTGGTGTTCGTTAAAACCTCGACAATAGCTGATCGCTGCCGTTTTTGCAACTTTATTATGCTCAGTTTCAGTAAAGTTTTCAAACGTAGATCCATACAAGCGACGGCTCATACGTGAGTACTTAAGCCTTGATTCGAAGAGAGCTTGACGTTGCTTTTCAGCTTCGATCGCAGCCTTTTCAGCCGCCTCCTGAGCTTTTCTCTCGTCCCATTTTTTCCAAAAGCTGATGGCGTCTGCACAATTACACCGAACAGGCATGTCTTTCCAACGAAGGATCGTTCCGAAAATTGCATAACCTTCATAAACAAGTGTTGCACCACAGTATTTGCATTTTTCAGGAGCGGGCGGATCATCAGTCCATTTTATGCCTGAAGCCTCTGCCTCTGCGGCTGTGAATATGTACTTTTTCTCAGAATGAACCGTGTCTGAATCCTGAGAGAGGCTTGAATTTAGCATCTTCATAACTAAAGTCTCCTTTGTTAATTTCGATATTTTTTCTTTCCCATGTGTGGATAGCAGCGTGCCAATCTCTCATGGGATTTTTACCCACTCTCCAACCATTGGAGGTGTAGTAAGCAACGAATGCTTCAGCATCAACGTTGTTTCGTCTTTCAAGGCAGTAAGCTTTGACCTCGTCGACCGACGGAGGCTTCATACACACAGTGCGTCCCTCACGGGATGCGCCCTTATGTGTTTCTTTTTCTGCCTCGCTTTCTTTTTCTTTTCTTTTTTCTTTGGTTCTTTCTTTTGTCTTTTCGTTTTCTTTCTCTCCCTCTTTTTCTTTAGAAACCGGTAGGTTATTCTCGGTTTCTGCAAAAACCTGTAGGTTATTCCCGGTTATTTCAGAGCAGTTTACTGATTTTCTCGGTCTACCACCCTTAGAACCATTCTTTCTTCTGGCAATGATTGACTTTTCATATTCAAAAATATCCCCATCAATGCGAGCCTTAAATATAGAAAAGTAGAATCGTTCATTGCCGCTGAGAGTAGGCTCTGTGCGGTTTTTAACATAAAAAAGAAGTCCTTCCAGAAGTCTTCCCCTCTCTTTGCATGAGAGCTCTTTCGTGATCTCATCCCAATCGAGGCGCAGTTTCAAGTAGTCCATTTTATTCTCCTTTCATGTACGCTCAGATTATACCATATGTGCCGATCTGATCTCTCCCCATCATGATATCACTCTGTTGCATATGTAAAACAAATTTAAATGTAAATTGTTGTTGTGAAACAGCCACAATGCCTGTCCGAATGACCTTCGCTCATAAGAAATAATTCTGTAGCGCAAAAATCCTTTTTCACTAATATTATTACCACTAAAAAAGATTGGGGGATGGGCTTTTAAAAAGCCCATCCCCCTTATCATATTCTAATATCTCATTGTCTCCAATATCCCGTGGAGATGCGGTATTTAAGCTCGAAGGAGTCTACCATAGTGATCTCGCCGTCTCCGTCGATATCAGCAGCCTTGACCTCTGCATCTGTGGGTACGTCCTTCTGCTTGATGAACAGCTTAAGCCGGAACAGGTCAAGCATAGTAACCTCACCGTCTCCGTCTACGTCACCGACGATTGCGGGTACTTCTGCCTCATCCTCGGAGATGCCCTCATTTACTTCTATATACTCTATTTTGCAATTTCTGAGAGTATACGGAGCCGCGCCTATATATTCAAACAGGAAGTCCCTTCCCACCAGCATATCTGAGGAAGCTCCGTCCCACGCTCCTCCCTTGCAGTGCTCACTCAGTGAGCCTGCCAAACTACCGTCCACGTAAAGGTCGAGCCTGTTTTCACCGTTTTCAAAAGGTACGTTTACGATCCTGTACACATGCACATCAGCAACACTGACGGAGCAATTGTCAAGGTCCACTCCGCATCCGTCGTACACATTAGTTCTCTCGCCCATTGATATTCCGTTGTTGGCCTTGCTTATCTGCAGGTAGACTGCACCCTCGGAAGATGCCTTGGACTTGGAAACAAACAGCATATATTCGCCGCCCTGAGCTTTCCATTCAACGGACCATGCTCTGTTGTGAAGGAGAGCTACATTTCTGCTCATTTTATACTGTGTTGATGAAAAAGTACCGTCCTCGGCTGTTGTTCCGTTAAGTCGTGTAAGTGAATTGACAGTATATCCCTCGCCATCCACTGACTTAAGCTCACCCTCTGAATACTCCCAAAGATACCTATCGGGGGTGTTTACAACAGGAGTGCATGAAAGCTCCACCGTGCCTGAGCCTGTCAAGTCGAAATGATCATATGTAAGTCCGTCGGACAATGTGATATTGATATTTTTTGCGCAATATACGGGATCAGCCACGGCTACTGCAAGGCTTTTTGAGCCCACGGTATCAGGTATAGCTGAGGTGTCAAATTCAGTATATCCGTCCCATGAGAGGAGATCGACGGAAGCACTCAGTGAATCAGGCTCAGTCTCTCCTATTAGGATACAAGCATTTTTTGCTGCATCTCTTCCTATTTCATTATATCCGATCTGCACATAATGAACTGTTGGGTGAACATCTGCGGGGAGCTTGGGTGAATACCAATAGGATGCCTGTTCTGTTTGAACGGGATAATCCACCTTACCGCCGTCGTAACAGTCTTTGAAATAGTCTGCAACGCCGTCTGTTCCGTCGGGCATGGTGACCCACTTTTCAGTTATATTGGAAACGATATTAATATCTGTCAGCTCTTTGTTTGCAGCCATCCAATAGAATGCCACTCTTGGACCTGTCATTTGCAGGTCTTGGTAGCTTTGCGCCTGTTCAAGGCTTGTAGCTCCGTACTCTCCTTGTCTGTATCCTGCGCCGCCAACATTTGTAGCCGCACGGATCATAACAAGGTCAGCAAATTCGAGAGTGCGCTTTTCTGTAGAGGGGTCACTGTCGTGGTCAAATGCAAGGTCAGCCTTAAAGCTTTCGTGCATATTAATAAATGTATTTGCATAATGCTCGGCTGTGCGCGAAGCGTCGGATTCGCCCTGACACCAGAAATATCCAAGGTGATCAAGGGTGTAATGACCTGCGGCGATCTCAGCCGCAAGTGTTTTATACACAGCTTTCATGGTGCTTACTGCTCTGAGATAATTTTCATTTCCGGGAGACCAGCTATCCTGAGTAGAGCCGCCGCTTGCGACGTTGACTACCCACACTTTTTTTCCTGTGCGCTGATTCCATTCGTAGGCAAGTCCGCTGTCGATGCCCTGCTTTCCGTTGCCTGACTGACAAAGCATATTTACAGGGTAGCTGCTGATGCAGTTTGTAGTACCGTTGGTATTGACATTAGAATATTCACCTGTAAGAGCAGACGGTACAAAGTCGCCTGCATTGGAGGCGTGGAGTTGTGTCCTGTCTCCGTATGTAGCATACACCTGACCGTCAGTGTTAGCAACAGATTGCTGTGCATTGCCGTCAGAGCCCTCCATGTTGCTCTGCCCCATAAGCAGAAAAATGGAAATTGGAGCAGGCTCTATCGTGACGCTGTATTCGATGCCGTTAAGCTTTATCTTGGCACACCCGACACCTGTAGCGGTGAGAGTATCATTTTTTAGGGTAAGCACCGCCTGATCCTTTGCGTCGGGAGACACGCCGTATCCAACTTTATGTGATGTCGGAACACCGGGATCTGTTATCTCCACGCTTATTCCGCTGACGTCCATTCTGTCGTCGTAATACTTAAGTGTTACCATAGAAGAATCGGAGGCAGCCGCAGTGCTGCCTCCGATTACTGATAACAGGATCGTTATGCACATAAGAAGGCATATAATTCTGTTTTTACACATTGATCGTTAATCCTCACTTTTATTAATGGCTTCATTTTCCGCCTTGACCTTGGCGATATTTGCCTGGTGCTCAGTCATGCTGGATGCGAAATAGGGGCCGTAAGGTCCTTCAACGAAGAAGTAAAGATCCCTTTCGCCCTCTGCCTTTTTTGGTACATAGGGATAGAGAGCAAATCTTATGGCACTTGCACTGGGATTTGATATAGCTCCGGGAGGAAGTCCCTTATTTGCGTATGTGTTGTAGGGGGTATCGCTTGTTTTTATTTCGTCGGCGGAGAGCTTTTCGGGGCGCACGCCGTCGTTTAATACCTGCAATCCGTAATAGGTGGTAGCATCACTTTCCATTTTCGGATAGAGTCCGGGATTTTTCAGCCTGTTATGGAAAACGCTTGATATTTGGCTGTAGTACTGTGCATGGCTTCCTTCTTTTTCTACCATTGAGGCGATTATAATGATATCGTCAAATGTAAGCTTCTGCTCATCTGTGGTAAATCCGTTGATCTCATTTAGCTCATCAACTCTGTCGATATAATCCTGAACTACCACCTCGTTAAAGCGGGCAAGCATTTTGTTAATAACAGTTACCTCACTTGAATTATTATAGAACTCATATGTGTCGGGGAACAGGTAGCCCTCAAGTCTGTAGATCCTGTCGGTATTATCAGGTATTTCTTTAACGAACCAGTAATCAAAGTCGTATTCGTTGATGACCTCTATATACCTTTCTCTCTTTCCGATACCGTAGCTTTCCATAAGAGCGATTATCTCATCCACCGTATAACCTTCGGGAATCGTTATCCAGCTTGTACCTGTGATAGGCTTGGGCTTGAACGCCTCACGCAGGTCGTCGTAGCTCATTGAGGGGGAAACCGTATAGTCTCCGGGAATGAAAACTCCATCGTCTCCCTTCAGGTTGCCGTAAAATGAGAAAAGACCGGGGAAGGATATTATATTGTTTTCATATAATAGCTGTCCTACGTCGCCGAGGGTAGCATCCTCTTTTATGGTGATATCTACTGCCTCGTCGCTTTTTACAAGGGCGAAGACGTCGTTACCGACTCTTATTATAATAATTGAAAGAAAGATGGCTACTACGAAGACTGCAACAATATAGATGATCGCCTTAACGGCACTGCTCATCATTTCCGCTCCTGCCTTGGACAGTGTGGTCTTCTTTTTTGTATCCTCTTTTTTCACCGAAGAAGTGGAGGATGTAGGTCTTTCTGTCTCTGCCTGTTCATTTTTTTGCTCTTGGCGCGTAACAGGTACAGCAGGCTCCTGCGAAGGAGCAGTGGCTCTTGGCTGAGGGATACGCTGTCCTTGTGAGGGGCTTACAGGCTGAGGGATACGCTGGGGGCCGTTTTGACGCACAGGACGAGCAGGTCCTCTTGCCTGACCCTGTTGAACGGGCTGACCTGACTGACGTGGTTGAATAGGTCTTCCCTGAGCATCAGGGGCAGGGCGCTGAGCAGGCGATCTTCTTTGAGGCTGTCTTACCGGGACAGCATCCTCGCTATTATGCACAGGTCTTGTGGGGCGCGCAGAAGGATCTTCTGCTCTGCGTGTAGGCTCATGATTTTGCTCGGGCATAGGTCTTCTGACACGGGGACGGTTTTCGCCGTTATTTAAGGGTGTATTATTTTCATTCATAGTAGTAATTCTCCTTTCGTCAGCTTACTACAGTCAGCACAACAAAGAAAACTGCAAGAATAATAAATGTAGGTGAGATAAGCGCCTGCACCATATGGGGATATTCGTTATCCTTTCTTTTACGTATGAGCGGTGCATCCTCGTTTGCATAGGCTCTGTCTCCGTAAAGCCTTTCTGCCTTCATAAAGAAGAGAACTGCAAAAAGAAGCATAAGGGCTGTTACCATAAACATCATCAGTGCAAGCCCGCTGTCGCTTTTGGCGGCTATCTTATAAAGATAGGGTTCAAGGAACAAAACAAAGATATTATTAAGTCCGTGGACCAGCATTGAGGAAATGATGGAATCGGATACAGCGGCTGTAAGTGCAAGTATAACTCCTGTAAAAAGGTAGATAGGCAGCTTCACAAAGCTCATATGGAGCATTGCAAACATTACAGAGCTCATTATAATACTTGTGGCGGCTCCGTATGTGCTGTATTCTGCGGATATGATACCTCTGAAGAGGAATTCCTCAAGAATTGCAGGCACAAGTGCCAAAGTTACTGCCGCATAGATAGCGCCTCCCGTTTCCACAGCCGTATAGGATACAAATGCATTTCCCGTATCGTATGCATCGGGAAACAGCCTGTACATCATAAGGCTCAGTGCCATACTTCCGAAAACTGTGAATACAAGAGAATATACTGTCATAGTGACATGTCTTGCAGGAATAAAGCGAAGCCTCAGCTTCTTTGAATAGTCGTGTCCTCTCAGCAGGCAGAAAAACACGGAGGGTATTCCTATTATAACCAATTGCAGCACTGTTATAGTCAGCATTGGATTGGAGGCTCCCGAGATGGATTTGATATCAACAAAGCCTGCCGCGCAGGTGAGAGCCATTATAAATATTATCAGCGCAGGTGCTGCGTGTATTCCTTTAATCTTCACGCGGAGCCTTCACATTCCTTTCTGTTATGATCATGTCCACTTTAAGATCAAATTCGTTCCGAGGGACATCTTCTGTTATAAAGTCACTGTATACTACGCCTGCAGACATTCCCGAAAACTGCGAGAGAAATCTGTCGTAGTAGCCCTTGCCGTAACCGACCCTGTAGCCGTGGTCGTCAAAAACAAGTCCCGGCACAAGGCACAGGGATGCAGTTACGCTTTCATTGTTATATGTGGGAGATGAAGTGGGTGGAGCAAGTATTCCGTAGTGTCCCATTTCAAGCTCTGAGATCTTTAATACCCTATGGAAGGAAAGGGTATTATCTTCTGTATTGCATAGAGGAAAATATACTCTTTTGCCAAGTGTCAGGGCAGCTTCGGCAACAGGCATTATATCCACCTCATCTGCTGTGGGCGCGTACATAAGCACAGCTTCGGCATCTTTAAATGCCTTTGTATCCGTTATAAGTCGGCACAGAGAGGTATCACGGGCTGCTTTGATCTCTGCATTAAGATTTTTGCGTTTCTGCCTGTATTCTCTGCGTATTTCCCGTTTATTCTCCGCTACTGAGCTCATAAAATTATAGCTTTTTCTATTTCATTTGCCTTATCCGCACCTGCCAGCATTTCTATTATAAGGAGGGCAAACTCAGCGGCGCTGCCCATAGCTCTTCCGCAAACGCAGTTGCCGTCGCGAACAGCCCCGCAGTCAACCACCTCGGCGCCGAGAAGAAATTCTTCAAAGCCGGGATAGCAAACAGCCCTTTTACCCTCAAGCATTCCTCTTTTGCCAAGCACCATAGGAGCGGCGCAGATAGCGGCATAGGGAATGTTGTTTTCCTTAGCAAATGCAAGAAAAGCGTCAACGGTGCCACTTTCGTCAAGGTTGCGGCTACCGGGCATTCCGCCGGGAAGGATAACTGCTTCCATATCATTTTTGTAAAGGGCGAGAGCCTCGTCCTCTGTCATATCTGCTTCGATCTTTATACCGTGAGCACCGCAAACAGTTCTTGCGCCGATACCCACAGTTGTTACATGGATGCCTGCTCTGCGAAGCAGGTCAACGGGAGTGAGGGCTTCGATCTCTTCAAATCCCTCTGCCAAGAATAAATATACCATATTATTACACCTTAATTATCTATAATATTGATAAGTATTTGTGAAATTTCTTCTTTTGATCTCTGAACTCCGTCGGGGGCGCAGTTTATAACGTCCCAATTAAGCTTTTCTGCGGTATACATTGCCGCGTCGTAGCAACGGCGGAGATATTCGGCATCCTTTTCGTGGATATCCTTTACCGCACCTGTTTCTTTGCAACGCTCCTCAACCTTTTTTGAGCTGTGCTGCTGAGGCATTTCAAGGAATACCACCTTATCGGGGGCGGGAAGTCCAAGCTTTACGAATTCAAAATCGCAAAGCCATGTGAGAAATTGGTCCCACTCTGCTTCGTCAGTTTTTGAAAGCTGATGGTATGCGTTTGAGGTGGTATATCTTGTGGAGATGAGAACTGTGTCTGGGTCCTCCCAGTCCTTTTTCCAGTCTGTAACGAAGCTGACGTATCTGTCGGAGGCAAAGAGCATGGACGCCGCATATCCGTTGGTATCTGATGCCTTGTCGCCCAGCTTGCCTGAGAGATACATTTCAACAAGGGTACAGCCGGGGGTGTTGTAGCAGGGGAAGCTGAGAACGCGGACCTTCTTGCCCGACTCCTCGTAGTGGCGCCGGAGAAGCTCTCCCTGTGTTGATTTTCCCGAGCCGTCAAGACCCTCTATAACTATAAATTTTCCCATAATTAAGTCCTTTTCGGTTATTTTACTGAGGATCCTCGTCTCTAAGCACCATTTCCATATACTCCTGCTTTGAGATAAGGAGCTGACGGGGCTTCTGTCCCTCGGGAGCGCTGACATATCCAAGCTCTTCAAGCTTGTCGATTATCTTTGCCGCTCTGCCGTAGCCAATGGAAAGCCTGCGCTGGAGAAGAGATGTTGACACCTTGCCGCTCTCGAATGCTACCTCAAGAGCCTGGCGAAGCAGGGGATCGCCGTCGCCGTCTGATGCGCCGTCGGTAACAGATGCTCCGCCGCCCTTCTTTGAACCGCACATAGCCGCTGCAGCTTCGATCTCCTTCATGATCTCGTCGCTCTTTTCTGCCGCATCGGCGGAATTGTTTGCCTTTATATAGGATACAATGGCATCTACCTCTTTATCGGAAACGAATGCGCCCTGAACTCTCATAGGCTTTGAAGCACCTACGGGATTATAGAGCATATCACCTCGTCCGATAAGGTTTTCTGCGCCGCTGCGGTCGATGATGGTTCTGGAGTCCACCTGAGAAGCAACGGTGCAGGCAATACGCGAGGGGATATTTGCCTTGATAACGCCTGTGATAACGTCAACTGAGGGACGCTGAGTACCGATTATCAGGTGCATACCTGCCGCTCTTGCCTTAGCCGCAAGACGTGCGATGGATGTTTCAACCTCGTCGGGAGCGGTTGACATAAGGTCGGCAAGCTCGTCGATAACGATAACTATCTGAGGCATATATTCATATTCGGGGTCGTTCTTTGTGATCTCGTTGAAGGATGCGATATCACGGACGCCCACAGCTTCGATGAGACCGAAGCGGCGCTCCATTTCGTTAACAGCCCAGTTAAGAGAGCCTGCGGCCTTCTTAGGGTCGCTTACGACAGGAACGAGAAGGTGGGGAAGTCCCTGATAGATGCTGAATTCGACCTTTTTGGGGTCGATAAGCATAAGCTTTACCTCGTCGGGAGATGCTTTATAGAGCATGGAGATAAGCAGACAGTTGATACAAACGGATTTACCCATACCTGTAGCACCGGCTATAAGCAGGTGAGGCATCTTCTTGATATCCATAAATACAGGCTCGCCGCCGACATTTTTACCGAGAGCTGTTGTTATCTTGCTCTTGCTTTCGATGAATGCGGAGTCTTCAATAAGGGAGCGCAGGTAAACGGTTTCTGCAGTTTTGTTGGGAACCTCGATACCGACCGCGGCCTTGCCGGGGATGGGGGCTTCGATACGGACGCCTGTTGTAGCAAGGTTGAGCGCTATATCGTCAACAAGATTGGCAATGGAGCGGACTCTTGTGCCTGCCTCGGGGAGAAGCTCATATCTTGTGATCGTGGGACCTCTTGAAACGCCCACTATCTTTGTTTTAACGTTAAAGCTGCCAAGCACGCGAACAAGCTTCGCCGCGTTCTCGTGAAGCTCGCCTCGAATATCAGCACTTGTATGCTCTACAGGCTCACTGAGAAGGTCGATGGGGGGATATTTGTATTCGGGCTTGGGTATTTCTATGGGTACTTGCTTTGTTTCCGTAAAGTCGGGAACAAATTCTGTGGGAGTGCGTTCAACCTCAAGCTTGTCCGAGGCGTCGTTTCCGTCGCCGCGGCTGAGGAATGCATCTGCAAGCTGATCTATAACAGCGGCATACG
>JAFUMU010000065.1 GCA_017482495.1 Clostridia bacterium | reverse complement strand
GGCGATGCAAACGGTGAGATTCGTGTTGAAATTTGCTCCAAGTGTCATCCCTTCTTCACCGGAAAGCAGAAGTTTGTAGATTCCGGCGGACGAGTTGACAAGTTCAAGCGTCGTCTTGAGGCAAGCAAATAAGATCAGCATCTGACCGATACCGGATAGGGCATGCGCCTTATCCGGTTTTTTCATTAATTGATTCCGCAACGATAGGTTAATCTGTACGATCTCCAAACCTTCCCAAGCGGGAAAAGGGGGAAGGCTTGGTACAATGCGCATCCTTATATTGCAAAGATATTCCTCAGCTTGTTAATATCGATTAATGTATATAAATCTAAGCATAATATAATTTGGAATAATATAGAGAAAGTTGAATTTCCCACCGTAAACCAAGCGAACCCGAACAGTAGCCTTCCCTTATGGAAGGGAAGGGGGACCGCCGCGCGGTGGATGAGATGAAAGCAAACCCATTTCGCTTTCGAAATCCGATGCACAAAACAGGAGACTTTGCTCCCTACGGATAATGATATAGGAGAAAAAATGGAAGAATATATTACAGAAGAAAAGGAAAAGCTGCACGAAACGGCTCCCGACGACACGAAAAAGGCGGTTTGCGTTTCAATATTCCCCCAGGGCGGCGAGGGCGCATGCCTTATGTCCCTTGAGGAATTAAGACGTCTGCTTGATACGGCGGGCGGCACTGTCAGCGCTATCGTAACTCAGATGCGCAACTCACCCGACTCAAAATACGGCGTCGGCAGCGGCAAGATAGCTGAAATCTCCGAGATATGTCAGAATACAGGCGCCAATCTCGTTATATTCGACTTCGAGCTTACTCCCTCTCAGATAAAGGAAATAGAAAACGCCATCGAAGCAGAGGTCTCCGTTCTTGACCGAAGCATGCTCATCCTCGATATATTCGCCTCCCGTGCTCAGAGCGCAGAGGGACGACTTCAGGTGGAGCTTGCACAGCTTAAGTACACTGCCCCCCGTCTTATGGGCAAGGGTAAGGATATGTCCCGTTTGGGCGGTGGCATCGGCACACGAGGTCCCGGTGAATCAAAGCTTGAGATAGACAGACGACGTCTTAAGTCACGAGTTGCACAGCTTGAGGAGGAGCTTCGCAAGGTTGAAAAGAACCGCCTCACCATGAGAGCCGCAAGAGAGCGCTCGGGCATTCCCAAGTGCGCTATAGTAGGATATACCAACGCAGGCAAGTCCACTCTGCTGAACCGCCTCACCGACGCAGGCATTCTTGCAGAGGACAAGCTTTTCGCAACCCTTGACCCCACAACAAGACAATTTGAGCTCCCCTGCGGCACAAATCTTCTTCTTACAGACACGGTTGGATTTATCAACAACCTTCCCCACCATCTTATCAAGGCGTTCAAGAGCACCCTTGACGAGGCTGTTTATGCAGACGTTCTTCTTATAGTTGCCGACGCATCCGACGAATATGCGCCCGTTCAGCTTGAGGTCTGCACAAGCCTTCTCTCCGAGCTCGGAGCAAGCGGAAAGCCTACTCTCTTCATATTTAATAAGTGCGATGCGCAGACGAACGGCGATGTGCGCCATCAGTTAAAGCGAATTGCGATCGATGCAGGCGGAGAAGCAGTCTTCATCTCTGCCCTTACAGGCGAGGGAATGGACAGCTTTACCGAAGCGTTGGAGAAGCTTCTTAAGAAGGGCAAGCGAACAATTATGATCAAGCTGCCTCAGGCAAAGGCAGGACTTGTTTCACTTCTCTACTCCAAAGGAGAAAATGTTGAGGTGGATTACCGTTCCGACGGCATCTACGCAACACTTACTGCAGATGAAAAGCTGCAGGGACAGTTAAATGAATACATTATTAAGGAATAAATATGTCAGAAAAGGGAAAAAGGATCACTCTGCTGAAGGCCGCAGAGGCTGAATTCGAGGAAAAAAAGTCAATATTTATAGGCTATGCCGCACCTGTTTCAAGCGAGGAGGAGGCAAAAGCCATCGTCGCTGAGAAAAAGAAGGAGTTTGCCGATGCAACCCACAACGTTTGGGCATACTATCTTGACGACGGCATTCACGTCCGCTATTCAGACGACGGTGAACCTCAGGGAACGGCAGGTATACCTGTTCTCAACGTGCTGAAAATGTCGGGCGCAACGGATATGTGCGTTGTTGTAACAAGATATTTCGGCGGCACACTTTTGGGAGCCGGCGGACTTGTCCGTGCATACTCCGCAGCAGCAAAAGCAGCACTTGATGCTGCAGGCTTTGCATATATGGAGGACTATACCCTCTTTCGCCTTACAGTTAACTATTCCGACCATCAGAAGCTTGCCGACAAGCTTCCCAAAATGGGCGCCATCATCGATGCAACCGACTTCGGCGGCGACGTTGTATTAAGCCTTGCTATCGAATCCTCACGGGAAGGGGAGATCGCTCCCGTTGTAAGCGAGATCACTAACGGCAAGGGTAGCCTTGAGATAGTCGGCAAGGAAGAGAGAGCTTCGAGGATATAAATAAAAAGGATTTCCTTTCCGGAGATCCTTTTTTATTAAGAATGCAGCTGCTAAATCCTGTCATTTGAAGCTTTTCAACCTTTAGTGAAGATTTGTCACATATGATTCTCTGCATTAATGTTTATAAATAATCGTAAAATCTACATGCTAAAGATTGCCTTGAGCTACACTCCCCAGCGGGGAGGGGGGACCGCGAAAGCGGTGGGTGAGGAGAGTCCTGACATTTTCAACTATTAATAGTTTGCAAGTTTTCAAGAATTTTACTTTGTGTTTTAGATTCTCCTCATCCACCGCTTTCGCGGTCCCCCTTCCCCGCTGGGGAAGGTATGAGTGAGATGGCGCCTCCTTCATCAGCACCAACTGGGATGGTTTTGATGGGTAGCCTCGAGATAGTTGGCAAGGAAGAGAGAGCTTCGAGAATATGATATTAAAGGCCCCAGCAGTAGGCTGAATATGAGAAAAAGAGACGAAAATGCACCGATTTTCGTCTCTTTTTTGTTTTCTTCGATATTTTTCTGCATTCGTCTAAAAGGATATTTGAGAATGTATTTTATGCGCTTGCATAACTCCCAAAACCCCTTTATTTAAAGGAAAAATCACCTATACTTCTCTGCTTCACCCTGTGCAAGCTGATCGCATCTTTCGTTGTAGGGATGGCCTGCGTGACCCTTTACCCACACAAAATCCACTTTGTGAACACCGCAAAGCGTAAGAAGCTCATCCCAAAGCTCGGGGTTCAGCGCCGGAGACTTATCAGCCTTCCTCCATCCTCGCTTTTTCCACCCCTCTGCCCATCCTTTTGTGATACCGTCAACCACATATTTTGAATCGGAGGTAAGTGTCACATCACAGGGCTCCTTTAAACACTTAAGAGCCTCAATAACTGCTGTCAGCTCCATTCTGTTGTTGGTAGTGTCATGAGCACCGCCGCATATTTCCTTTTCTCTGCCGCCGTACACAAGCACCGCCCCCCATCCACCGGGGCCGGGGTTGCACTTGCATGAGCCGTCTGTATATATTTCTATCTTCTTCATAACCCTTTCCTCGCACTGATGATAACTAATCATACCACATACCAAGAATTATTTCAACACACAAAATAACGGACACGTTCTTCAATGACGCATATACTGTCATAGGGGAGAAATCCCCGATGACAATTATCCGAAAGGTTTTTATCATAATATGAACTATAACGAAGAATTCAGAACACCGCGCGACAGAGTCGCAGGAAATGTACGTGTTACGGGCAACTCCTGCGGATGTCACATGAGAAATCAGAAAACAATGCCACCCGCATGTAACACCTCTCCATCCTGCACCTGCCCCGGTAATGCAGTGAGGATAACTCGAGAACAGACATCAAGCTGTCCTAACACTATATGCACCACCGTCCCCGTTGCAGAGGGATGCGTTGACACATATCCCGTAGCCATGGCATATGTACCCATGCAACAGTGGCGCGATCTTTACGATCCTATGTCAGCCCTTGTACACGGCACCATATTCCGTGAGCTTGATCTGCCTTGGTATCCCACAAACTGTAATAAGGAGTGCAGAAGATGAATAACAGAGACAAACATCAGCTTATGTGCGATATAAGGACATACAGCTTTGCAGTGCTCGAAGCGGCACTTTTTCTTGACACGCATCCCAGAAGCCGTTGCGCACTGGAATACTATGAAAAGTATAATACACTTCTAAAGGGTGCAAAGGCGGAATATGAGGATACCTACGGCCCCCTGACCATCTTTGGCGGCTCCTCGGATGAATGCTGGAGCTGGGTAGAATCCCCTTGGCCTTGGGAATACGAAGCAAATTGCCGACTTTGACTTATGAAGAAAGGAAATCCTTAAGCATATGTGGATATACGAGAGAAAACTTCAATACCCTGTTAAAATAAAAAATCCCAATCCTGCGCTGGCTAAGATCATAATAAGTCAGCTCGGTGGACCCGACGGTGAATTAGCTGCATCAACAAGATATCTTTGCCAGAGATTCTCAATGCCCTACAGAGAAGTATCGGGTATACTTACTGATGTAGGTACCTGCCGAGCGGTTTACCCTCTTCATTTTTATATTCCTCTTGATTATCCTGCAAAAAAAGTATATAATAAGATAAGATACGATATCATTCCAAGGAAAGGAATGTAATATTCTATGAAAATATCCATATATGCCCTTCATCTTGGCTTCGGCGGCGTGGAAAAATATGTGACGACTGTGGCAAATATGCTGGCAGATGCTCATAGTGTGGAGATAGTTTCTACATACAGGATCACTCCCGAGCCCGCCTTCCCCGTCGACCCTCGCGTTAAGATCACGTATCTTATGGGGGATCTTAAGCCGAACAAAGAGGAATTCAAGGCTGCGATCCGTCACAAAAGCATTCCCGGGATCTTTCGTGAAGGCATACGTGCAGCACAGGTTCTGCTGAAACGTAAAAAAGTTAATATTCAAAGTATTAAAAAATGCGACAGTGATGTGATCATCTCCACCAGGATTTTTCACAATGCGCTTATAGGTAAATACGCCGCGCCACATACAGTTAAAATAACAGGAGAGCATAATCATCACAACGGCAACGAAAAATATATTAACGAGGTCATCTCCTCATGCCGCTCTTTCAACTACTTTATCCCAATCTCCAAGGAGCTTTGCGATTTCTACAGAGAGCCTATGAAGGAAAACGGAGTGAAAACCGAATACATCCGTTTCTGCATCGACAAAAACCAGGAGCTCTCCCCCCCCGAATTTGACAATTTTGATGTTATCAGCGTCGGAAGGCTTTCGCCGGAAAAGGGCCCGTTGGACCTTGTGCGTGTTTTCGAACTCATCACAAAGAAAATGCCTGCGGCAAGGCTTCATATAGTGGGTGACGGCGAGGAATACAGCAATGTGCAGGCTCTTATAAAGGAAAAGGGGCTATCTGACAAGGTCGTGCTTCACGGATTTAGAAACAAGAAATATATATATGAGCTTTTGGAAAAATGCTCGCTGTATCTTATGACATCACACACAGAATCCTTCGGGCTTGTGCTTCTTGAAGCAATGTGCTGCGGGGTACCCTGCATCGCCTTTGACAGCGCACAGGGCGCACACGAGATAATTGAAAACGGCAAAAACGGATATCTTATAGAAAACAGAAGCTTTGATAAAATGTCAGAAACAGCTTGCCGTCTGCTTTCTGACAAGGACGAGCTTTGCCGCCTCAGCCGCGGCGCTCTCAACACTGCAGATGATTTCAGCTATGAAAAAACAAAAGCCGCTTGGCTTGACTTAATGAATAAAATTGAAGAAGAGAAAGGATGCGCAAAATGATAAAAGTTATGACCGTTTTCGGAACAAGACCGGAAGCAATCAAAATGGCACCTCTTGTTAAGGAGCTGCAGAAAAGAGAAGAGATCGAAACTATCGTGTGCGTTTCCGCTCAGCACAGACAGATGCTGGATCAGGTTCTTGAGACCTTCGATATCACACCGGACTACGACCTTAACATAATGAAGGCAGGTCAGACCCTATCATCCATCACAGCCGATGTGCTTTTAAAGCTTGAGGAGATAATCAAGAAATGTTCTCCCGACATCGTGCTGGTACACGGAGACACAACAACTGCATTTGCTTCCGCCATGGCAGCATTTTATCAGCAGGTGCCCGTCGGTCACGTTGAGGCAGGCCTTCGCACATACGACAAGTATTCTCCCTATCCCGAGGAGATCAACCGTCAGTTCATCTCCCTCGTTTCCGAGATGAACTTCGCACCCACTCAGCTCAGCCGAGATAATCTGCTCCGCGAAAGCAGAAATCCCGACGATATCTTCGTTACAGGTAACACAGCCATCGATGCCCTCAGCACTACTGTAAGAAGCGACTACAGCAATGAGATATTCGATTGGATAGGCGATTCCCGCCTTATTCTTCTTACAGCTCACCGCAGAGAAAACCTTGGTGAGCCTATGAGAAACATGTTCAGAGCTATCAGAAGGATCCTTAATAAATATGAGGATATCAAGGTTGTATACCCTGTTCACCTGAATCCCCGTGTTCAGCAGGTGGCAAACAAGATACTTGGCGGATGCGACAGGATCAAGCTCATAGCTCCCCTTGATGTTCTCGACTTCCATAACTTTATGAACAGAGCTTATATCATCCTCACTGACAGCGGCGGAATACAGGAGGAGGCACCCGGTCTCGGCAAGCCTGTTATTGTGCTCAGAGACACAACGGAACGCCCTGAAGGCGTTGCAGCCGGTACTCTTAAGCTTGCCGGAACTGACGAAGATGTTATCTTTAATATGACAGACGAGCTTTTGGGAAGCTGCGAGGAATATGAGCGTATGAGTAATGTCTCCAATCCCTACGGCGACGGTCACGCAAGCGAAAGGATCGTCGACGCCATTATTGAAAGATTTAGTAAATGATCTGCAGATGCGCGGGGCTCTTTTGAGGAAACGTCTCGCCCCCAAAGCCTTTTAAATATCGCTTATATAGTTGCTATGATCGATCACCTTTATTTTAGTTTTTCCTAAATGAGTAATATGGGACCATCTCTATCGCGGAGAGGGTCCCATATTTTTGTTATCATTATCACTCCCAAAGCCTGACGCAGGCGACACCGTTTTTTACAGTAATATACTCCACCGCACAGCGTAGTATATCATCACTGAGCGGCGGAAAAAGCACTTCACATATATCAGAGCGAGAGATGTTGACAGCATACCTGTTAACTGTTTCGATCACCCCGCTTATAACAGAGGTCATGTCAAGCTCACATATGACTCTCTCCGCCTCACGGCGCAAAAGACTGTCTCTGATACTTTTGTTGCCGCAGCCACGTGAACAACGCCACAGTCTGTAGTCTCCCGACTTGTTGCTCTTAAGCTTAGATGTATAATTTGCACCGCAAATACCGCACTTCACTTTACCTGATAAAGCAAACCTGCCGCTATAACCTATACTTCCGTTTCTGCTCAATCTTTCCTGTGCCTTTATAAAAATTTCTCTTGATACTATCCCCTCATGATGATCCCTGAGCTCCACAAGACCTATCTCACCGTGATTTATTTTTTTATCGTGCGTAAGATAATCGGGTGTATAAGTCTTCTGCTGTATAAGATCGCCGCAATATTTTTCGTTTTTCAGTATTCGTGCAACGGCGGCGCTTTTCCACTGTTCTGCCTTCCCCGGAGGGCGTACCCCCATCTCGTTAAGCAGCCTTGCTATAGTATATGTACCCTTATTTTCCTCAGTATACCATAAAAATATCTGTCGCACCGTTTTCGCTCTCTCGTGATCCACTGAAAGGATCCCGTCTCTGAGTGTATACCCCATGGGCTCACGCCCGAATACTACCCCCCTTTCCATCTGCCGTCTTTGACCCCACTTTACCCTCTCCGATGTCTTGCGGCTTTCCTCCTGCGCCACAGATGCCATAATGGTAAGCCTCAGCTCGCTGTCAGAATCAAGAGTGTTTATACCGTCAGCAAGAAATATCACCCCGACACCCATACGTCTAAGCTCTCTTGTGTAGTAAATACTGTCAAGGGTGTTCCTTGCAAAGCGTGATATCTCCTTGGTCACGATCAGATCTATCTCACCTGACTCCGCCGCAAGTATCATTTTGTTAAATCCGTTTCTACGCCTGGTGCTGGTACCTGTTATACCCTCGTCCGAATATATACCGCACAGCCTCCATCCCTCGCGATGATCGATGTAATCCTCAAAAAAGCGCACCTGAGACTCAAAGGAATTTATCTGATCGTCCTTGTCCGTGGAAACTCTGCAATAGGCGCACACTCTTTTCTCAAAGTCTTCCATATCTGCGTCTTAACTCCGTCAAAGCTCTGTATGCACACATTTTACTTATCCTTCCGTCTTTCTCAAGACTCTTGATTATCCCTTCTATGAGCCTGTAGCTTAACATAATAACCTCCAAATGTAAGAAGCCTCCGCTTCAGTATATGAAACGGAGGCGTTTTTTATTTGCAAGCAGTCACAGACCGTCGCGAAATATCTTTTATCCTCTTACACTGTGCCTGATACTCTCAGAACACTGACACCGGGTGTGACCGTCCAAGCGCCTGTCTCCTCATTACGGGTAAAGGTCGCCGCAGGAACAGTTATCTGTCCCGCAACTGTGGCAAATTCGCCTGTGGTGCTGTTATAGGTGTAGTTGACGCCCTCTTCCCATACCTCGCCGTTGAAGGTCACATTTATGGGAGAAAGAATGGGATCAAAGGTATCTGTAACAACAGCATTGTCGTCCACCTCGGCAGGTGCATTACCGTAGTTCTGTATTACAAAGGTGTAGGTGAGCGTGTCGTTCTCTACTACAGTGTCGGGTGATATAGCCTTACTGATAGAAAGATCGGGGGAAGCCTGCGCAGCTACTGTTTCCGAAACGGTTACGGGAGTGGCAAGCCCGCCTCCTGTAATAACTGCAGTATTTGTCACCGTACCCTCGATGTCCGGAGGAGCAAAGCGGTTAGCTTCTGTTTCATACACTATTATCGCATTTCCTCCTGCGGGAATATTTATACCGCTTATAACAAGAGCGGCTCCCGTGTCTGTTGCAGGTGCGGGCTGTAAAACACCGTTCACAAAATATCTGACAGACCCCTCAACATAATCAAGAGGAATAAGTGTCTGCCCTCCCTGACTGTAAGCACCCAGATCATCAGTTACTGTAAGTGCCGTAAAAGATGAGGCGCCTGAATTTCTGATGCTTATAACGTAGGTCACGCCGCCACCCTGCTCATAAACGGGGATCACCGCAGTCTTGTCCGCAGTGAGCACCTCAAGCAACTGACCTGTTACAATGTTGGAATTGGTAACGTTATCATTGTATGATAATGTCGCCTGATTGAAAAATATAGCCATATAGCTTATCCTTTCATAAATATTGAGACGCACAGCCTCAATACATAATATGACAATATAGAATAAGCTGTCCAAAATAAAACAGGGTATTTCAGTTCGTCTTGTAGGTACAGAAGAACTGGCACATGTTGAGATGATATCTGCTATTCTGTATCAGCTCACAAGAAATCTCACCCCCGAAGATATAAAACGCTCGGGCTTTGATACCTATTTTGTGGATCATACAACAGGTATATATCCCATCGCCGCATCGGGAGTCCCCTTCACTGCGGCATATATAGGAGTCAAGGGAGACGTTTTTGCCGACCTGCACGAGGACCTTGCAGCAGAGCAGAAGGCAAGAGTGACCTATGACAACCTGCTCAGGCTCATAGACGATCCGGACGTTTGTGACCCCATCAAATTCCTGCGCGAAAGAGAAATAGTTCACTATCAGCGATTCGGCGAAGCACTTCGCATAGCACAGGATAAAAGTGACAGTCAGAATTTCTACGGCTGGAATCCCGCCTTTGATAAGGAGGCAAAATGCCGTAAGTGCTGACAAAACAGCACCAAGGGATACTATGGTAACGTAAATCATCTTAATAAATCAACGGGCAGGGCCTTATCCCCTGCCCGTTGAACGCTGTTATATGAATAGCACGGCTTGCACATGCGTTTCGGTGAATAACTCGTACATACGCAGGGGGACTTCTCTCACACTGCCATAGCCTTATACCTGAATCTGTTCAGGCCGGCATCCAAGCGAACGCCTACGAACGCTAACGGAAGCAAACGAAACAAGCGAAGTACAAGAACAAGAAATAGAACAAGAAAAAGAACAAGAACAAGAGCAGGATCAAGAACACATCGCGCAGTGCGATGATTCTTGTCACACACAATCGGAGAACGAGGTGAGACCGACCTTCGAGGAGGTCAGAGCTTACGCAAATGAGCGAGGTTGTGGCTCATATGCGGAGAAG
>JAFUMU010000064.1 GCA_017482495.1 Clostridia bacterium | reverse complement strand
TTCCATAGCCTTTTCCATTTCAGAACCTACATCCTCACGGTTCATCCTTGAAACATAAGAAATTGTTCTGAAAGGGTCTCCCGCTTCATAAAATCTTGAGGAGTAAATACCGTCGTAGTAGATTGAATACTTCTTTTCATTCTTAGTAAGGGTATTCATTTCAAGCAGAGCGAAATTTGTATCCATTGATGAGGGAATTGGAAGGAGTCTGCTGTAACCGTCCATTCTTATGACATCGACACTCTGCATATTAAAACCGAATTTGGAAAAGTTCTTGTATAGCTTTGGCTCAGTTACTTCTGCGGTCGATGGATATACATAGTTCTTGAAGCTTGTGCTTATGTTATCGGGAGTAAAATTACTTCCGAATCTCTGCCTGAAGCTTAGTACCTTATCATGGTCAGCTCCTGCCCAAGTGTCGGAGTAGTAATCGTAGCTGTCACCTACCCAGCTCTTAAGATATACATTGTTTTCACCTGTGGTATACACCTTAAACATAGGCTTGTTTTCAAACTCAAGACTCTCGAAAGAGAGAGTTCTGGGCATAAGCTCCTCTATACCGTAAGCAGAGAGGTCGTTTAAGTCTATGTCATTGCCGGAAAGATATGCCGAAACGTAGGTGTTTGCAATATTGATCCTGTTATATACAGGCTCAATAACGGGGAACGGTTTGGATATGATAAGTGCGGGAAGTCCTACAGCAATAAGTGCTACTACTGCGGCACCGAGTCCTGCAAAGCCGCCTGCCGCTGATATGAGAGCATCTCTTTGTCTCATCTCTTTTTTTAGGCGTCTTTTTTCGAGTTTTATCTCCTTTTGCTGCTGTTTATTTTCAGCTTGCTGCTCAGCCTTAAGCTTAAGCGTGTCCTTTGCCTCGACATTGCCGTTTGATGCATCCTTTTTAAGGCGCTTCAGCAGTGCTTTTTCTTTTTTTATGTCAAGTGCTTTTTGCTTTTTCTCAGCCTTCGCTTTCAACTTTGCAGTTTTTTTAGCGTTTTTCTTAGCCAACTTATCTGCCTTATATACAGCCTTCTTTGCAAGATTGGACCTTCTTGCTCCCATATCTGCTTGAAGTGCGGCAATAAGCATTTTGTCCGCTTCGTCTCTCAGACGTTGCTTTTCCTGCTTTGCAAGGAGCTTTTTTTTCTTTTTGGCTTCTTTTTTTTCTATTTTGCGTTTGATACGCTGATTTTTAGCCTCAAGTGCTCCTGCGAAGCGGTAATCGTAAACGTATACTGTAACAGAAGCTGCAAGAAATGCAAGTGTAAATGCCCATCCGACGGTGCTTTTTGTCATATTGAAAACCAGGAGAGGGGCAATTATAAGTGTTGAAAAGGGGATGAGCAACCACAGACGGATCTTCTTCATAACTGCCAGGCCAAGTATGATACCTATGAACACTGTTATAAGAAAAGCTCCGCCCATTCGGTATGGATCGCTTGTTACAAGTGCGGCTACGCTATAGTCGTATGCTTCGCTTATCATAAAGTTACCGAAGTACATAAATCCTCTTGAAACCATTATGTACATTGTGTAGTTATATACTCTGATAAGGCTGTATACTATAAAGCTGAATGGGTCGCCGTTAATGACGGCGCTGATGATCAAATACAGTGCAATTGATGCGGGAACGGCTATAAGAGCCATTTTTTTGCTGTAGCATGCTACACCGAATACTGCAGACACCGCGAGCGCCGCAAATGCAACAAAGTACAGAGGAACATAAAAACCTGCCCAGTATATCTCGTTAACAGTAAGCCCGCAGAAGTCCAGCACAAATGCGCTGAGTCCGAATGTTCCCATAAAGAGAATGAGGCTTCTCAATATAAGTCCAACTATACGGGACGAAAATGTGCTTGCTTCTGCAGGAGAAAATATAACATCCCCGGGTATGTTTTTTTTCTTTGCAGAAGATTTCCTTTTGAAAATCTCTGAGGATCTTTTAAAAATGTTATTCATGATAAGATCCTCCTCAGAAATCAACTGCTACAAGGACGGAGCCTGAGCCATTGCCCTTGAGATATTTAAATTCAGTGGTATGTATACCTGCGGAGATAAGCCTTTCCTTGCAGGTAGCACCGTATTCGCGTCTGGCTACTGAGTCCACATAGCGGCCTTCGGGGTTAAATAGCATAATTTCACATGTGCATCCTGCTCCCGCTCCGCCGAACATTGCGGGGACAGCACAGTATTCACTAAGGGATATGGGATCAATATTGGCTGTTACGAATTTGACTGTAACATTCATCGACTCGTTTATTATCCTTATAAGATCTGTGATCTTTTTATCACAGGGAACGGTAGAAGCTCCTGAGAATCTGTTAAACGCGGCTTCAAGCTCAAGAGGGGAAGCTATGTGAAATGCGTGATATCCTCTGTCCTCGCGGCTGTCGTACCACACAAGTGTGCAGCGGTTACCGCGGTTAAGCTCACGCTTTACTGCGGAGAGGGCTATCTCCACGATTCCGTCTGCGCAGAATTCTGCCATGTCATCCTCGTATTCTGCTGCCGGCTTACCGCCCCAGGACATTACGGCATCATTTAGATTTCTGTCACTGCCATCGTCGATAACGTCATTTATACTTTCGTAAAGACGGTCGATCATTTCCTTTTCAGCAGCCTCCTCGGCTGCAAGGATATCAAGGATATCCTTGTTTTTCTTATCTCTGTCGGCAGTACCGGCTTTCTTTCTCTTCTTTTTTTCTTCCTTGCGTTTAAGCTCCTGTGCCCTTGCTGTGTCCTCAATAAGACGGTCGATCATTTCGATGGTATCCATTGTACCTCCGTCAAGATCTCCGCTTTTTTCAAGACGCTCTCTTTTTTTATCGCTTTTTTTTCTTTTAAATATTTCAAGCTTGCCGCTCAAAAGCGCGCCGATCTTTTCCTTTTTGTCATGAAGAGTAGCGCCTGCGGCATCACTAAGCTTTACCTTTCTCTTTTCCTTTAGGACAAGAGATCTTTTTTTCATTTTCTGTGTATTGCCTTTTTTAGTCTCAGGACAGGGTGTCTGAGCTGAAAGATCGGCGAAAATGTATACATTTCTGTCTCTGTTTATACTGAAATCCTTCACCTGAAGCTCTTCTGTTTTTGAGGAAAGCTTCCAGTGAATAGCTTTCTGAGAATCTCCCATGCGGTATTCTCTGATGTTGGCTGCCTCAGCCATTTCAGCAGTTGACATGGGGGCGTGAACAGAGGGCAACTCTGTGTAAGCGTATCTGTCATCGCTTTGAACGTCAAGAATTCTCGGGTAGACCACAACGTTACTGTAGTTGTCAATATCGATTCTGAATCGAACAAGTCGGAGCATATCGCTGAGATACATGTGGCTTACGCCGATTTCATAAAGTCCTCTGTATCTGAATGAAACAGTTTTGTTAATAATATATCCTCCGAACGGCGCCAGAGAGAGATACATCCTTTCTCTCAGGCATCTTATACCATCCTCTCTGGGACGGGTAATAACAGACTCCAAAAAGGGGTAGGGGATCGGTGTGTTGTTGATAACTCTTATCTCATACCCTACAGGTGCATCCTTCTCCGCTTTCTGAGTATCACTTGAAACGTAGACTGATATAGCGCCTCTGCCTATCAGAGCACAAATTAGTGATATAATGGGAAGGAGCATCAGGAAAATGAAAAGCACTGCAGAAACAGGACTTCTCATTGCCTGAGTTGAAATAAAAGATGCTATCAGCAATATAAAATAGATGATGGATCCCTTCTGAAGCTGAACGGACGGGCCGTTGTCTCTGTAATCCATATAATTATCCTTTTTTATCTGCCTGTTTTGAAGGGAACTTCAACTGATTTATATGCTTCTGTGACAGCATCCGCTGCTGTTATTCTGTTGAGCCTTGCGTCCTGACTGAGGACTATACGGTGAGTAATAGCAGGAGCAAACAGTGCCGCAATATCCTCGCCTATTACGTAGTCACGGCCATTGACAAGTGCATATGCCTGACTAAGTCTCATAAGTGCAAGGGAGGCACGGGGAGATGCTCCAAGGGCGATCGAGGAAGATTTTCTTGTGGCATTCACAAGCTGAACTATGTATTTGCAAAGCTCACCTGAAACTCTTACCTCTGATGCCTCCTTGATCATTTCATTGATCTCCTCTGCGTTGGTCACGGCTTCCACGCTTTCAAGAGGGTTAACTCCCTTTCTTGCGGTAAGGATAGCCATTTCTTCGCTTTCTGTGGGATAACCCATATTAAGACGCAGATAAAAACGGTCGAGCTGAGCCTCGGGAAGCGGATATGTACCAACGTATCCGCTGGGGTTCTGAGTTGCTATGACCATAAAGGGCTTGGGAATATCGTATGTAGTACCGTCAACGGTTACCTTCTTTTCTTCCATAGCTTCAAGAAGTGCAGACTGGGTCTTTGGTGAGGCACGGTTGATCTCATCTGCAAGCATTACGTTACACATAACAAGACCGTTTCTGAATTCGAAATTCTCAGTAGAACGGTTGTAAATGTTAAAGCCTGTAATATCAGATGCCATAACGTCGGGTGTAAACTGGGCTCTGTTGAAATCAAGTCCGCATGCCTTGGAAAGTGCGGAGGCAAGAGTTGTTTTACCTGTACCGGGAACGTCTTCGATCAGTACGTGTCCGCCTGCAAGCATAGCAGTTACAAGCATGGATATTTCTGTTTTTTTACCTACTACTACCTTCTCGACTTCGGCTATAAGCTTAGCGATAGTCTCGGATGTCTTAGTTACGTTAATGTTTTCCATATTTTGACTCCTTAGCGGTTTCTAATGTACATTTATATGTAGAAATTATATCACCATCCGTTATTGATTGCAACGATTTCTATGAAAAATAACTTAAATTGATTACACATATTATCTTTGGTAAATAATAGGTTACACAACTGTAAAGGAGTTGAGATAATGGAATTAAAAGGATCAAGGACAGAGGCTAATCTTCTTGCGGCATTTGCAGGAGAAAGCCAAGCGAGAAATAAGTACACCTTTTACGCTGAGAAAGCAAGAGATGAGGGCTACAGACATATTGCGGATATTTTTGAGGAAACTGCCTACAATGAGACCGCCCATGCGGAAATATGGCTGAAGCTGCTTGGTACTGTATCCACAACAAAGGACAATTTAAAAAGGGCGGCTGAGGGAGAGAATTATGAATGGACCGATATGTATGCTACCTTTGAAAAGGAAGCACGTGAGGAGGGCTTTGATTATATAGCAGAGCTTTTCAAAAAGGTGGCTGAAATAGAAAGGATGCATGAGGAGAGATATCTTTCCTACCTTGATGAGATCGAAAAAAATACTGTATTTACTTCTCAAAGTGAAGTCCAATGGATATGTATGAATTGCGGACATATCCATACCGGAACAAATCCTCCCGAGGTGTGTCCTGTATGTGCGCATACGAAGGGGTATTTTAAGAAAAATAACGAATGATCGATCCACAAACTTAAAGAGGCTTGAAAAAAGCCTCTTTTTCGTTTCAAACTATTGCATTTTTTGATTTGGTAATTTATAATAAGTCAAATAAAGAGTATTTGGAGGATTTATGAGAGAATATATCCGTAATTTCTTTGATGAATTCGATTACGACGCTGATGCAAAGGTAGTTCTGAATGATGCCTTTGATAAGCTGATCGATAATGAAAAAGCATGGGGATATTTTTCCGAGCTTATCAGTGAGTATGAGAAGACTGACAGCTTCAGCGGAGGTAAGGTGCTCAATGATTCAACACTTGCCGCCAGAGAAGCAGGTATACTTGATGACCAGGGAACATTCCTCATATTCTGCTGCTTTTCAAAGCATCTTCTCGAAATGTATGAGAAGAAGGGCTACAGCAGAAAAATGTGGTATGATGCAATGTGCGATCTTCGTTATAAAGCAGTGGAATGTAAGAAGGTCAGAGGCTATTGGGGAAGCTTTGTTTCCGGCTGGTTCCCAGGATTTTTCAATATGACAAGACTTGCCCTTGGAAGACTTCAGTTTGAGGAATCTGCGTACAGCGAAGAGAAGGTCGTGTATGATAAACACGGACTTAATATAAAGCGTGGAGATAAGGTCCTTGACGTACATATTCCCTCAGGCAGCAGAATGCCTTATGAGGAGGTGCTTGCATCGTATAAGCTGGCATATGAATATTTTCCCGAGTATAGATATGACGGACTTCTTCCCATCTGTGCAGGCTCCTGGCTTCTTCACAGATGCGTATTTACAACAGTAAAGAAGGGTTCAAACGTTGATAAGTTTATTAATGATTACGATATGATAAGCGAATGGGATACCCCCGATTTTCCCGACTGCTGGAGACTTTTCGATATGGGGTATACAGGCAATCCCGACGATCTTCCCACAGACGGAAGTCTTCGACGCGGTATCGTAGAATATCTCCGTGAGGGAGGCGTACCCGGAGAGGGATACGGAATCCTTATATTTGACGGTGAAAAGGTAATAAGTGAATGAGGCTTTAATTCATGAGAGCAATTATTTCAGTAATCGGTAAGGATACATTCGGTATTCTTGCAAAGGTAAGTACAGTATGTAGCGAGAACAAGGCGAATATTATCGATGTAACACAGTCAGTTCTTCAGGAAATGTTCGTAATGGTTATGATGGTAGATATTTCGGACCCTGCCTGTGATTTCTCACTTCTTAAGTCAAGCCTTGAAAAGGCAGGCTGTGATATCGGTATGCAGATCAATATAATGCACGAGGATATATTCAATTCCATGCACAGTATCTGAAAAGGAGACAGTAATGCTTAACATAGGCGATATTATGGAAACTATCAAGATGATCCAGAATGAGAATCTTGATATCAGAACTATAACAATGGGTATATCCCTGCTTGATTGTTGCGATCCCGATATAGACCGCGCATGCGAAAAGGTCTATAATAAGATCGTAACAAAGGCAGGAAGACTTGTAGAGGTAGGCGAGGAGATATCCAAGCTCTACGGTATTCCGATCATTAATAAGAGAGTGTCCGTAACTCCCATCTCAATGCTGGTTGCATCCAGTGGCGGTGACCCTGTTAAGTATGCACTTACACTCAACCGTGCGGCTGAGACTATTGGCGTAAACTTTATAGGCGGTTTTTCCGCTCTTGTGCATAAGGGCTTTTCTGCAGGAGACCGCGAGCTTATCGCAGCTATACCCGAAGCAATGGCACAGACAACAAGAGTATGCTCATCCGTAAACGTAGGCTCAACCAAGGCAGGTATCAATATGGATGCCGTTGCAATGATGGGTCATATTGTTCGTGAGGCGGCAGAGAAGACAACAGATGCCGACTGTATGGGCGCTGCTAAGATAGTTGTTCTCTGTAATGCACCCGAGGATAAACCCTTCATGGCAGGCGCTTTCCATGGCGTAGGCGAGCCCGACTGTGTTATCAACGTAGGCGTTTCAGGACCCGGTGTTGTAAGAAGCGTTCTTGAAAAGTACCCCGACGCCGACCTTAACAGAATAGCAGATCTTATTAAAAAGACTGCATTTAAAATTACAAGAGTCGGTCAGCTTGTAGGAACGGAAGCTTCCAAGCGCCTTGGTGTGCCCTTTGGTATTATTGACCTGTCCCTTGCTCCCACACCTGCAGTAGGTGACTCTGTTGCCCATATCCTTGAGGCCATGGGACTTGAGCAGTGCGGTACTCACGGCACAACAGCAGCTCTAGCAATGCTTAACGACGCAGTTAAGAAGGGCGGCGTAATGGCATCCTCCAATGTTGGCGGTCTTTCAGGCGCATTTATTCCCGTGTCCGAGGACGCAGGAATGATCGATGCCGCAAGAGCAGGAACGCTTTCTCTTGAAAAGCTTGAAGCAATGACGAGCGTGTGCTCAGTAGGTCTTGATATGATAGTTATCCCCGGAGAAACACCCGCAGAAGTGATCTCTGCTATTATTGCGGACGAAGCGGCGATCGGTATGGTAAACTCTAAAACAACAGCAGTAAGAGTAATTCCCGCTATCGGCAAAAAAGAAGGGGAGGAGCTTGAATTCGGCGGCCTTTTCGGAAGCGGTCCCGTTATGAAGATCAACGATAAATCTCCCGCAAAATTCATCGCCCGCGGCGGCAGGATCCCTGCCCCCATGCAGGCACTTAAAAACTAATAAAAAAACGATGCAATGTATACAACGTATACTGCATCGTTTTTTAAATTATGGTTATTCTGTTCTGATCAATAAATCTGCATTTCAGAAGTAACTGTATCAAGCATATTCTGTGGGTTATGTTGTCTCCGTCATTTGCTGAATATGTTACTTGCACAGTATTATTTTTTACTATGTCGTTAAGTCTCTCGGGGGTGAACTGAGATGAGTATGAGATCGTTGCGGGCAGAGGCTTGTCGCCGTGTTCTATTGGTAGGCATATCATAACCTTTATAAGTTCATCTCCGTCAGATAAAATCAGCGAATATCTCATGGTATTTTCGGACATATAGCCGTGATCTTCCATAATTTTAATTACGTTTTCTTCGTAATACAACTCGGGAACGGAGCCGTATACAGCATCGCTATCCGCTACGGGAACAATAAAGGAAAAAGCGGTACCAACGATGCATATGATACATATAAAAGCAGAAAGTAATCTATTGCTTTTCTTACTCATCATTCTCAGACGTTCTTTTATATTACCTGCACTTAACCCCAACATGTGTGAAGAATTATATGATGCTGATTCCACGATCATTTTTGCATAGTTCAACCGTTCTTTCTTTGAACGAGAAGACAGTACAGATTCATCGCAGGCAAGCTCACAGTCTTGCTTTGATAGCAAGACGGCTAACCAAATAATAGGATTCCACCAGAAAAAGCATAGAGCAACGGTCCTTGCAAACGTCCACAGATTGTCAAGATGGCGGGTGTGAATGTATTCATGATGTAGGATCATTTTAAGTTGCGGAGATTGGGATGCGTGATGATTTATGTAAATGTCGGGAATTACGCCTGAAACACAAGGCGAATGAACTGTAGGTGACAGGTAGACGGTTTCGCCTTTATATTCGCAAAAATCCGTGCGATTGTCCCTCAGCTTTCTTTTGAAATAAAATCCGCTTGCATTGAACCATATAAAAAGTCCGATGCTTATTGCGTCAGTAGCCATGTGAAAAATCGATCCTGCTGAGACTCCTGTATCCTCATAGGTTGCCTCGGTAGCTGTGCTGTCAAATTCCGGTATCGGCATTTCAACAGCTATAAACCATGGCGTACAGATTCTCAATGCCAAAGCAAGCCACAATGCGTATATGATCCTTGAAGATACCCTGCGGCGAAATATAAGGCTCAGAACACAAATAAGTAGCGCAAGCAGACTGACGGAAATAATGTGTAGTGTCATATAGATTCCCTTGAGTTGGTAATTTTGCTCCGAAATGTTTCGGCCGTAAAAAAGAGATCAGAGATACGGCCGCATATGGCCGTAAACCATGTGAATAAATACGAAAGGTAGGCTTTTTTACGTTGCTTCATTGCGCATTTCCTCTTTGTGAAGGCGTTCTCTCTCAAGTCTGTATTGCTGATGCTTTCTTTCTTTTTGGTAAAAAATTACCGTAAAGATTACGAAAATAAGCGTCAGCACACAGTTTATACCGGTCGCAAATGCAAATTCATTTTCGGGAGTTATCATTTGGGGTGCAAATTCGTTCAAAACAAATCTGAGGAATACAGTGAAAAAATAGAGCCTTCCGTTATAGCCGGTTGCAACGCCTATGATCAGATACAGTACAGCCACTACCGATTGAGCAATCGCAAATTCAGCTTGAGGGAAAAGATGCTCACCTCTGTTAAGCTTTCTGGAAATGCCATCTGCTATCAGAATGATAATAAAGCATGTCAATGAAAACCCTATAAACCATATGAGAAAAAACATTTTTTCCGTTATATCGGGGAAGCTTACATAGTACTCTATGCTTGCTGTATAATTACCGTATCCGGGGCTTGCATTGTAATACCATGTAAGTCCTCCGCTTGTGGCGACGTTAACGACAAATGAGGAAGCGTATAGAGTAAATATCCATAATACAGGATAATAAATGTGCTTTAATATCTTCATAAATTACATCCCTTTGACTTTGACTTTAAGAGAGCATCCGCAGTGTCTGCAAATTTCAGTTCCGTTGGGGCTTTTATTGCCGCAAAAAACACATACTAACGGAGATGTTGAGTTTTCGTGACGTATGGGAGCAATATAATCCATACCGTACACGTGGATAACCTTATCGCCGACATTGTAGATCCTTTGACGCCTTCCGTGATACAGCTCTCCGTCGTCATAAATGCGAACGTTGTAAAGCTTACCTGTGGGAGATTTTATCAAAGCGGTTTCTTTAATACCTGCGGCTCCTGCATTGTCTTTTCTTTTTGCGTTTTTTATTTCAAAGGACAGTATCTCACCGTACCAGTCACTGTCGAAAAGCTTACGGGGAAATCCGCTGAATATGAAGGGCATAACGTAAATAAATGCAAGGGTAAAGGAGATGTTTCCGAAATTTGCATCCTCATACATACTACGTATCGCATAATCAGCAACTATGTACGCAGGTATCATTAAAATAAGCATAAGGACAAACCTTGCTACCATTTTTAAAATAGCTTTTTTTCGAATATCCTTCGGTACGATTATTTTTTTCATTGTATTGTTACCTTTCCTTCTTTTCCATTTCGTCAAGAATGCTTCTTAGCTCTGCAATCTCGTTTTCGGAGAGGGAGCTCTGGCCTGCAAGGGAAGAGACCATAAGACCGATACTTCCTCCGTAAACACGGCTGAGAAAAGAACGTGTCTCCCTTACAGTAGTTTCCTCTTTTTTTATTATCGGTGTGTAAAGCTGGACCCTCCCGCTTGTATCGACTTTAACTGCGTTCTTGGCAATAAGTCGCTTCAGCATAACAAATATCGTTGATTTGCTCCATCTGGTGTCGTTTTCAAAAGCATTTACAAGCTGTGCAAGAGAGCAAGGGTGATTCTCCCATAGCTCATTCATAAGCTTCCATTCACCGTCGGAAAGAGTGATATTATTCATAACCGTTTACCTCGCATATAGTTAACAAATGTCAACTATATAATATCACGGCGGTTAACACATGTCAACCAAAAACGCAAAAATATTATTAAGAAAACTTTCAAGAAGGGTATTGACAAGACAAAGGGGGTATGGTATAATACCCGAGTAAAAAGAAGAAGAACACTCCGTTCTCACCGTGCCGAAGAAGTCGAGCATCGGTCCAATATTTGATTTTCACCCGATATTTGGGCGAAATTTAGATGTTTGCGGAGCTGTCAGCTTCGCAATTTTGTTTTTATCGGAGGTGTTCCACCATAAGCGCTAAAGAGCTTCTCATCAATGATGACATCAGAGCTAAGGAAGTTCGTCTTCTCGACTCTCAGGGCGATCAGGTCGGTATAATGAGTCTCGCAGAGGCAAAAGCATTTGCATACGATCAGGGCGTTGACCTTGTTTGTATCGCTCCTCAGGCAACTCCGCCTGTATGCCGTGCTATGGACTACGGTAAGTACCGTTATGAGCAGGACAAGAGAGTAAAGGAGCAGAGAAAGAAGCAGCAGACAGTTGAAGTTAAAGAGGTTCAGCTTTCCTGCAGAATCGATAAGCATGACTTTGATACAAAGGCAAACAGAGCTATCAAGTTCCTCACAGAAGGTAACAAGGTTAGAGTGTGCCTGCGTTTCAAGGGTAGAGAAATGGCTCACCAGGAGCTTGGTAAGGAAGTTATTGCCAAATTCCAGGAAGCATGCGCAGAGGTATCCACCGTTGATAAAAAGCCTGTACTTGAAGGAAGACAGATCATAATGTTCCTCTCTCCCGTCAAGCAGGGCAAAGCCGGCGAAAAAGCTGCGAAGCAGACTGAGTCTGACGAAGCGGCTGAGTAAAAATTATAAATCGAAAGGACATTAAAAAAATGGGTAAGATCAAGACACATAAGGCATCTGCTAAGCGTTTCTCCGTAACAGGTACAGGCAAGGTTAAGATGCATCACAGCGCACACCGCCACAACCTCAGCACAAACAAGACACAGAAGCAGAAGAGACATCTTCGTTCTGCTGGCTACGTTAGCCCTGCATTTGAGGCAAACATCAAGAGACTTATTATGAAATAAGTCGAAAGACGAAACTTTGAATTTATCTACAGAAAGGGAATATAAAGATGGCAAGAGTTAGGGGCGCTATGATGACGCGCAAGAGAAGAAATAAAGTATTAAAGGCAGCTAAGGGTTACTGGGGTTCCAAGTCTAA
>JAFUMU010000063.1 GCA_017482495.1 Clostridia bacterium | reverse complement strand
GTCCCCCTTCCCCGCTGGGGAAGGTTAATCATACGCAACTTCAGCTTGTAAAAACGAAAGTTGATCTAAGTGTGTTAGGAAGTGAAGAATGACTTATGCCAAACCTTCCCCAGCGGGGAAGGGGGACCGCAAGGCGGTGGATGAGGAGAGCCCAAAACACAAAGTAAAATCTTATAGAAATATCAATTCCCACCGCTTTGGAAAGCTTAAAATTATTCAAGCGGGAGAGCAATGCTCTCCCCTACAGGTGTCTTTGCCACTTTATAAGCGTTATCCGAAAAGGTTTGGAGGGGCGTGGGGGACCTTTCCTTAAAAGGTCCTCCACAAAAAAACAAGGGGGACTAAAAAATCCCCCTTGTAAAAACCATATTTTATAGAGCTCAGATCTGAGCGAGGGCCTGTTCAACATCGGCAATGATGTCCTCAACGTTTTCGAGGCCAACGGAGAAGCGAACGAGGCCGGGGTTGATACCTGCGGCAGCAAGCTGTTCCTCTGTGAGCTGGCGGTGAGTTTCGCCTGCGGGATGGAGAACGCAGGTGCGGATATCGGCAACGTGAACCTCGTTGGAAGCAAGCTTAAGGCTGTCCATAAACTTGATAGCGTTTTCCTTACCGCCCTTGATAACTATAGAGATAACGCCGGAAGCGCCCTTAAGGTACTTTTTAGCAAGCTCGTAGTACTTGTCTCCCTCAAGACCGGGATAGCTTACGGAGTCGATCTTGTCGGATGCCTGGAAGTATTTAGCCACAGTGAGTGCGTTTTCGCAGTACTGCTTCATACGAACTGCGAGAGTTTCGAGGCCGAGGTTAAGCAGGAAAGCGGAGTGAGCTGCGGGATAGCAGCCGAAGTCGCGCATAAGCTGCATACGAGCCTTGATGATATAAGCCGCCTTGCCGTATGTTTCTGTATAGCAGATGCCGTGGTAGGACTCGTCGGGCTCTGTAAATTCGGGGAACTTACCGTTAGTCCAGTCAAACTTACCGCTGTCTACGATAACGCCGCCAACCTGAACTGCGTGGCCGTCCATATACTTGGATGTGGAGTGGATAACGATATCTGCGCCGAAGTCAAAGGGCTTGCAGAGAACGGGAGTTGCGAATGTGTTGTCAACGATAAGGGGGATGTTGTTCTTGTGAGCCGCATTTGCAAACTTCTCGATATCGAGAACGGAGAGTGCGGGGTTTGCGATGGTCTCACCGAAAACAGCCTTTGTATTGGGCTTGATAGCAGCGCAGATCTCCTCCTCGGATGCATCGGGATCAACGAAGATGCATTCGATGCCAAGCTTCTTGAATGTGTAGGAAAGGAGGTTGATAGTGCCGCCGTAGATCTGAGCGGAGGCAACGATGCTGTCGCCTGCCTGGCAGATGTTGAGGATGGAAAGCAGGGATGCTGCCTGTCCGCTTGTTGTGCACATAGCGCCGACGCCGCCCTCAAGCTCTGCTATCTTTGCTTCGATAGCCATAACTGTGGGGTTAGCGAAGCGGGAGTAGATAAGGCTCTGTGTGGGCTCGTCGAAAACTGCGGCAACGTCTGCAGTTGTGTCGTATGTATATGTTGTGCTCTGAACTATGGGCACAACTCTGGGCTCGGTATTACCGGGTGTGTAGCCTGCATGCAGGCAAAGTGTTTCGTCTCTCATTGGTTTTTCCTTTCTTTGCCTTCCCTTGGGGGAAGGGGGACCGCTTGCGGTGGATGAGGAGTCGCCTCTTTGCCAAGTCGCACAAGGTCCTGTAGTATTTTCAAATGATATATAACTTGGAATATGGGAAAGTGATGTGCCTCATCAGTCAGCAAAGCTGACAGCTTCTCCCCGGAGAAGCCTGTTTTATATCTCCTGAAGCTCCTCGCTTCTTTCCTTGTTGTAGTAGAATGCAAAGCCTCTTTCCTCAAGTCGGGCAATCTGCTTGCCGACCTTCTTTGCCTTTTCAAGGAGAGTAACGTCGTACTGCTCTCTCAGCTCGTTTGCCTTCTTGTATGCATCGACGAAGCCTTCCTTGTCGTAAAGAACGGCAACCTTCTTCTTACCGCCGGGGATAGTGAAGGCTCCCTTGTCCTTAAGGATGGCGAATATTCTTTCAAATCCGATAGAGAATCCAACTGCGGGGATCTTCTCGCCGAGGAACTTGCCTATAAGGTTATCGTAGCGTCCGCCGCCGGCGATAGCGCCCTTGAAGTCAACGCTTTCCACCTCGAATACTGCGCCTGTATAATAGCCCTGTCCGCGCACAAGAGAAACGTCGAATACGATCTCCTCTTCGGGCGCAAGTGCCTTTACGCAGTCGATTATATATTTAAGATTGTCGGCGTATTCGCTCTCGCCCACAACGGCGCAAACGTCGTCAAGAGTGATCGTGTCGCCGCTGAAGAAGCTTGTGAACTTAGCAACTGTTTCGCTGTCAAATCCCTTTTCCGTAAGCTCTGCGGAAACGCCCTCGCTGCCGATCTTATCAAGCTTGTCGAAGGTCACGCAAACGCTGTCCAGCTGAGATTCTTCAAATCCGAAGGACTGAAGGAGGCTTCTGAGAAGTCCTCTGTGGTTGATCTTCACCTTGAAGTTGCCCATACCGATACGTCTGAGAGCTCTCGCTGTTGTGAGGATAAGCTCCACCTCGCATTCGGGAGCTGTGCTTCCAATGATATCTATATCGCACTGGATAAACTCTCTGAGTCGTCCTCTCTGGCAGTTTTCAGCTCTGTACACTCTATCGGTCTGGATAGCCTTGAATGGTGAGGGCAAGTGCTGTCTGTTATTGGCATAGTAGCGGCAGAGGGGAAGGGTGAGGTCGTAGCGAAGTCCCATATCGGAAAGCTGGGATACGTCGCCTGCCTGGAGAGCTCGACTAAGCTTTTCGCCTCGCTTCAGCACCTTAAAAATAAGGTTAAGGTTATCGCCGCCGTCACTCTTGTCAAGGTTCTCAGCGTCTTCTAAAATAGGTGTTATAATATGCTCAAATCCACCGTTTTTATATGTATCGATAATAACGGAGGAGAGATAGTCTCTTATTTCTGCCTCGGCGGGCAGATAGTCGTTAGTTCCTTTAACGGTTTTAGTTTTCATTTTTCTTCCTTTATCATACTAAATTGCTATTCTAAAATTCTACCACTTATAAGCCGATTTGTCAATCGTTATTCTCCCATTCCGTAAGAGAAAACTCCCAAAATGCCTTCCCCCATAGTTGTTCTTACTGTCAGTGACACTTTTCTCTTTATTATATCGGCGTTTGGAAAGCGTCGGCGCAGCATGCTCGTCAGCTCATACAGGTGCATATCCGACTCGCTGTAGTGCACGACTATTCTTCTTGGACTATGGTGTTCACTGACCAAAGCTCTGAGTTCATTGAGAGAACCTGCGGCAGTTTCCTTCAGTACCAGCTTGCCCCCGCCTTCGAAGGTGCACACCGGGCGCTGGTCCATTATGGGCACATGGATATATGCTGAAGGGGAGAGCAGCTTTCCCGATCTTATTATAGAGCTAAGGTCCTTCATGGAAAAGGAGATGTTCAGATTCCTTTTCTGATTGGATATTATGCTGACTATATCTCCAAAGCCTGCTCCGCTTTCTTCAAGCTCGCGGCACGTTCTGATAAGCAGGTAAAGTGCACCTGCCGTTGCCCCTGAGTCGATGATGGCAATACGGCTGTTACCTACGGCTCTTGCGGCGATGCAGGCGTTGGCATATGACATACTTACCTTGGCGGAGGTGGTTATGCATAGGATATCCACTCCCTCTGATGTCAGCTTGGCAAAGGTTTTATAATAATCTGCTGAGGAGGGCGGTGCTGTACGGGCTTCGGACATGGCGCCTGCATATTCGCCAACGGTGTCAGGGATCGCTTTTGAATTGATGATACATTTCGCCCGAACTAATTCTACGTTATATGTTATACAGTCCTGTTCGGTAAGGCAGGACATTGAATCTGTTACAATCCCGATCAACGTTTCTTCTCCTTTATGGATTCCGTAATTTATCTCGCATAAATGCGTCGTAAAAGCTTATGTCGTATTCTCCCGAAGCAAATGCCTCGTCGGAGATTATTTGAGAATATATCTCGCTGTTGTTATATACTCCTTCGGTGACCAGCTCACCGATCGCGCTTCGCAGTTTTCTTATGGCGTGGGGTCTTGTTCTGGAATAGACTATAAGATTGCCAAGCAGAGGCTGATATTCTCTGGGCATAGTATATCCCTGATATACCGATGTATAAAACTGCACATACAGTCCCTCGGGAATATGCAGTATATCGATTTTCCCCGGAGAGGGAAGGAGCGATTCGGGGTGGACAGCGAATATTCTGCAGGCGATCGCATGGCCGAAGCGGCATATGGTGCTCTCTCCGAAGTTGATAAGATCTCCTGCGGACAGGCGGATCCCCCAATGTATCAGATCTATTCTTGAGTGCATTTCTGTGACGGAGCATCCCACCTGAAGTCTCGGAACGAATTTTTTGAAATAATATTTACCGCTGTTATCAACGAAAAATATAATGCTTCCCACGCCTACAAATCCTATTGAACGTGCGGCGGCTACCGCTGACTTATACAGCTTTTTTCTCACCTTTTCACTGATGCCGTATGCAGGTGCTTCGTATATGAGTCTGTTTGCACCGTGGCAGATAGATGCGTCTCTGTCTCCCACAACTACTATATTTCCCGTGCTGTCGCACACAAGCTGAATATCTATCTGCTTAGGAAGAGAGCCGAGACGCTTGCTTACAGGCACCCCTGCCTCCTTCAGTCGCTTCTCAAGCTCGTCCTTGTTATGGATAAGCTCAAGCAGCTCAGGGGATGCGCCTATAAAGGTGATACCAAGCTCTCTGCATCTGCGTGAGAGCTCTACGCTTTCTGAAAGAGGACCGTATCCCGGGTGGATAGCATCAGCGCCGCAATTAACGGCGGTACAGAGAATAGCATCTATATTGTAATAGCTTTTTTCAAGCTCTGCAGGGCCTATGCAATATGCCTTGGTGGCCAGATTGGTGTGAAATGCCTTAAGGTCTGCCTCTGAGCATACGGCAACCGATTCCACTCCTATCTCTCTGCAATTTTGTATTATCCTTACAGCAATATCGCCTCTGCAGGCTACAAGTATTTTTTTAAACATATGTCAATCGAGTGTTATTCTGAAAAGCGGATTACCGTATTCAACCAAGGTGTCGTCTGTGACAAATATGCTCGTCACTGTGCCGTCACACTCGCTTGTTATCTCGTTGAGCATTTTCATTGATTCCACAAGGCAAAGAACATCGCCTTTTTTTACCTTGCTTCCCGTCTGAACATAGGCAGGCTCGCTGTCTGAGGGGGCGCTGTGGAAAACTCCTATAAGGGGGCTGAGTATGTCAACAAATTCGTCGCTTTCGTGATGTTGTTCTGCTTGCTCTGCTATTGGAACGAGATCGTTCTTTGAGGGGGGCTCGGCGGGAGCTTCTCTTTTCATTTCGATCTCCGTGTCTCCGTCTTTTATTTTGATTTCTGTAAGCGACAGCTCTTTCATCACGTCTGCTGCCATTTTTAACAATTTTTTATCCATTATTATCTCCACAAAAGATGCTTTTGGTGTATTTGTGTGTATAATAATACTACCATACATAAAAAGCAAAGTCAACGGTTTTGCAGAATTCGGAGATTTTAAGCTAAAAACAGCAAAAAATGCTCAAAAATCATCAAAAAACGCTTATTTTTTAAAGAAAAAGAAAAATGAATAAATATGCAATACAAAAATATATTTCAGGTGGAAAAATAAATTTATCTGTGATACAATATCAGCATAAGGAGGGGATCCTGTGAAGAAGGTGACACAGAGGGAAACAAATCCCTTTAAATACAGTGATTCGAACAAGCGATATCATACCTTTGATTATTACGTAAAGCACCGATTTGGCGGAAAATGCGCAAGGATCGCTCTTGATGCAGGATTTTCTTGTCCAAACAAGGACGGAACCAAAAGCAGAGGAGGTTGTATTTTCTGCTATGGTGGTTCAAGCGGAGCCTGCGGAGGAGATACCCTTCGCTCTCAGTATGAAAAGGGAGTGGAGGCAATGCAAAGAAAATGGAAGCTAAGTGGATTTATTCCGTATCTGCAGGCGAACACAAACACATACGCTCCCCTTGACGTACTCGGAAAAATATACAACGAGGCGGCTTATCTTCCGGGAGCGGTAATGCTTGTGATAGCCACGAGAGCCGATTGTCTCGGGGATGATGTTGTAGAGCTGATTCTCAAAATGTCAGAAATAATACCTGTAATGGTGGAGTTGGGGCTGCAAAGTGTCTTTGACGAGACTGCAAAGCGCATTAACAGAGGGCATACCTTTGAGGAATTTCTTGCCGGATACAACAAGCTGAAGGCGGCGGGTGGAGATATATCTGTGTGCGTTCATCTTATAAACGGACTTCCGGGTGAGAGCGAGGAAATGATGTTGCAGTCGGCGAGGACGGTTGCATCTCTCAGACCGGATATGGTCAAGCTTCACCTTCTTCATGTTCTGTATGACACGCCGCTTTATGAGCTTTACATATCGGGGAAATATGAGACAATGGACAGAGACAGATACATTGAGACTGTGTGCCGTCAGCTTGAGCTGTTTCATCCAGAGACGGTAATAGCCCGTGTTACGGGAGATGCGCCGGAAGCTCTTTTGGCGGCACCTGACTGGTGCAGGCGGAAAACAGCGGTCACCAACGATATAGACAAATATCTTGTGGAGCACGGTATGTATCAGGGGCGGCTTGTAAGGTAAAAAGTAAATTTGATATGAACAAAATGTTAATGTAGATGGCGGGAAAGTGTGGCAAAATCACAGAATAGTAAAGAAATATTCATAATTACTTTACAATTAGGGTGGGTATTTTGTAGAAAAATCTTGCAAAATTGATTTCTTTGTGTTATAATCACTATGGATCAAGACGATCCAACACAGCAAATACAATTCGGAGGACTCTTTTATGAAATACGGCGCAAGATGGGTTATCAGCGACAAGAAAAAGGACGAATATATCAACAAGCTGCTCCCTCAGCTTGCAACACTTAGAGCGAGAGTAGGCGTTTCGCAGGATGAGCTGGCAGGTCTTGTGGGAATTTCCAGACAGACGTATTGCCTCACAGAATCCGGAAGCAGATCTATCTCTTGGAACACATTTCTTTCTATCATAATGTTTTATGACTATAACAGTCGTACACACGATCTTATCAGAAGCATCGGCGCATTTCCCGAGGATCTGTTCTATCAGTTTAACCTTGGGCAGACAGCAGACAGCTCCTTTACAAGCGTGAAGGACTCTCTGAACGTGGGAAATATGATCGATGAAATGGACGAAGCAGGAAAGAGAGCTGTTAAAGCAGTTATTGCAGCAGAGTATGCACGTTGCAAGAATCTCACAGCCGCTGAGACCGTCAACACACTTTCAGAGATCATTAATAAGTAATTTCGATCCGCTACTGTCGTAGCGGATCTTTTTTTGTATATGAAAACCATCTGCTACCTTCAGATGGTTTAAAAGAGGCGCATGCCGTTGAGTAATTTCGCCGTGACCGAGGGAGAATTGCGTAAAATAAAGCGAAAGTAAACTCTCGTTTACGCAGGCTCCATCCGTCATTTTCTTCGAAAACACCACCTCTCTCCCGGAGGGAGGCTTTGGGGTAACTGCATTTGCGGCTGCAGGGCAAATTTCAGGTGTCAGTTATTTTAGTGTGATCAGGGCAGTGCAAACTACAGGTTTAGCCAGTGGTTACAATTTATAGAACGAAAAAAGAGGACCTTTTAATAAAAAGTCCTCTCAGAAAAAATTTTATATCTTACTCAAGCTCTGTACGTGCGATGGCAACCACAAGGTCAAGGCAAGCCTTTGCATCGGAGCAATCGATCTCTTCATTTGCTGTATGGATATAACGGGTGGGAACAGAGATGCATCCTGCTCTGCAGCCGGATGCCGCAAGCTGGAGCGATGCTGTATCTGTACCGCCTGCGGTCAGTACCTCTCTCTGCCATTTAATATTATTTTCCTCGGCTATTTCGCCCATTTTACGCACAAGCTCTGAGTCGCATATAACGCTTGCATCCTTTATTTTTACAGCGGCGCCCTCTCCAAGAGAAACCGCCATAGGCTTTGAACCGTGGCCGTCGCCCGTTGAGGTAACGTCAAGGGCGATACCGTAGTCGGGACGGCAATTGAAAGCCGCAACTCTTGAGCCTCTAATGCCTACCTCCTCCTGAACGGAGAAAACGAAGGTCGTGTTGTTCTTAAAGCTGTCAGCTTCCTTTGCCGCCGCCATAAGGATGGCGCACCCTATTTTGTCGTCAATAGGCCTTCCGCAGATGCGGTTGCCTCTGAGACGGGTATATGAGGGTACAAGAGCGAAGGTATCACCTGTTTTCACAAGGCGTTCCGCCTGCTTTTTATCCTTGGCACCTATATCCACCACAAACTTTTCCGCCTTAAAATCATCGCTTTTCAGTCCTGCTTCAGGCACCATCACTCCTCGGGTCCCGTTTGCAAAGGCTACGCTTGCATAAGCCGCCGCAACGAAGTCGATGCCGCCCACAGGGGCAAAGTGAACGAATCCTTTATCATCAATTGTTGTGACAATAAAGCCTATCTCGTCCATATGAGCGCAGAAAAGCAGTTTCTTTCCACTGCCGTTTTTACGGCAGATAAGGTTACCCAGCGCGTCTGTCTCGCACTCATCAAAATATTTTTCCATTTCGCTCTTAATATAAAGGGCGATGTTTTTTTCTGCGCCTGAAACAGACTGTATCTTAATAAGCTCTCTCAAATAATTAAGCATCTTCACCCATCCTTTCAATAGCCGCCAGCGCGAGGCTGTATATAGAATTATAATCCTCTTTGGCAATAACGTCGGAGGCTGTGTGTATATATCCGCAGGGAGCGGAAATGACCGCACATTTTGTTCCGTGAGCCGCCTTATGGATATGGCCGGCATCATTTCCGCCCGACACATACTTTTTTATCTGACAGGGGATGTTTTTCGCCTTAGCCGTTTCAAGGAGCATATCTACCATATCTCGGTCATAGATGGTGCTTCTGTCCATGATGGAAATTGCTCCGCCGCATCCTCTTTCTGCTACCTTGGACACCTCCGGTACGCCGTGGATATCTGCAACTGCTGTTGCTTCAAATATTAACGCTTTATGAGGGCGTATCTTATGAGAAGCGCATCTTGCTCCAGAGACTCCCAGCTCCTCACGGCAGGTAAATGCGAAATACACATCAAAGGGAAGCCGTTCTTCTCTTGTGTATATTTCCCGCATCAGCTCTATCATCACAGCACATCCAAGTCTGTCGTCCAGAGCCTTGGCTTTTATAAGTTTGCCGCCTTCTCCAAATTCTACAAAGTCAGATTCAAATGTGCCGTAGTCGCCTATTTTAACATACTTTTCAGCTTCTTCTCTTGAAGAGGCGCCTATATCGATATAAAGCTCGTCAAGCGTTGCCGCCTTACCTCTGTCCGCTCTTTCTACTGTGTGAACAGGCTTCAGAGCGATAACACCTCTTACCTGCATATCCGCATTGCCTACAGAAACTCTTCTCCCTGCCATAATACGTGTATCGGAGCCCATCATGGAAGAAAAGCGAAGAAGTCCGTCCTCGCATATCTCGCGGATCATAAATCCCACCTCGTCCATATGAGCTGAGAGCATCAGTCTTTCCTCTGAGCTTCCATTTCCACGAATAAGCGCGATAACTCCGCCCATTCTGTCAGGAACAAGCTCATCATAGCAGCCTTTTATATTTTCTTTTATCATAAGGGCAACGTTTTCCTCGCAGCCCGAGGGTCCGAATGCCATACACAGACTGCGAAGAAGCTCTGTTCCGCTTAGCATTTTTTTCATATCTTAACACGTAGAGGACAGCTCCCCTTAATACTCCTCTCTGAAAATATCTTCATCACACACAGCAAGCATAAAAAGCTTTGCCGCTGCTTCTACGTCAGAGGTGTCGATGATCTCGTTATAGGTGTGCATACATGAAAGAGGGACACTTACAACAGCGCAGGGTATACCGTCACCGCACAAGGTAAGTGCCGTGGCATTAGTGCCTGTATTTTCAGCATCCACGGTTGTCTGCAGTTTAAATCCTGCGTTCTCTGCAAGATATATAAGTCTGTTTGTCAGTTTTCTGTCAGTTACCGCGGAGAGGGAAACTGATGCTCCCTCGCCCATTTTTGCGCTTTCGTAGTCATCTACACCGGGAAATCTTGAAAAGGTCACGTCTGTAACAATGGCAATATCAGGTCGGATGTCATATGCCGCAGTCACGCATCCTCCTGCAAGGCTTTCCTCCTCACGTGAGGAGAGAGTAACATAAAGGTCGCAAGCCATTTTTTCTCGTTCTACATTAGCCGCCGCAATTATTGCCGCTGCACAGCAAGCTTTGTTATCCATGCTTCGTCCGCAGATGCGGTTGCCCAAAAGCTCCGCCGTTGATTCATAAAAGCCTATTCCGTCTCCGATGGAGACTATCTTACGAAGTTCATCCTCGCTGTAGCCTGTATCGATGAGCATCTCGTCAAGTGCGGGCAGTTTTTTGCTCTCGCCCGGCTTTTGCAAATGGGGAGGCTTTGAGCAGATTACTCCATATATCTTCTCTCTGCCGTATATATACACCTCAGAGGCAGGCATGATGCGTCGGTCAAGCCCACCCATATGGGAAAAGGACAGATATCCTCCCGGGAGGATATCCGTCACTATCATTCCTATCTCGTCAAAGTGCGCATCAAGCATAAGTCGGGGGGCAGCGTCTCTGCCGCAGTATTTCACTGCTACATATGTTCCCCCTACAGCCTCATACACATGGTCAAAATAAGGGGATATCAGTTCCGTCAGCTCCTGTGCGCCTCTGTGCTCATAGCCTGTGACGGACATTATATTGCAAAGCTGACCTATCAGCTCTTTTGTATTTATCATATTAAAGCCCTTTTACTGTTTCTGCGAAAAATTCGCCGCGTTTTTCAAAATTTTCAAAAGCATCAAAGCTGGCGCAGGCAGGTGAGAGAAGGACTGCCTCTCCGGGCTCGGCTTCTCCTGCCGCCGCTATTACCGCATCTTTGAAATCGGGAGCGCATATGACCTTTATGCCGCTTGACTCAAAATTGGGATGATCTTCGAGTGCTTTTTTTATTTTACCCATTGTTGCTCCTGTCAAAACCACAGTTTTGATTTTTCCGTGTGCAACAAGTGCCTGGGCAAGAGGCTCAAAGGGGATATTTTTGTCATATCCGCCACAGATTATGTTAACGGGGCATTTAAGGGATGATATTGCCGCCGCCGTTCTTGTGGGGGATGAATCGATGGAGCTGTTATAATAGGTGATGCCGCCATCTCTGCGCACTACCTGGAAACGGTGCTTGACTCCGCCGAATTCTCTGGCAACCTTTCGTACAGCTTCCACGGTCGTTTTGCCCCATGTGGCGCAAACCGCCGTTGCATAGTTTTCTGCATTGTGCTCGCCGGGAAGAAGTATCTCATCTGTTTTGATAACAAAGGTTTCCTTCCCCTCATATCTCATAATAAGCTCGCCTTCGCGAAGAAATGCCCCGTTGAGAGATGCGGGAAGCTCACGTCTTGAAAACCAAAGTATCTCCCCATCAAATCTTTCAGAGAGCTTTCTGCAATTTTCATCGTCGTAATTAAGAACTGCAGTCTCGGCTCCCTTAAGTATCTTCGCCTTTGCTTCAATATATTCATCCATATCCGTATGCCAGTTGAGGTGATTGGGAGTGATGTTTTTGATAACGGCTACGGTAACGGGGGAATCGATAGTCATAAGCTGGAAGCTGGACAGCTCTACAGCTATGATGTCATCTTTTTTTATGTTATCGATACGGTTGAGAAGAGGCTCGCCTATGTTGCCTCCCAAAAAGCAATTGTGACCTGATTCTCTGAGGATATTTGCCACAAGAGTGGTGGTGGTGCTTTTTCCGTCACTGCCGGTCAGTCCGATTATGGGGCATGGGCAGTTTTCTATAAACATTTCCATTTCGGAGGTGAGCTGACATCCGTTTTCCACTGCCGCGCAAAGCGGTGCAATATCAGGGCGGAATCCGGGAGAGCGGAACACAAGATCACCTGAAATGTCAGAAAGATAATCCTCTCCGCATACAAACTGTGCGCCTGCAGATGCAAATTCATCTGCAACGGCACCAAGCTCCGCTACTGTCTTTTTGTCTCTTATGATGACCTTAGCACCGCCGTCGGCTAATTTTTTCACAAGAGGTTTATTAGAAACGCCTGCGCCCAGCAGGTTAACTGTCATACCGTTGAATCTGTCAAAAAAACTCATAAATACCTCGCAACATCGTTTATACTTTATCATTATATAACTTTAACATTTTTTTTGCAACAGTTGTATGATTAAAAGAGGCGCCATGAGAAACAATATATGTATATGATAAACGAAAGGATAGAATATGAGTACCATCAGCTTAACCCAAAATGATAAAGAGCTTTTGTGCGAGATCAACAGAAATCTTGATATGACAGTGGAATCTACAACAATGGTCATGAAAAAAGTGGATAATAAGGAGCTTTTAACACTTCTGACAGAGGTGGTAATGAAAAGCGGAGAGCTTTCCAAAAAAGCACATGATCTTATGCATAATTACGGTATCGTGCCTGAGGAATTTACAAAAATGAAGCAGCTTTCCGCAGATTTCGGAATAATGATGAATACGCTTTTTGATTCATCAGACGGTCATATTGCGGAAATGATGGTCAAGGGGCTTGAAATGGGCGTGGTATCCATGAGACAGTTTACCGAGGAAAATCCGCCATCAGATTCAAAGGTGGCAGAGCTGTGCGTAGAGCTGGCAGATTTCCAATCAGCTTATGCCCATAAGATAGGCAACTTTGCAAGAAGGTAAAGAGGTCTGCACACAGGCGAATACAGGTTTTGGGGGTGGGATGTTTTCATCCCGCCCTACAGGGACTGTGGTTCGGTTTAAATGGCAAACTGAAAAAATATACATATCGAAGAAACTTGTCGTTATTTTGAACAAATCTCAAATCAAACTTGACAAACATTAGTAAAAGTAATACAATTAGTGTAATATAATGAATCGCTTCGGGAGGTTAATATGGCATTAAAGATTCTTAAGATAGACCCCTACCTTGCTCCCTATGAGAAAGACCTTAAGCAGCGTCACGATTCCTACGTTGCCAAGAAAAAGGAGCTTGTTGGAAAAGGCGGTAAGCTGTCCGATTTTGCAAACGGTTACGAATATTTCGGTATTCATCCCACTAAGACCGGCTGGGTCTACCGCGAATGGGCACCGGGTGCAGACGAAATGTACTTTACAGGCGATTTCAACAATTGGGATCTTAAAGCTTGTCCTATGGAAAAATTGGACGGCGGTGTTTTTGAAGTTAAGATAAAGGGCAAAAGAACTCTGAAAAAGGGACAGAAGATACAGGCTGTAGTGGTTCGCGGTGAGGAGACGATGCGCCGTATCCCCACGTATGCAACAAGAGTGGTGCAGGATCCCGAGACCGTTTCCTGGTGCGCTGTTGTTGACGATGCTCTCTGCGACGGCTTTGAATGGACAGACGAGGGCTTTAAGCCTGCAAAGGATCCTCTTATATACGAATGTCATATCGGTATGGCACAGGAGGACTATAAGGTCGGCTCATTTAAGGAGTTTACGGAATTTAACCTGCCACGCATAAAGAAGCTTGGATACAACACTATTCAGATAATGGCTATTATGGAGCACCCCTATTACGGCTCATTTGGCTATCAGGTGTCCAACTTCTTCGCTGTAAGCTCACGCTACGGCCAGGCAAAGGAGCTTAAGGAGCTTATTAATACCGCTCACAAGATGGGTATTACTGTTCTTCTTGACGTAGTTCATTCCCACGCGGTAAAGAACACAAATGAAGGACTTAATATGTTCGACGGAACAGAGTATCAGTTCTTCCACGAGGGCGGAAAGGGCAACCACTCTGCCTGGGACACCAAGCTCTTCAACTACGGCAAAAACGAGGTCATTCATTTCCTTCTTTCCAATCTTAAATATTGGATGGAGGTGTTCCACTTCGACGGCTTCCGCTTTGACGGTGTTACCTCTATGCTCTACCATGACCACGGTCTCGGCAGTGCTTTTATGAATTATGGAATGTATTTCTCCATGAATACAGATACAGAAGCAGTTACATACCTACAGCTTGCCAACGACCTTATCCATGAGCTCAATCCTAAGGCAATAACTGTTGCCGAGGATATGTCAGGCATGCCCGGTATGTGTATCAAGATACCTCAGGGCGGTATCGGATTTGACTACCGTCTTTCAATGGGTGTTCCCGATCTGTGGATAAAGACTATCAAGGAGCAGACCGATGAAAATTGGGATATGTTCAAGCTGTGGTACGAGCTTTCCGGCTGCAGACCCGGCGAGAAGAGTATCGGATATGCAGAGAGCCACGACCAGGCGCTTGTTGGCGATAAAACTCTTATCTTCCGCCTTTGCGATGCGGAGATGTATTGGAGCATGAACAAGGAATCCAACAGTATGGTCATAGACCGAGGCATCGCGCTTCATAAGATGATAAGACTGTTGACATCCACCGTCGTGGGCGAGGGCTATCTTAACTTTATGGGTAACGAATTCGGACATCCCGAATGGATAGATTTCCCCCGCGAGGGTAACGGTTGGAGCTATCACTACTGCAGAAGACAGTGGAGCCTTGCCGACAACGGTCTCCTTCGCTATGAATTCCTGCAGAGCTTTGATGTGGATATGCTGAAGCTTATAAAAAAGGAAAAGCTGTTCTCTGAAAAGGCTGAGAGCCGTTGGATCGATAATAACGATAAGCTTCTCATCTATTCCAAAAAGGATGATGTGTTCGCTTTCAATTTCCATCCCTCAAAGTCTCCTGACAGCTATTTCGTTCCTGTGCTTGAGGAAGGCAAATATAAGGCGATCTTCTCAAGCGATGATAAGGAATACGGCGGATTTGACAGAGTTGATAAAAATTACGTATATGAAGCTAAGCAGGCAG
>JAFUMU010000062.1 GCA_017482495.1 Clostridia bacterium | reverse complement strand
CGCGCTCCGTGCTTCCGTCGCTGTATTCATCGATGTGGTTGAAGCCCTCTTCGCCCTCAAGCTCCATAATGGTGCGTCTTGTGATAAGCTCCATTTCACTGTTGGAGGAGGAGAAATTGAGGTATTTACAGCTATACATAATGGGCGGACATGCACTTCTCATATGCACTTCCTTTGCACCGTTTTCATGAAGAAATTCAACGGTCTCTCTTAGCTGTGTTCCTCGGACGATAGAGTCGTCTACAAACAGAAGCTTTTTACCCTCGATAAATTCCTTGATAGGTATCTGCTTCATTTTTGCAACTCTGTTTCTATCCACCTGCTTTGCAGGTGTAAAGCTTCTTGACCATGTGGGTGTATATTTAATATAGGGACGCGCAAAGGGCTTACCGCTTGCGTTTGCATATCCTATTGCATGAGGTGTACCGGAATCGGGGAAGCCGCCAACGTAGTCGATATCCTGGCAAAGTCCGTTTTCCTTATCGGACTCGGCAAGGATGCCTCCGTCGCGGTATCTCATTGCTTCAACGTTAACTCCTTCGTAGTTAGAGGATGAATAGCCATAGTATGTCCAGAGGAAGGAACAAACTCTCATTTCCTCTCCTGCAGGTGCAAGGACTCTGAGGCTATCCTTTGTAAGCTCCACTATCTCGCCGGGGCCAAGCTCGCGCTCGGTTTCATATCCAAGCTTCTGATATGCGAAGGATTCGAATGAAACACAATGTCCGCCTTCGTTTTTACCCACAAGAACAGGGGTCCTTCCCAGGCGGTCGCGGGCAGCGATTATCGCTCCGTTATCGCGTAGGATAAGGATGGACATCGAGCCTTCGATTACATCCTGGGCAAATTTGATACCTTCAACGATATTACTTTTTCTTCCGATAAGTGCTGCAACAAGCTCTGTCCAGTTGATCTTTCCGCTGGTCATTGTTGTAAAATGGCCGCTGCTGTATGTGAGATACTGATTGATAAGCTCATCGGCATTATTGATCATACCGATTATGCATATAGCATATGTTCCCTGAGAGGAACGGATGAGAAGCGGCTGAGGATCGCTGTCGCTGATACAGCCAATAGCTGAACAGCCTGACATCTCATCAAATATTTTTTCAAATTTAGTTCTGAAGGGAGAGTTCTGGATATTATGAATGTCCCTTTGGAGACCGATCTTTTCGTCGTATGCCGCCATTCCGCCTCGGCGTGTGCCGAGGTGGGAATGGTAGTCAGTTCCGAAAAATACGTCTTCTATGGCATCATGGTTACATGCTGCTCCAAAAAAGCCGCCCATAGTTTACTCCTTAAAAATTGCCGAGTTAGATTTGGTTTGCTTTCTGTTAATTGATCAAGCGAAGAAAAGCTTGGAAAGTGTCATAGGATCGATATACTGACCGTCCTTGTAAACACGCATATTACCGCTTGCGATCTCGTCGATAAGCATTACCTTACCGTCTGCATCGTAGCCAAACTCAAACTTGATATCATAGAGAACAAGGCCTTTTTCCTTAAGGTCATCTGCAACGATCTGTGTGATCTGCTGTGTCATGACCTTGATATCGTCATACTGCTCTGCTGTCATAACGCCCAGGTCTACGAGACCGTCCTTTGTTACAAGGGGATCGCCCTTCTCGTCGTTCTTGAATGTTGTTTCAACATATGCGGGAAGATCAGCGCCCTCTTCGATATAGTCGCTGTAGCGGCGGAAGAAGCTGCCAACTGCCTTATGACGGCAGATAACCTCGAGACCCTTACCGAATACCTTACCGGGAAGAACCTCCATTGTTGTGTTCTCAAGGTCTGCACTTACATAGTGAGTCTTGATACCTGCTGCATTTACCTTCTCAAAGAAGTAGATGGACATACGGAGGTTAACATCGCCAACGCCGTCGATTGTGAGACCTACAGAGTTTTCGCCGGGATCAAAAACGCCGTCCTTACCTGTGCAGTCATCCTTGAACTTAAGAAGATAGTTGCCGTTCTCAAGAGCGAATACGTCCTTTGTCTTACCTGTATAAACGAGAGTCTTTTCCATGATTTTTTCTCCTTAAATATATGAAAATTTATTTTTTTAACTTAGTTAAAGCTTTTTGCGACCTCTGCATCCTTTGCAAGGATAGCCGCCTTAGTCTCTGCGCGCTTAGCATCAAGCTTCGCTGCAATATCTGCATCTGTTACACCCAGGATCTGGATCGCAAGAAGTGCTGCATTTGCCGCGCCGTTTACTGCAACCGTTGCAACGGGCATACCTGAGGGCATCTGTACTGTTGCAAGAAGGGCATCAAGTCCATCGAGGATACCGCCCTTAACGGGAATACCGATAACGGGAAGTGTTGTATTTGCCGCAACCGCACCTGCAAGGTGAGCCGCCATTCCTGCCGCCGCAATAATTGCGCCGAAACCTGCCTCTCTTGCGCCGCGGACAAATTCCGCACACGCCTCTGGTGTTCTGTGTGCACTGAACACGTGGACCTCAAAAGGAACCTCATACTCCTTGAGAGTATTGATCGCCTTTTCAACTATGGGCATATCGCTTGCACTGCCCATGATCACTGCGATTTTTTTCATAGTTTATCCTTTCTCTGAAAGAAATGATTTATATAATCAAATCCGGAATACGGACTGATCAACCGTAAAAAACAAAAGGGGCATTCCTCTCCCTCTTACGGAGAGTATGCCCAGACGGTCGACAAATACGTCCTTCGCTCCATTGCGGTCCCCCGCCAAGACAGGTTTTGCCTGCTTTTTCCGTCAGTTGCGAAGTCTTTATCTCACGTATTTATTTTACCATACAAGGCACTTTCAAGTCAACTTAATAACTATGTCAAATTAACCAAAATATTGTCACAAAACACAGTTTTCATAGCCGTTTTTATTGACCTTTTACAAAAATCAAAACAAGAGCCAAGCCCTTGCGATATTATGTCGCAAGGGTTGACTCTTTGTAACTATTCTGTTTTGTACATCTGAACGCCGGGGTTACCTGCCGCAGCATATTTTCCGTCCGCCCAAAGGGCATACTGGCATACGGGAGTATCAAATACTGTAAGTCCGATATGCACGCCTGTTACGTTGATAAAGCCCGAGCTTCCGGTAACGCCTACCTTATCGCCCTTCTCTACAATATCGCCTTCCTTGACAGACACACCGCCCATATGAGCATACCAGCTCTTAAGACCAAGACCGTGGTCAACTACTACGATATATCCTGCGTAATCAAGCATACCTGCATAAACGACCTTACCTGCATTAACTGCCTTAACATCAGTATTTGCAGGAAGCTGATAATCAAGTCCTGTATGGACGTAGCTGATATCTGTTCCTGTAATATTGATAGTATGGCCGTATCCTGTAACGATATCATCATCTGTTCCAAGGAACACTCCGCTGAAATAAATCTCCTCAACAGACGACTGTGCTATGGGGAGAAGTGTTTCCTCTGCCTTAGTAATAAGCTCAGGCTTATAGAAGTTGTCAATAGTTGTACCGTCGTATGTCTTGGCACGAACGCCTGTGGGTGCGTTCTTACGGACAGTTACGTCAACATTAATATTTTGGCTCGCTCCGCCGTAGCTGAAGGTGAGGGTATAGTGTCCCTCCTCAAGACTGTCAGCAAAGGGCACAAGTGCATATGCACATCCGTCGTCCTGCATAAAGAACTTAGGCTCAAAATCAATGGCAGGCTCGCACGCAAACTTGATATTTTCGGGTTGGCTTACGTTCTTGGCAGTTACGCAGATAAATTCTCCAAGTTCAACTGTCTTTACTCCTGCATAGAATTCTGCAGGCGCGCTGAGGGATGCTTCGAAAACAAACGTCTGCTCGCCGTAATAATTACGTGTTTTATCCTCAAACCACTTTGCAGTCACCTCAACTCTTATTACCATATCCTTCTGGATAATAAGTCCTGCAAGGTCAGGAAGCTCTTCACCTGTCGCTTTATCTGTAAGCTTTACTTCAAGTGAATCAGGCTCGTTGATAAATTCCATAGCAAGACCGCCCTCTGTAGTTACGCTCTCAACAGAGTCTACTACTGTAGGGATGGCCTCTATATATTCTCCTGTGGAATTAACATAATTCCATGTACAGGTATCGGGCACAAGTGTTTGGCCGTTAACGGTAAGCATAGGCGCAGTACCGTTTTCATATAAATATGCAGAATAGGGGCTCTCAAGGAAGATCTCCGCCTTGGACTTAGCCATAAGGAAGCATCTGCCATCTCCGTCAACGAAATAGCAGTCCTCCGCATTAGTCTTAAAATACAGCTTCTTACTGGAATCGCTTGCCTTTGTAGTTATATCGAGACGGCAATATCCACCGCTTTCAACAGTTACCGGAAGTGATTCTATCTCCTCCGCCTTTTCTGCGATGGAAAGGAAATATTCGATCATTTCCCTGTGTTCGTCACCGCCGTCGGGAGTAAACTCATAGGGATTGCCCTGCGGATCGATAAGAGACATGGATACAACGTTGGTCTGGTGAGTTACGCCGTCATTTTCGATATTATAATCAATTATAGCTACTACAGAGGGAACGAACATAAGCACAACAAGTATGGCTATTATGATCTTGTTTCTCATACAAGTACATTCCTTTCTATCAACACTGTCTATAAACAATACTACGTTTTATTATACTACAAAAACCGCATTCGGTCAAGTCTTTTTTCTCTTAGCATCAACACTCTTACAAAAGCTGACAAATACACATATAAAAAATAACGCAGGACATCTTCTCATCAACGACCTTCGCTGCTCCCGTCAGGTAAAGGACAACTCATTTTAAAAAGGAGACGCTTCTCAAAACGTCTCCTTTTGTTATTGATTTTTCTCAATCAGCGTACGTATAAAGCTCGCCGCATTCAAAATATTTTGCTTCAATACCTGCCTCTACGTAGTCGCGGTTGATCCTGTCGGCAAGATCTGCCATACCGTCACGCTCACTGCCCGCATGGCCCAAAACGATAAGCGTTTTCTGATAACCAAGCTGAGCAAGGTCACGGATAGGCTCTCCGTCGTACCATTCGCATATCTCGCCTGCAATAGCAACCTGATGATCGTCTGTGCGAAGCGCTGTATAAGGATCGCTTCCTCTTGCGCCGAGAGAAAGATTGATACGTGTTACCTCTCCGTCAAGCTTACCTATTATTCTGGGATGCTTGATATCAAGCTTTTCACTTATCTCGCGTGCGATCTCAATGGGGGTTTTGGGAGAATAGAGAGTAAGATCCATATCTCCGTTAAAATCACCCTCCCAACCCATATGGCTGATGAAGCTCTCTCCTATTTTGTCACCGTCGAAAAAATGCGTTGAATCGTGCCAACGGTATACTGTAAGTCCTGCATCTTCAAGCATCTTTGCCTTGATAGTCGAGGTTATCATATCTCTCTCATCATCAAGATGAGAGCCGAATGTAGGCTCATGAGTGATGATAAGCTGTGCCCCCCACTCAGCCGCCGCACGTATAACATCTACTGTTGCCGTAAGGCAAACCGCTACCTTGGATACATCCCCATCGGGGTCCCCGTATTTAAGTCCGTCAACGCACCATCCTCCGCGTGACTCTATAAATCCATGACCTATAATATCGTCCATCAACTCATAAATCTTCATATCCTTAACCGTCCTTTCATCGACACTGACAGTATATCATAAAACCGCGCCACGTTCAAGGCATATTTTAAAACTTGATGGGGTATTATGCATATACTGTTAATGAAAAAAACAACGAAAGGATATGATATTATGAGTGCATTACCCTTTACGGGGACAGCAACCGCAGTTGTTACCCCCATGAGGGACGGCAAAATAGATCTTGACAGCTTTTCCCGCCTTCTGGAAATGCAGGCGGACAACGGTATCAATGCTGTTGTTATATGCGGCACCACGGGAGAATCTCCCACTCTAACAGAGGATGAGAAGATCACACTCTTCTCCTTTGCTTCAAAAAACTACGGCAAAAGACTTCGCATTATTGCAGGTTGCGGCTCTCCTTCCACCGAATCTACGGTAAGACTTGCACAAAAAGCCGAGGCTTCAGGCGCTAATGCAATACTCACCGTCACTCCCTATTACAACAAATGCACCCCCAAAGGACTTTATCTTCATTACAAGACTGTTGCAGACAGAGTATCCCTGCCTGTTATCGCCTATAACGTTCCGCCTCGCACCGGAATGGACATACCTATGGAAGCATATGAAGCTATGGCCTCCATAGACAACCTATGCGGCGTAAAGGAGGCTTCGGGAAACGTAGCAAAAACAGAGCAGATATTATCTCATTTTGGGGACAGATTTGCAATATACAGCGGATGTGACGAGCTTATTGCCCCCATGTATGCTGTCGGCGCAAAGGGCGTAGTATCAGTCGTTTCAAATATACTTCCCGGCGAAACAGAAGAATTATGCCGCTTGCTGTCCAAGGATAAGCTTAGTGATGCCGCAAGGCTTCAGGTCAAGATGTATCCTATTATTCGCGCTCTTTTCTCAGAGGTAAGTCCCATACCAATAAAGTACGCCCTATCCCTTATGGGAATATGCCGTTGCGAGATGCGCCTTCCCCTCTGCCCTCCATCCGAAGAAACCCAAAGAAGGATAGAAAAGGCACTGCAAGATTTTATCAAATAACAAAAGGGGCTTTGCGGCCCCTTTTGTCTATTTAACTTCAATGCTGTTTTCATTCAGCTTATGATCAGCATACTTCTTGAATACTGTATACACGACCGCTGTGAGAGGTATGAAAAATATAATGCCGATAATGCCGAAGAGGTTGCCTCCGATGATGGCTGCCACAAGAGTCCACAACGCACTGAGACCCACAGAGTTGCCCACTACATGAGGGTAGATGAACTGATTCTCCACAAACTGGACAACAAGATAAACAATAATACACGTCAGCACCTTTTCAGGTGAATCAAGCAAAATAAGAAACGCGCCGATGGCGCAGGAAGCAAAAGCCCCCACATAAGGTACAAATGCAAAAAAGCTGGTTAGAAACGCAATAAGCGCAGCATAAGGCAGTCCGAATATTGAAAATGAAATGAATATAAGTACTCCCAATATTACAGCCTCTATGCTTTGGCTTGAAAGAAATCTGGAGTAGATATCAACCGAAAGAGCTCCTATCTCACACATTTTATCCACATATTCACGCTTTAAAAGTGAATAGAGTATCTTCTTTACATGTCTTGCAAGAGTTTTTTTGTCAAGCAAAACATATACTGCAATAACGAGGGCAAAAATGGTTGTGGTAACTCCGGAGACCGTAGTAGAAGCAAAGCTCCATAGAGAAGAAATAAGGCTGCCCGCTCCGCTTGTAAGAGTTGAGATAAAGCTTTCAAAATTCAGATTTTTCAGCATGTCTGTAAGCACGGTCGTATCGATATTATAGCCGTTCATCACCTTGATAAGATGGGGAAGCTGCTGTTCCATCTGAATATAAATGCTCTTAACAGACGAAACTATCTCAGGAACGGCAATAGTAAAGGCAAGTACTATAACAAATACAACACAAAGCAGCGTCAGCAAAAGGCTTACCGCTGTAATGAGCTTTTCCTTAGCCTTAAATGACTTTTTTTGAAGCAAGCGTCCGAAAAGCCGTTCAAAAGCGCGCATAGGCACGTTAAGCACGAACGCTATTATAAGTCCTACGAAAATGGGGAGCAGTATCACCACCAGGTTCTTCAAAAAAAACACAATAGAGCCCAGGTTCATAAGCAGCACCAAAAGCACTATTCCGATTATCATAAGTATCAGATTTTCTCTAAATCTCTTATTCATTAGTTTCTCCGTTCTGCTCAGCTATATAGCGTCGAAGATCTCCCATTCGTCTGTCAATATCTGCACTAAGCTCTGCACATTCGTTTATCTCGCGTGCCATCTCTTCTGAAAATGCAAAGCCCTTCTTATATCTGAGCTCGTGCTCCAGACACGCCCAGCAATCCATTGCAATGGTGCGAAGCTGTATCTCCACCTTCATAACACGCTTTTCCTTTGCAAGGAATATAGGCACCTCAACTATGAGATGCACACTTCTGTACCCGTTATCCTTCGGCTCCTTTATGTAGTCCTTCATACGTATGAGCTTTATATCATCCTGGTTGAGAAATGCCTCCGTAAGCAAATATACGTCCTCTGTAAAGGGACATATCACTCTCAGCCCTGCTACATCGGAAACATTTTCCTCAACATTTCTCGCAGTCATGGGAAGTCCCTTGCGAGTAAGCTTTTCGCGGATGCTGTGAAAGGTCTTAAGCCTTGATTTTATGGAGTTAATGGGATTTCTGTCGTATCTGATGGAGAATTCTTCGTTGAGAACATTAAATTTTGTCTCCACCTCCATCATGGCGCATCGATAATATGCCATAAGCTTCACAAAGTTTTCGCCGCGACGTCGCATCATATCATATATCTCGCCTTCCGTCAATTCAAGATGACTTATAGCCGCTTCAAATGCAGAAAGTCTGTCCTCTGCCACAATGCTCCCACCTTTTTACACAATTTAACAGAATAAGTATATCTCATATTTTTTAACGCTATCTAAACAAAACTAAAATTTTTATACATACTGATAAAACTGTCCGTATATAAAAAACATTGACATTGAGGTAGGAAAAATGTTATAATGCCATATGGGAAATCGGGGCTGCCGCGCCTGATGGTGCCGAAAGGTATTCAGGTGAGGAAAGTCCGGGCTTCACAGGGCAAGGATAACGGATAACGTCCGCCGAGGGTGACCTCCGGGAAAGTGCAACAGAAATAGACCGCCTGCGTTTTACGCAGGTAAGGATGGAAAGGCGAGGTAAGAGCTCACCGGCACGACAGGCAACTGTGTGCAAATGTAAACCCTATCCGAAGCAACACCGCATACGGATCGGCTTTTGCCGGCATCTGCCCGATGCATATCCGTGGGTGGCTGGAGACGGCAGGCAACTGTCGTTCGAGATTGATGGCAGCGAGGCTTAGGCCAGAACAGAACCCGGCTTACAGATTTCCCCTTTTTTGTTTATTTATTTTTCGTTTAAATATATAAAGGAGCAGACCTATGAAGAACATCATCACTATCGGACGTGAATACGGCTCAGGCGGTCGCACCATCGGCAAAAAGGTTGCAGAATTGCTTGGTTATGACTATTATGACCGTGAGCTTATCGACGAAGCGGCTAAGGAAAGCGGGCTTTCTGCTGAGTTTATCGAAAAAACTGAGCAGAGCCTTACAGGAAGCTTCCTCTACAACCTTGCTATGGGTAACAGCTATTCCTACGGAATGCTCAGCCCCACGGGTTCAAACGTGCTTCCCCTTACAATGCAGGTATTTCTTGCACAGCAGCAGGCAGTGCTGAAATTTGCTGAAAAGCCTTGCGTTATAGTGGGACGTTGCGCAGACTACATTCTGCGCGACCGTGATGACGTTCTTAAGATCTTCGTTTACTCAACTGAAGAAAAAAGGATAGAGCGTGCAGTTAAAGAATACGGCCTCGACACAAAGAAGGCGCGCGAACAGATCACACGCAGTGACAAGGGCAGAGCCCGTCACTATTCTACCTTCACTGATTGGGACTGGGCTGACAGAAGTCACTACGACCTTATGCTTAACAGCGGCGTTATCGGAATCGACGCTGCAGCAGAGTTTATCGCTACTATCGCTAAAAAATGAATATTTTAGGTGGAGGGACTTTTAAGGAAAGTCCCTCCACCTTTAACCCCCTCCCAAACCTTTTCGAAAAGTAATGGCTTAGGCTGTCTTGAGTTTGTGTAGCTAAAGTCCGGTCGTGAGGGTAAATTTACTTAGCCTTCCCCACCCAATTGCCAAAGGCAATGGGGTTAGAAAAAGAAGAGATATATGAAAGCGGAAACTTGTTTCAGCTTTCACATATCTCTTCTCTTTCTTTGCGACGCAGTCGCATATGGGAAGGCGCGACGTACGGCACACCAAATAAAATCCCCCTTTATTTTAGGTTCTCTGGAAGGGGGTACGGGGGAAGCCTCTCTGCGAAAGAGAGGTTCCCCCCGAAATATATACCCATAATTCAATTACTTATCAAGAGCTGCAAGAGCTTCGATGATACCTGCTTTTCTTGCTTCGTACTTAGCAAGTTTTTCTCTTTCGGCATTAACAACAGCCTCGGGAGCGCGGGATGTGAAGCTTTCGTTTGAGAGCTTGCCGGAAGCTCTCTTGATCTCAGCCTCCATATTCTTAAGCTCGCCTTCAAGACGCTTTCTTTCAGCTTCGAAGTCAACGATATCAGCCATGGGGATGTAGATAGTAGCGCTGTCTGTAATGATCTGAACTGCACCGTCCTCGCTGAAGGAATCAACCACCTGAACCTCGGATGCGGATGCAAGTCTCATAAAGAATGCAAAGCAGGAGGGAGCGAATGCATCTGTATCCTTTGTTACCATATAGACCTTAGCCTTGCGGGAAGGAGGAACGTTCATTTCAGCGCGACGTGTACGGATAGCACGGATAGCGTCGATGACCTTGTCCATATTAGCCGCATCTGCAAATCTGAGTGCATCGCTTGCCTTGGGATATGTCTCGATCATGATGCTGCCCTCTGTTCCGGGAAGACCGCTGTAGATCTCCTCTGTGATGAAGGGCATAAAGGGATGGAGCAGCTTGAGAGTTTCGCGGAGAACGTACGCAAGAACATTCTGAGTAACGTTTGCTCTCTCCTTGCCCTCGCCTGTGAGAGAAGCCTTTGCAAGCTCGATATACCAGTCGCAGTATTCATCCCATATGAAGTTGTAGAGTGTGGAAAGTGCAACGCCGATCTCGTAGCTGTCAAGGTTTGTATTAACGCTTTCAGCCGCCGCATTGAAATGGCTGAGGATCCACTTGTCCTCGGGAGCAAGCTTATCCTCTTCGGGAAGAGCGATATCCTCGATATCAAGATTCATCATAACGAATCGAGCCGCATTCCAAAGCTTATTGGCAAAGTTTCTTGCAGCCTCGATCTTTTCGTCGGAGAAACGCATATCGTTTCCGGGACTGTTACCTGTTGCAAGAGCGTAACGGAGAGCGTCTGCACCGTACTGATCAATGATCTCAAGGGGATCGATACCGTTACCGAGAGACTTGGACATCTTGCGTCCCTGAGCGTCACGAACAAGACCGTGAATAAGAACTGTATCGAAGGGAGCCTTGCCTGTGTATTCAAGACCGGAGAAGATCATTCTGGAAACCCAGAATGTAATGATATCGTAGCCGGTAACAAGTGTGTTTGTGGGATAGAAATAGTCAAGATCCTCTGTATTCTTGGGCCAGCCCATTGTGGAGAAGGGCCAGAGAGCGGAGGAGAACCATGTGTCAAGTGTGTCGGGGTCCTGAGTCATCTTAGCACCGCACTTGGGACAGCAGCAGGGAGCATCAAGGGAAACTACAGTTTCGCCGCAAGCCTCGTTATCACAGTAGTATGCGGGAATTCTGTGGCCCCACCAGAGCTGACGGGAGATACACCAGTCGCGGATGTTCTCCATCCAATGGAAGTAGTTCTTCTCAAAGCGCTCGGGCACGAACTTGATCTCGCCGCTTCTTACAACGTCGATAGCAGGCTTTGCAAGGGGCTCCATCTTAACGAACCACTGCTTGGAGATCATGGGCTCGATAGTGTGGTGGCAACGGTAGCATGTACCAACGTTATGAGCAAGAGGCTCAACCTCCTTAAGCAGACCTGCTGCCTCAAGGTCGGCAAGGATAGCCTTACGTGCTTCCTTAGTCGTCATACCTGCATACTTGCCGCAGTCAAGAACCTCGGGCTCGCCAACAGCTGCGCATCCGCTTGCAATAAGCTTATCTGCTGCAGCCTTGTCCTCAGCACCTGTCATCTTACCGTCGTATGTGAATACGCGAACAAGGGGAAGGTTATGACGCTGACCAACCTCGTAGTCGTTGGGGTCGTGCGCAGGAGTGATCTTAACTACACCGGTACCCTTTGTCATATCTGCGTGCTCGTCGCAAACGATGGGGATCTCCTTATTGATAAGGGGAAGTATAACGTGACATCCGTGGAGATGAGCATATCTGGGGTCCTCTGCATTGATAGCAACTGCTGTATCGCCAAGCATAGTCTCGGGACGTGTTGTTGCAAGCTCAAGCATTTCGCCTGTTTCCTTAACGGGATAAAGCAGATGGTAGAAGTTGCCGGGCTGATCCTCGTATTCAACCTCGGCATCGGAAATGGATGTCATACAGGTGGAGCACCAGTTTACCATTCTGTTACCGCGGTAGATAAGGCCCTTGTCATAGAGCTTCATAAATACTGTCTGAACCGCCTCGCTGCAGCCCTCGTCGAGAGTGAATCTCTCTCTTGTCCAGTCGCAGGAGGAGCCAAGCTTCTTAAGCTGCTCGATGATTCTGCCGCCGTACTTTGCCTTCCAGTCCCAGGCTCTCTCAAGGAAGCCGTCGCGGCCGATGTCATCCTTTGTGACACCCTCTTTTCTCATTGCTTCAACGATCTTTGCCTCTGTTGCGATAGATGCGTGGTCTGTACCGGGAAGCCACAGAGTGGAAAATCCGCTCATTCTCTTATAACGAACAAGGATATCCTGAAGTGTGTTGTCAAGTGCGTGTCCCATGTGAAGCTGGCCTGTGATGTTTGGAGGGGGAATAACGATGGAATAATGGGGCTTGGAGCGATCGACCTTAGCTGTAAAGTGACCCTCTTCGCACCATTTTGCATAAATTCTGTCCTCAAATTCCTGAGGAGAATAGGTCTTCGGTAATTCTCTTTTCATAAGAAACTCCTCTAAATATAAAACTAAAAATAAAAAAGCCCTGACTTACAAAAGTCAGGACGCAAAAAAAGCGCGGTACCACCTGAATTCGTCATAAAAAATGACGCACTCATATCCGATAACGGAGATGACCCGTTGCTCCCTACACAGTAAACCTTCGAAAGCAAAGCTCCGAGACTACTTCACCTGCCGCCGACACGGCGCTTCCACCATCCGCCGCTCTCTACAGTCTTAAAAGCAAGCTACTCCTTCTCATCATAGCAAGCATAATGGTAACACACAAAAATACTTTTGTCAAGAGGATTTATCCGCGTGCTTTCATCTCAATACACATCTTTTACAGGGCTCAAGTCCTCTTGACACAGCCTCATCCCACGTGATCTCGTGGCTGTTTTTGCCCGGGCATCCGGGCTCATAATGATACTTTTCACTGTCATCACCGCCTGTATAGATATGACCGTGATAATTGCCATATGTCTCCGAAGGTGAATGCTCCCTAACAAAGCTTCCGTCCGTTGCAGCTTCCTCGCCCTGCACCTGAGAGCGGCTCTCCACATTATATACGGGCTCTTCTGCACCGCCGCTGCATCCCGTAAAAAGCAGAACCGCAATACATAAAAATATTATGATCTTCTCTTTCATAGTCAGTATAAATCAAAGAACCGATATTGGCTACCGGTTCTTTACTATTCATTCCTCGATGATCTCTACCTTCTCCATCTTCTGATCGCGGAGAGGCTTATCCTGCATATTTGTTCTTACGCCAGCGATCTCGTCTACTGTTTCGATGCCCTCGATAACACGTCCAAATGCCGCATACTGACCATCCAGAAATGTTGCATCTGCATGACAGATAAAGAACTGGCTGGATGCAGAGTCGAACATCTGGCTTCTTGCCATAGAGATGACTCCGCGCTCATGAGAAAGATTATTGTTAACACCGTTAGCCTTAAACTCACCCTTGATATTCTTACCGCTGCCACCGATGCCGATGCCCATGGGGTCGCCGCCCTGGATCATAAAGCCTGCGATAACGCGATGGAAGATAAGTCCGTCGTAGAAGCCCTCTTTAACAAGGGATACGAAGTTTTCAACTGTGATGGGGGCGATCTCGGGATAAAGCTCCAGAGTGATAAAGTCGCCGCTTTCCATTGTGATCTTAACCTTTGTTGCCATTTTTATTACTCCTCTATAACCTTGATATATTCGATAACTACCTTCTCAAGAGGATAGTCATTTGCATCTGTCTTCACTGCCGCAATCTTGTCTACGACCTCCATGCCCTCTGTAACGTGACCGAACGCTGCATACTGACCGTCGAGCTGCGTGCAATCCTCGTGACAGATAAAGAACTGACTGGATGCAGAATCATAGGGATAGCTCTGTCTTGCCATGGAGATAACGCCTCTCTTATGGGAGATGGGGTTGTCATAGCCGTTGATGGCAAACTCGCCCTTGATCTTATTCTCGCTTCCGCCCATGCCCGTTCCCTCAGGGTCACCGCCCTGGATCATAAAGCCGCTGATGATACGGTGGAACGTGAGTCCGTCATAGAAGCCATCATTTACAAGATTAACAAAATTCTCTACAGTGATGGGAGCCGCACTGCCGTCAAGCTGAAGCTTTATAATTCCGAAATCCTTAACAGACATCTCGATATTATATGTTCCAACCTCGCTCTCACTTTCGCAGGCAGTAAACATAAACAGCGACAGGACTGCCATGATTATTGCAATGATCTTTTTCATTTTAACACCTCGTTTTTATTCGTAACATTGTTATTATACAACATCTCATCCCATAAGTAAATAACTTTTTTAAGCATAATTTGTAAATAAAGCTATTTCAAAGTCAATAATAGATAAAAAACGAAAGGCTTCGGAAATGATATACGACAAGCTGAAAAATATAGCTCTCTACGGAATTGTAGGAGCTTTTGCCCTCGGAATACTTTGGCTGACACTTAAATTCGCCCTTCCCATTGCACTTCCCTTTATCCTTGCATATGCACTGTCCTATGCCCTGCGGCTGGGCGCGGCAAAGCTGAGACGCAGTACCAATATGAACGAAAATATATTAAGAGGTGTACTTTTATTACTTGGAACAGGTGCAATCATTCTTTTTCTTTGGTTTGCCGCTTCCGCTGTTTTCAGAGAATTGCAGGAAGCACTCTCCTCCCTCTCCGCATCCCTTGAAAGTGAAGGAAGCATAAACAGATTTTTGGACAAGGCCATAGATGTTTTAGGAGAAAGACTGGGCCTGTCAGAGGAAATAAGAGCTTCCGCCGCCGATATAATCCTCAGCGCAGGGGGACAGATAGGCTCTTTTGCCGCAGGATTGGGCGGGAAGATCTTTTCATCTTTGCCAAAGGTATTTTTCGGAAGTGCTATAGGCATACTGTCGCTTTTCTACTTCACATTCGGATACGAAAAGGCTGCGGCAGCAATTAAAGGAATACTTCCCGAAAAGCACAGAGATTCCGTTTGCCTCGGTGCAAGAAATGCTGTTCGCGGCATCGGCAGATTTGCAAAAAGTTATCTTATCCTTATGGGCATAACGGCAACTGAGGTGCTTATAGGATTTCTTATACTGCGTGTGGATCACGCAGTGGTCCTTGCTCTTTTTATAAGCCTTGTGGACGTTTTTCCCGTTCTCGGCGTTGGAACTGTTCTTTTTCCTTGGGCAGCCTTCAGCCTCCTTTCGGGAGACGTGTACAGAGCTGCAGGACTTATTATCATTCTTGCCGCGGTCAGTATCCTTCGCCATCCCATCGAATCCCGCCTCATCGGTCACAGCGCGGGAGTACACCCTGTTATCGCACTTATAGCCATCTATGCAGGCTATTTTATTTCCGGAGTTTTCGGAATGATAGCCGCCCCAATCGTCCTCGGAGTTGCAGTTTCGGTCAGAGACGAGAGCGCAGGCAGTAAGCACAGTGGCTCTTTTAAAGAAAAAACTGTCTAAAATGTCCGTAGATTTGTACCTTTATACAGCTTTAAATATATGTTTCGCCGTTGACAAGGAGGGGAAAATGTTATATAATTATTTAGATAAATTATAGTAGGGAATTATGCCCGGAAGAGGATTTACAGATATGCCTAAGAGTATGACCGCTTTCGGCCGTGCACGCGGTACCACCGCAGACGGCTCAAAGGATATAACAGCCGAGATCAAAAGCGTTAACAGCAGATATATGGACTGTGCTGTGAAGCTCCCCAGAATGTATTCATTCCTCGAGGAGAAGATCAAGGCGTTCCTCACCTCAAAGGGTATCCAGAGAGGTAAGATAGAAATATATATCGGAGTGGATATGCTCGAGCAGGCTAACAGCGAGGTATATCTGGACCGTGCGGCGGCAGCCTCCTATATCAAGGCCCTCGAAGCACTCAGAGACGAATTTGACCTTCGCGACGACATCTCAGTTATGAGAGTTGCGGCAAACCGCGAGCTTTTTTCCACAAGAAAGCCCGAGGACGATGCTGAACGCGATTGGGCAGATGTTCAAAGCGTTCTATCCCCCGCCATCGATGCATTTCTTGAGAGAAGAGAAGCAGAGGGAGAAAGGCTTATGGCTGATATCGCCGCCAAGATCGAAGGTATCAAGACTATAGTTGCAAGAATAGAGGAAATATCCAAAACAGATATCCAGGGCTACGGCGCGAAGCTTGAGGAAAGAATCAAGAAATTCCTTTCCGACTTCGATGTGGAGATAAGCGAACAGCGTATACTTACGGAAGCCGCAATATTTGCAGATAAAGCGGCGATCGATGAAGAGATCGTACGTCTTACAAGCCATTTTGAAACCTTCAGAGAGATCTCCGAAAGTTCCGAGCCTGCAGGCAGAAAGCTTGACTTCCTGCTTCAGGAAATGAACCGCGAAACAAATACTATCGGCTCCAAATGTAATAACGCCGAGATAGCTCACCTTGTTGTTGATATCAAGGCGGAGCTTGAAAAGATAAGAGAACAGATCCAAAATATAGAGTGACAATTTTGCAGGTATACTTATGAAGTTCATAAATATCGGATTCAACAATATGATCGCCGCCAACCGCATCATAGCTCTCATCGGTCCGGACAGCGCTCCCTCCAAAAGACTTATACAGGACGCAAGAGACTCCGGCAGAGTGCTTGACTGTACAAGCGGCAGAAGAACGAGAGCAGTTATAGTAACCGACAGCGATCACGTTATACTGTCTTCAATTCAAACAGAGACCATCGCTGCAAGACTTACAGGCGAGGAGGTACACGACGATGAAGAGTAAAGGCTCACTTGTAGTGATCTCAGGTCCCTCGGGAAGCGGCAAAGGAACTGTTGTTAAAAAGCTTCGCGAGATAATGCCCGATGTTGCCCTCTCCGTTTCCGCCACAACAAGAGCCCCTCGCGAGGGAGAAATTGACGGAAGAGAGTATTATTTTATAACAAGAGACGATTTTGAGGATATGGTAGCCCAAGGAGAGATCCTTGAATTCACCTCCTACTGCGGCAACTACTACGGCACTCCCAAAAAGGAAGCAGAACGCATCACAGGCGAGGGACGCGACCTTATTCTTGAGATAGAGGTCGACGGAGCATCCCAGATCAAACGCCTTATGCCCGATGCCATTACCATAATGCTCATTCCCCCAAGCCTCAGCGAGCTTGAAAGCAGACTCAGAGGCAGAGGAACGGAAACAGAGCAAGTCATCACAAACAGACTTGCCCGCGCAAGAGATGAGATAAAGCTTGCTGAAAGCTACGACTACGTTGTAGTAAATGAAAACGACGGCATTGAAAAATGCGCAGAAAACATACGTGATATTATCCGTGCCGAAAGAAATAAAAGCGCGAGAATGACATATATAACAGATACATTTCTTGATAATTAACTAAAAGGAGAAACAAAAAATGATCGAACCTTCCATCAAAGACCTTACAAAGGACAGATTCAACCGTTATACTCTCGTTATTGCAGCAGCTAAAAGCGCAAGAATGATCACAGACGAATATATGAGACAAAGAGAGATCGCAGAGAAAAAGGTTGCAAATAAGGAAACAGACAAATCTGTAGCCAATATGATCAACCGTGAATATCGCGACGAAAAGGCTGTTAAGACAGCCATCAACCATATGTATGCAGGTGATTTCGCAATCGTAGGCTACGATGACGAGGCTATCGCTGCAGCAGAAGCACGTAAGGCAGCACAGGCAGAGGCAGAAGCTGCCGTTGAGCAGACAACAGAAGAAAACTGATATTAGATCCAGCCTGCCTCCGCAAACGGAAGCAGGCTGATTTAAAACTGTACGGAAGGAGGAGAACTATGCCGGGCATTTACGCAAGAGTAAGAATACTTGATGTGCCGTTTCACGGCGACAGAAGCTATGAATACTATATACCGCCCGCACTGTCGGACTCAGTATTTCCGGGAAGCCTTGTTAACGTAAGCTTCGGCCACGGGAGCAGAAGATGTGCCGCAATCGTGACCGATACCTCCAACGTACAGCAAGGAAACTATGAACTCAAGCCCATCTCCTCCGTCGAATCCCACGGTCCCTTGCTCACTCCGGAGGAAATGGCAATGTGTAATTTTATGTGTGGGTATACACTATGTACCTTTGGAGAAGCCGTAAGATGTATAGTACCCTCCGCTGCCCTTTCCAAATTCAACTTCTATTACAGAGTCATAGCCGAGCCCTCCGAGGCAAAAAAGAAAAAGTTGCCGCAAACAGCCCTGAGACTATATTCACACCTGTGTACAAAGGAAAAAGCATCTCAGACCTCACTGCAAAGCAACTTCGGTGAAGGCACCGCCGCAGACCTGACTGCATTATTGAAGGCAGGTCTCATCGAAAAGGAAGCAGAGATCAAAAGCTCAACAAATATCAAGTATATTACAGAGGTCAAGCTAAAGGTGTCACCTGAGCAAGCACTTGAAAATGCCAAAAGGTGCCTGAGAAGCCCCCTCCAAGCGGCAATACTTGAAAAAATGGCAGAGCTTGCAGAGACAGATTCAGACACACTTTTTGCAGCAATCAATGCCAAAGCAACAGTACAACTCTCATCCCTTGCAAAAAAAGGACTGCTTGAGCTGACCAAAAAGGAAGTATACAGAAATCCTTATGCCGACGCAGGCAAATGTGACGTTTATAACAACACTTCACTGACAGAAGAACAACGCTCGGCAGTTGACAAGCTTAAAGAGCTTTCCGACTCGGGAGAAGCGAAGGCAGCACTGCTCCACGGAGTCACGGGAAGCGGAAAAACAAGAGTCATCAAGGAAATGATAGATGAGATGACCAAAAAGGGGCGGGGAGTAATAATCCTTGTTCCAGAAATAGCACTTACGCCGCAAACTGTAGGTATTTTCTGCTCCTGCTACGGGGATAGAGTAGCTGTTATCCACTCCGCCCTCTCTCAAGGAGAAAAATATGACTCATACAGAAGAATAAGACAGGGAGAGGCAGATATAGTTATCGGCACGAGAAGCGCTGTGTTTGCACCTGTAAAAGATCTGGGCATGATAGTAATAGATGAGGAACAGGAGCATACTTATAAATCAGACACTGACCCCAAATATCACGCAAGAGATATAGCAAGCTACAGGTGCGGAAAAGCAGGAGCGCTTATGCTCCTGGCATCTGCAACTCCATCACTTTCTTCATACCATAAGGCAAAAAACGGAATATATACCCTCATTGAATTAAAAAACAGATACGGCAATGCAGTTCTTCCCAAGGTGGTGATCAGCGATATGCGCCTTGACCGCGATACGGGAAACCCTTCACCTGTAGGACTGCCGCTGTATAATAAACTGCTGGAAACAGTTAAGGATAAAAAACAGGCAATAGTCTTCCTTAACAGAAGAGGCTATAACAGCTTCGTCTCCTGCCGAATATGCGGTGAGGCGATAAAATGTCCGCATTGCTCCGTTTCACTAACATATCACACTCACAGAACTCTTGGCGCTCCCACCGACCGCGATGATTATATGAAAAGAAGAATAGAGCGAGGAAGCCTCGCCTGTCACTACTGCGGTTATAAGGTCAGCGTACCTCAGAAATGTCCTACCTGTTCATCTGAGCATTTCAGATTTGCAGGATGCGGAACTCAGCAGGCAGAGGAGGAGCTCTCAAAGCTCATTCCCGGAGCAAGGATAGCCCGTATGGATATGGATACTACAGGCTCAAAGCTTGCATCGGATAAGATACTTGAAGATTTCAGAGAGAAAAGATCCGATATTCTTATAGGCACCCAGATGGTCACCAAGGGACACGACTTTCCCGATGTCACACTTGTGGGAGTTATGAACGCAGATTCAAGCCTTTTCCTCGATGACTACAGAGCAAGCGAGCGTACCTTTGATATGCTCACCCAGGTAGTAGGCAGAGCAGGCAGAGGCAGGGATCCCGGAGTTGCCGTTATACAGACCTGTAACCCCGATTCACCTATTATCAAGCTGGCAGCAGCACAGGATTATAAGACTTTTTATGAAAACGAAATAAACGTCAGACGCGCGCTTAATTTCCCACCGTTCTGTGACATCGCCGCCATAAATATGACCTGCAGTGACGAAAGCCTTCTTGGAGCTACAGCAAAGGTGATAGCTGACAAGCTTAAGGGTTTGCTTGAAGGTGAATACAAGGATATCTCAGCAGAAATGTACGGTCCCTTTGAGGCTCCGGTATATAAGGTCCAGAATTGCTTCAGAATGAGGATAATTTTAAAATTGCGCCTTTCTAAGCGCTCAAGAGCAATGATAGCCACACTTCTTCATGAGGTGGGCACAAAAGCAAATAAAAAAATCAACGTCACGGCGGACTTAAACCCCACCGGACTCTAATAAAGGAGATACTATGGCAATACTTAATATAGTTAAAGAAGGCGATCCAGTCCTTCGCGGCAAATGCCGTCCCGTTACAGAGATCACCCCCAGAATAATCACACTTCTTGATGATATGATCGACACCCTTCACGACGCCAACGGCGCAGGACTTGCAGCACCTCAGGTAGGTGTTCGCCGCAGGATCGCCCTTGTTGAATGCGAGGAGGGCAAGCTCTACGAGCTTATCAACCCTGAGATCATCGAAAGAAAGGGTCAGCAGGAGGAGATCGAGGGATGCCTTTCCCTGCCCGGCAAGTGGGGCGTTACACGCCGTCCTATGGAGGTTACCGTCCGCGCTATGAACCGTAACGGCGAGATCTATACCGTCAGCGGAAGCGGTCTTACAGCAAGAGCATTCTGCCACGAGATAGACCATCTTGACGGCATTCTCTACTCCGACCACGCCATCGAAATGCTCAGACCGGAGGACATTGAGGTAGAATGAGTATGAAGGTCCTTTTTATGGGCACTCCCGACCTTGCGGCGCAGTGCCTTGATGCAATACTTAAAGCAGGATACGACGTTCTGGGCGTTGTTACTCAGCCCGACAAGCCCAAGGGCAGAGGATATGAAATGGCAAAACCCGCCGTTAAGATCCTTGCCGAGGAGAAGGGACTTCCCGTTTACCAGCCCGTTACAATGCGTGACGAAGCGTTTCTTCCCACTCTTGAGGAGCTTCAGCCCGATATCATAGTTGTTGTGGCATACGGCAAGATACTCCCCTCCTACATTCTTGAATATCCCAAATATGGATGCATCAACATCCACGGAAGCGTCCTCCCCAAGTACAGAGGCGCCGCTCCTATTCAGAGAGCTATCATCGACGGCGAGAAGGAAACAGGCATCACCATCATTCAGATGGACGACGGTATCGACACCGGCGATATGCTCCACATCCTCCGCACTCCTATCGAAGATGACGAAACATTCGAAACTCTTCACGATAAGCTTGCTGTTCTTGGAGGCAAGGCTGTTGTTGAGGCAATGGAAATGATCGAAAACGGAACTGTAGTGCGCGAGAAGCAGGACGATTCTCTCTCCTGCTATGCAGCAAAGATCACAAAGGACGACTGCAAGCTTGACTTCTCCCAGACAGCGGATCAGCTCAGCGCCCGCATCAGAGGTCTTTCACCCTTTCCCCTCGCCTTCACAAAGCTTCCCGACGCAAGAATGCTTAAGATAATCTCCGCTCACCGCGCACCCGGCTCAACCGAGGCAAAGCCCGGCACCATCGTTTCTCTTAACGACGGATTCGAGATCGCATGCGGCGGCGGAACAAAGCTCCACGTTACTGCAGTTCTTCCCGAAGGCAAGGGCAGAATGAAAGCAGTTGATTTTGTTCACGGAAGAAGAATCGCTCTCGGAGATATGCTGAAATGGGAACTGTAACCCCTGCCCGCAAGGCAGCTCACGCATCTCTTGTAAGTTGTCTTGCCAATGACAAATTTGTTAATCTTGAAATATCTTCCATCCTTAAGCGAACACAGCTTGAGGGAGCGGACAGGGGGCTTTATACCGCCCTTGTATACGGAACTATCGAGCGTCTTATAACGATCGATTATTATATTTCCTGTCTCTCCCAGAGAAAACTTGAGGACATCGACCTCCAAACTCTCTGTGCTATACGAATGGGTATATATCAGCTGCAGTTTATGGATAAGATACCTCCGCACGCCGCAGTTGACGAATCTGTTGAGCTTTGCTCCAAAAGATCAAAGGGCTTTGCCAACGCAGTTCTTCGTTCTTTTCTGAGAAAAGCTCCCGAGCTTCCCGAAAGAAATGACGGAGAGATAAGATACCTCAGCATAAAATATTCCGCCCCCGAGGCTCTTTGCCGGCTTTTCACACAGGACTACGGAAGCGAGGCTGAAGACATTCTTGCCGCCTTCCTCACCAAAAAGGATACTGCCATAAGCATTAACACTCTCCGCCCTGATTCTGTTAAAAAGGCTGAGGAAATGGGAGCATATCCCTCGGATATCTGCGAGGGCTCAATGCTCTGCCCATCCTTTGGCGGAATACTTGAAGGAGTTGAAGCAGGCAACTGGTTCGTTCAGGACGAGGCATCTGCCCTTTGCGCAAAATGGGTTGGAGCAAAGACAGGAGAAACTGTTGTGGACACCTGTGCCGCTCCCGGAGGAAAAAGCTTCGCTCTTGCTCTGAGTATGAATAATGAAGGAAAGCTTTATTCGTTCGACCTTCACGACAACAAGATCTCCCTTATAAAAAAGGGCGCTGAAAAGCTTGGTATCACAATAATTAATGCAGAGGCAAGAGATGCAAGAGTTCCGAAAGAAGAGCTTATAGGCAAAGCCGACAAGGTTCTTTGCGATGCACCCTGCTCGGGCTTCGGAGTTATCGGTAAAAAGCCCGACATAAAATATAAGGACATTGCTGCTTCCGAGGGACTTCCCCGAGTTCAGGCGCAGGTAGTCCGCGGCGCATCTCGATACGTTCGCCCCGGCGGCATACTTGTATACTCCACCTGCACCGTACTTAAAAGAGAAAACGAGGACATCGCAAACGGATTCCTCGCTGAAAACAACGATTTTGAGCTTATAGAGATGAAGACCATGCTTCCCCACAGAGACGGAACTGACGGATTCTTCATCTGCAAAATGAAGAGAAAGGAGAGCCTATAATGACAGATATTCTTTCGCTCACCCTTGAGGAATGCAAAAAGCTGGCAGCCGACCTGGGTGAAAAGGGTTTCCGCGGAGAGCAGATGTACCGCTGGATGCAAAAGGGCGCTCCTATGGAGGAATGGACCAACGTTCCCGCTTCATTTAAGGCTAAAATTCTTGAAAACTGCGAATATCGCCTTCCGAAGATAGCAAAAAAGCTGGTATCTCAGCTTGACGGCACTATAAAATATCTTATGGAGATGCAGGACGGCGAAAAGATCGAAAGCGTTTTCATGAAATACGAGCACGGCAACACGGTGTGTGTTTCCTGTCAGGCAGGATGCCGCATGGGCTGCACATTCTGCGCATCCACTCTCAGAGGCAGAGTGAGGAATCTTACTGCCGGTGAGATCCTCGGCCAGATCGCCGTTATCGGACGTGACACAGGCGAAAAGGTCGGCGGTATCGTTATGATGGGCATAGGCGAGCCCTTTGACAACTACGACAATGCTGTCAGATTCCTTCGCCTCGTTTCCTCTCCCGACGGACTTAATATCGGACTTCGCCATATTTCCGTTTCCACCTGCGGCGTGGTTCCCGGAATACTTAAGCTGGCAGAGGAGGGGCTCCCCGTTACGCTCTCGCTCTCCCTTCACTCCGCCGACAACGAGAGAAGAAGCCGTCTTATGCCCATAAATAAAAAATATTCCATCGAAGAGGTGCTGGGCGCCTGCAGAGAATATTTTGACAAAACAGGCAGACGAGTTTCCTTTGAATACACTCTTATTGCAGGAGAAAACGATTCCGCCGAGGATGCCAAGCGCCTTTCTGCTGTTCTTAAAAAGAACATGGGCAAAAATCCTCTGCACGTTAATCTTATCCTCCTTAACAGCGTTGAAGAAACAGGCTACAGCGCTCCTCAGAGAGAAATGGCAAACAGATTCAAATCTCAGCTCCTTGCGCTTGGCATTAATGCCACTATCCGCCGCAAGCTGGGCAGCGATATCAACGCCTCCTGCGGTCAGCTTAGACTTGGTGAAAATTAATCTATTTATTCGGGGGGAATCTCTCTTTCGGAGAGAGATTCCCCCCGCGCCCCCTTTCAGAGAACTTTAAATAGGGGGTAATTTTATTTAGTGCGCCAAGCGTTCGCGTCTTCCCGCCCCAATGCCACGCATTGGGGAATAAGAAAAGAAGAAGGGTATGAAAACGGAAACGAGTTTCCGTTTTCATACCCTTCTTCTTTTCGTGGCGACCTTGTCGCCTACGGGAAGACTAACTGTCCAAAGCCACTCCGAATACCGTTTAGCTGTAGAATATTCTAAGCACCAATATAAGCGTTATCCAAAAAGGTTTGGGGGTGCAGGGGGGATTTCCTTAAAATCCCCCCTGCTTAAAGCCCTCTAATCAAAAAGGTTTGGAGGGGTGTGGGGGACCTTTCCGGGGCAGGTCCTCCACATAAAAACCAAGGGGCCTTTCCTTAAAAGGCACCCCACAAAAAGCTAAAAAGAGGAGCTGTAAAAAGCTCCTCTTTGAAATTATTCACCGAACTCTTCTGCAAGGCGAGCTCTGAAAATATCGAAAACTGCGCTGATGGTAGCATCGTCATCGATACCGATGTAAGTCTCCTCGCCGGAATCATCGTCGATAGTTTCGACCTGAAGGATAACAACATTGCCCTCAGTCTCCTCATCAGGCTCCAAGGGAAGGAGAACAACGTAGTCGGTTCCCTCAAGCTCTATAACGTCGAGAACCTGAAATTCCACCTCGTTACCTGCCTCGTCGCAGAGAACGATAACGGATTCGGGAACTTCGTTAGTATTCTTGTTCTTCTTAGCCATTTTCTACACCCTATCAGTTAAAGTAACCGAGTCTGTAAAGAAGCTCTGCGGAGAGCATACCGCCGCCTGCAGCGCCACGGAGAGTGTTGTGAGAAAGACCAACGAACTTCCAGTCGAAAATAGCATCCTCGCGGAGTCTGCCTGCTGTTACGCCCATACCGCCATAGATCTCGCGGTCTGTGTGAGCATGAGGACGGTTGTCTTCTTCAAAGTATGTAATGAACTGCTCGGGTGCGTGAGGAAGTCCCAGCTCCTGAGGCTTGCCTGCAAATTCCTTCCAGCACTCAAGGATCTCTTCCTTAGTGGGCTTGTTTTCAAAGTTAACGAATACTGTTGCTGTGTGTCCGTCCTGAACGGGAACTCTGATGCACTGGCTTGTGATAACTGTATCGGAGCAGGGTACAACCTCGCCGTCAACAAGCTCGCCCCAGATGCGGAGGGGTTCCTTTTCGCTCTTCTCTTCCTCGCCGCCGATGTAGGGGATGATATTGTCAATCATCTCGGGCCATTCCTTGAATGTCTTACCTGCACCGCTGATAGCCTGGTATGTGCTGACAACTACCTGCTTGATACCAAACTTGCGAAGAGGTGTGAGCATAGGAACATAGCTCTGAATGGAGCAGTTGGGCTTAACAACGATAAAGCCCTTCTTTGTTCCGAGACGCTTCTTCTGCTCGTCAATGAGCGCAAGATGCTCAATGTTGATTTCAGGGATAAGCATGGGAACATCCTTTGTCCAGCGGTTTGCGCTGTTGTTGGAAACAACAGGCACCTCTGCCTTTGCATACGCCTCTTCAAGAGCCTTGATGTCTTCCTTCTTCATATCTACTGCGCAGAATACGAAGTCTACAAGAGATGCAACCTTTTCAATATCAGCCGCGTCAAGAACCTCCATCTCACCAACGTGAGCGGGAAGCTCCTCTGTCATCTTCCATCTGCCTTCAACTGCTTCCTTATAGGGTCTGCCTGCACTTCTTGCACTTGCTGCAAGTGCTGTAAGCTCAAAATAGGGATGGTTCTGCAGAAGTGTGATAAATCTCTGACCTACCATACCTGTAGCACCGATAATACCTGCTCTTACCTTTTCCATTATATAAACACCTTCCTTAGCGGATTTTTCATAGATTAGTCATCATTATAGCACAGCCGATTCTTCCTTGTCAATCACATTATGTAATTTATTCTGCTAAAGTGATAAATATGTTCGTATTATTTTTTAATCTTGCTTTTTTACGGGGGCCCCCCCTCCAGAGAACTTTGGATAGAGGTGGACGCAATAAGGTGCGCTGAACTTTCGCGCATTCCCGTATGAGACCACAGGTCTCGGGGAAAAGAAGAAGGATATAAAAAAAGGAAACGAGCTTCCTTTTTTTATATCCTTCTTCTTTTTGCGGCGGCTTTACTAAAGCCGCCCTACGGGTGTCTTGGGTTTATAATTCACAAGCCTGCACGCCCTGCTTCGGTGAACGTGCCCTCTGTCTCTGTAGGGCGGGATGCCCTCATCCCGCCGTCTCGTTGGGCTTAGATTTGTTCATGCGGCGGCTTGAGGGCAAGCCGCCCTACAGTGTCTTGGGTTAATGCAGCTTAATTCTGCATTCTGCACTCTGAATTCTGCATTAACCTGCCAAAGGCAGGTTTTCG
>JAFUMU010000061.1 GCA_017482495.1 Clostridia bacterium | reverse complement strand
CTACGCGCTTATATATACCACCGATGCAATCTGCAAGGGTACAGCCGCGATCCATCATAAGCACTTGAAAATCATCCGCATCCATCTCAGCCTTTGCGGCCTCATAATATCGGAAGTCCTCAAGCGCAACCGCGCTGTATGCACCTATTACCAGCTCACCGTCGGGATTATCAAATCCGCTCATATATCTGTGGTTGACACCTCCCGTCACCCACACCGCATCAAGAGCCATTTCATCCATAACGGCCCTAAGCTTATCAAGACGTATACTCATTTTTTTGCCATCCTTTTGAACTTAGCCACATAAGGCTTCTCAATAAGACGTTTTGTCCTGAAGAAAAGAGTTGTTTTATCTTTGATGGGAGGAACGATAATAGCCTTGATCCCAAATCTCTTAGCAGCAGCACAATCCGTAAGAAGCTGATCTCCCAAAAGCACAGCTTCGCTCTTATCTATCCCCAAATCATTACAGGCAGCCTTAAGATTTTTAACAAACGGCTTACCCGACTTTGCGTATGCAACAAAGCCAAGGTCGCGGTTAAAAAGCTCCACTCGCTCATGATCGTTATTGGAAACAAAGGACACCTTTATCCCCGCATCGTTCATTGCCTCTATCCACTGAAGCACCTGCTCTGTGGGGACAGGATCATCGTATGTTACCAAGGTGTTATCAATATCACATATCAATGCCTTTGCACCAAAGCTCTTGACGATATCAGGTGTCACGTCATAAAAATGCTCCGGCATCATATCAGGCATAAGAAGTTTTTCAAAAATCACTGTAAAGACCTCCGTACAGTTATCCCATATATTTTACCACACAAGTTAATTATTTGCAAGATGCTCTTCACAATTGACAAAAAGGTCTTTGTTTATTATAATAATATTATTAAATGAAAAGAATTTCATCGGAGGAACCACCCTTGCCAAGATTTTTTATCCCCAATTCAGCAGTAGGTGTACGCGACGACGGCACAAAGACAGTTATGATATGCGGAGAAGATGCTCTCCACATCGTCAAAAGCCTTCGCATGAAGGCGGGCGAAAAACTTGATGTCTGCGATATGGGAAGACGCGAATACTCCTGCGTTATAACAGATGTCGGAGAGACAGTTTTCGCCGAGGTCACGGATGAAAGATATTCTGATACCGAACCTCCATATACCGCAGTGCTTTATCAAGCTCTTGTTAAAGGAGATAAGTTTGACACAGTTGTGCAAAAAGCAGTAGAGTGCGGCGTCAGCAAGATAATTCCCGTTATAACAGACAGATGCGTAGTCCGTCTCGACAAAAAAGGTGCCGCCAAGAAGGCCGAGAGATGGCAGCGAATAGCCCTTGAGGCAGCAAAGCAATGCGGCAGAAGCATAATTCCCGAGATAGGCGAGCTTATGACATTCAAGGAAGCAGTGGCAGACGCATCAAAAGCAGACATTCCGCTGTTTTGCTATGAGGCTGAAAGAGGATACACCCTGTCCGATGCACTGGCAAACACAAAGGCCGAACCTACAGTTGCTATCGTCATCGGAAGCGAGGGCGGCTTTTCAGTGTCTGAGGCAAAACACGCCATAGAGAAGGGCATGAAGTGCGTGGGATTGGGTAAGCGTATTTTACGTACAGAAACGGCATCGTCCTTCGTTCTGGCCTGCCTTTGCTATGAATTTGAGCTTTGATTTCTGCTCTTTTCTCAATAATATGGGCATAAACTATGATATTCCACAAAACAAATATTGTTATTTAGGAAAAAATGTAAAAAAGCTATTGAAATTTAACAAAATATGTTGTAGAATATAGTACAGGTTACACAATGGTTAAATTTCGTATATAAATTTCAAGGAGGCACATATGTCCAACCGTTTATTCCAGGGTATCATCCATCAGATGACAGAGGCAGCCGACCGCACCATCGGTGTTATCGATGACAACGGCGTAGTTATCGCCTGCAGCGAGCTCGTCAAGATCGGTGAGACCCGCCAGGAAGCTAAAGATGAGCTTGCATATACTTCCGGATCCGCTACCATCGGAGGCTATACATACCGCCCTATCAACTCCGGCACAAAGTGGGAGTATATCGTATTTGTAGAGGGCGAAGACAAGATGGCAGACAAGCTGGCATCCATCCTCTCTATATCCCTGTCAAATATCAAAAATCTTTATGACGAAAAGTATGACCGCAATTCCTTCATAAAGAATATCATCCTGGACAACATCCTTCCCAGCGATATCTATATAAAGAGTAAAGAGCTCCGTTTCAACACAGAAGAAACAAGAGTTATTTTCCTTATCAAATTCCTTACAAAAACAGAAGTACTTCCCTACGATGCTGTTCAGAACATATTCCCCGATAAGACAAAGGACTATGTTATCAGCGTAGGAGAGAACGATGTTGTTCTTGTTAAGGAGCTGAAACCCGGAACAGATGTGAAGAAGATCGAAAAGCTTGCTAAGTCCATCGCCGACACTCTCAATTCCGAGTTCTATGCAAAAACAGTTATCGGTATCGGTACATCCGTTGAGAACATAAAGGATCTTGCGCGCTCATATAAAGAAGCGCAGGTTGCCCTTGAGGTCGGTAAGGTTTTTGATACAGAAAAGAATATCATTTCATACGAGAACCTTGGCATCGGCAGACTTATCTATCAGCTTCCCACAACTCTGTGCGAGATGTTCCTTCAGGAAGTATTCAAGAACGGTTCTCTTGATAACCTCGACCGCGAAACACTCCAGACCATACAGTGCTTCTTCGAGAATAACCTTAATGTTTCCGAGACATCCAGAAAGCTGTTTGTTCACAGAAACACTCTTGTATACAGACTTGAAAAGATCCGTAAGATCACCGGTCTTGACCTGAGAGAGTTCGACCACGCCATCACATTTAAGGTTGCACTTATGGTTAAACGCTACCTCACAACTAAGCCTGCTAAATTCTGAGAACACCCTTTCGCGCCCTAACGGCGCGAAAGGATTACAAAATCAGGGCCGCTGTTTTTTACAGCAGCCCGATTTCCGTTTTTAATAATACAGGCACAGCTATAACGAAAGGTTGGTTTTATGATAGATTTCAGGAACGTAAAGAAATTCTATTCAAACGGAACTGTCGCCCTGGACGGGGTCGACCTTCACGTGGACGACGGCGAGTTTGTGTTCATCGTAGGCCATTCCGGCGCCGGTAAATCAACAATGATGAAGCTCCTTCTCCGTGAAGAGGCCGCTTCCTCCGGCACTATAACAGTAGGCGATTACGAATTGACAAATATCAAAAACAAGGACATCCCTTATTACAGACGTAACCTTGGCGTAGTATTTCAGGACTTCCGCCTTTTCCCCAATAAAACAGTTTATGAAAACGTTGCATTTGCAATGCAGGTAGTAGGTACTCCCAGAGCTATGATAAAGAGACGAGTGCCTGCCATACTTACAACTGTAAACCTTGCAGAAAAAATGAAATGCTTCCCCCGCGAGCTTTCCGGCGGTGAACAGCAGCGAGTAGCTCTTGCAAGAGCTCTTGCAAATAATCCCAAGATGATCATTGCAGACGAGCCCACAGGTAATATAGACCCCAAGATGAGTATTGAAATAATGAACCTTCTTATGAAGATCAATAAGCTGGGCAAGACAGTTATCGTAGTTACTCACGAAAAGAACCTGGTTGACTACTATAAGCAGAGAGTTGTAATGCTTAAGGAAGGTAGGATCATCGAGGACAGAGTGGGAGGTATGTTCCAGTGAAAAGACGCTACAGTACAAGATTTTTCCTTGAGCAGGCATTCAAGGGCCTGACAAGAAACGGAGTTATGAGTGTCGCCTCTATCGCGGTGCTTATGAGCTGTCTTATAGTTCTCGGAATCTTCTCCCTTCTTCTTCTCAATATCAATGTAAATCTTGATAAAATAGCCGAACTTAACGAGATCATGGTCTACTGCGAATATGAACTGACAGAGGATCAGATAGTTGAAGTCGAAGAAAAGATCAAATCGCTTGATAACGTCGGAAAGGTCAAACGTATTACCAAAGCAGAGGCTCTTCAGACAATGATAGACGAGAGCGGAGAATATGCCGACCTCTATAGCGATATCACGCCGGAGAACAATCCTCTCTGTGACTCATTTGAAATAATCTATGAAGATATGGACGGAACCTCCGTTTACAATTTGGAATCACAGCTTTGGGAAATAGAAGGTGTACGTAAGATCAATACAGTGTATAAGATCGCAAAAACTATTGACAGCCTTAAGAGCGGTGTTATGCTCGTGTTCATATGGTTCCTTGTGATCCTGTTTATCGTCAGCATCTTCGTTATCATCAATACCATCAAGCTGGCAGTATATTCAAGAAAATCAGAAATAACAGTAATGCGATACGTGGGAGCCACCAACGGCTTCATAACCCTGCCATTCCTGTTCGAAGGCGTCATCATCGGAGGAGCTGCAAGCGCACTTGCCTTTGCATGCCAGTCATATATATATATCTATATAGAAAAAATGGCTGCGAATGAAATGCAGATGATCACAGTGCTTCCGTATACCGAGGTATGGCCCCTTCTTGTACTTGGCTTTTTAGCCATAGGTATACTTACAGGTGTTATAGGCAGTGTAGCTTCCCTCAATAAGTATCTCAAATACTGATAACGGCACACATTTCAGAAAGGTTTGGTTTTTATGAATAACAAACTCAGAAAAATAGTGCTGAGAGCCGCATCCGCAGTAATGGCAACACTTCTCTTCTCCTCCGCATTTGTTTTTGTCCCCGAGAAGACACCTGTAAGCTCACTTGCAGCAGATGCTAACGTGCAGAAATATGAGAACGAGATAGCCGCCCTTGAACAAAAGCAAAAGGAGCTTGAAGCACTTATATCCAAAAGCCAAAGCGAAGCCAACCAGGCGGCCCAGGAAAAAGCATATCTTGATAACCTTATATACGTTATTGAAACAAAGCAGGCAGCAGCGGAAAAGCTGATCGAAGAGCTTAAAGCCAAAGTCGCCGAAACAGAAAAGGTCATCGCCGAGCGAGAGAAACAAATAGATGTTACCAATGAAAAATTTGTAGAAAGAATGCGAATGGCTCATGAGAACGGTAACGCAAGCTATCTGGAGATATTGCTGAACGCAGACAGCATCAGCGATTTTCTTTCCAAAATGGAAAGAGTCAACGCTATGCTTGACTATGACAAGAAGCTGAAAACTCAGTATAAAGAAGAAAAAGCAGCTCTTGAGCAGGAAAAAGCCGACCTGAGCGCCTCCAAAGAGCTTCAGGAGCAGACACTTCTGCAGCTTGAAGAGGATAAAAAGACCGCAGAGGTACAGGCTGCTAAGGCAGAAAAGTATTATAATACCCTCCAGTCGGATAAAGCAGCTTACCAGGCTCAGTATAACAGAGCTAAGCAGGAAGAGCAGAAACTGGATGCCCAGCTTACAGCTTACCTTAAAAGCCTGCAGGAGCAAAACTCCTCCCAGGTAACTGCAACAGGCGAATTTATGTGGCCTCTCCCCCTGAATAAAGGATACATCTCCTGCTATTTCGGCGGAAGAGATCCTAACAGTGCCCCCCACTATGCACTTGATATTGCAATTGCATACGGAACACCCATCTATGGATCTAACGACGGAACTGTCCTCAAGGCAGAGTGGCACTACAGTTACGGCTACTACGTGCTTATTGACCACGGTAACGGACGCTCTACACTCTATGCACACTGCAGCTCACTTAATGTAGGCGCAGGACAACAGGTCGCAAAGGGACAAGTTATCGGGGGCGTGGGCTCTACCGGATTCTCAACAGGTAACCACCTGCACTTTGAATTCAGAGTAAACGGCGTGAGACAGAATCCTCTCAATTATGTAAAAAAAGGATTGTAATACCCGATTATAACATAATGTAACAAATCCATAATGTAAAATAGTTTCAGTACGCCTCATCCGTGAGGCGTACTGAAAGTTTTGTATTTAGTAAAGGTTTCCCGAAATGAACGAAGAAAACACAAAAGACCTCCCCGAGAGTGCTACAGAAAATACCACTGAAGAGCAACCTAAAAAGCTTACTGTGGTCAGAAGGATAAGAAGAGTTGCTTCAGCAAGAAGAAAAAAAGGCATTTCCATCAGCTCTGCTCTGTTTGCAGTTATAATAACCGCTCTCTTTTGTATACTCATAACCTTCAGTGCCACACTTCTTTTTGCCAAGGAGCATTTCGGCATTGACGAAAACTCTACCGTAGGTAAGATAGTTGCAAAAATAACTGCAATCGAAGGCATCCTGGATGAAGAGTATATCAAAGAAATAAATGAAGATGAGCTTATCAATTCTGTCCTGAAGGGCTATATGCACGGCATAGGAGATAACTACGCCGAGTATTATACCAAGGAAGAATTCGACAGCATGATGGCCGACCTGAGAGGCTCAGGTATAGGAATCGGAATAAGCGTTATATATAATGCTGAATATGCCGCCATAGAAGTGGTTTCCGTTTTCCCCAATTCTCCTGCATTTGACGCAGGAGTTAAGGAGGGAGACCTTATATCCCATATATATGTGGACGGCGTCTCAGTAAGCGTAGCTGAAATGGGATATGAGGAAGCTCTGAAAAGTATGCTTGGAGAAATAGGCTCAAGGGCGGAATTTACAGTTTTCAGAGGCGAGGGATACAGTGAGATAGTTGAATTTTCCGTAGTTCGCGCTGAATATACGGAAAGCACAGTGTTCCATCACCTGTACGGACCGGATAACTCAATAGGTGTCATTAAGATCACATCCTTTGACGCAAATACTCCTGATCAGTTCAGTGAAGCACTTAAAGACTTGACAGAATCGGAAATTAGAGGTATTATACTTGATGTCCGTTATAATCCGGGCGGAGAGCTTAAATCCGTTTGTAAAACGCTTGATATACTGCTTCCCGAGGGACCGGTCATCAGAACTATCGATAAAAACGGAGTAGAAGAGATCGTTTATACCTCAGATGAAAATGAAACGGATATTCCCATGGTAGTCCTCGCGAACGGCAGTACAGCCAGCGCAGGCGAGCTTTTTACAGCAGCACTCAGAGACTATGATAAGGCTACAGTAGTCGGCGTCACCACATACGGAAAGGGTAGTATGCAGACAACCATTCCCTTTGATGACGGAACAGGCTTTAAATATACCTATCGCCTATATTGTCCTCCGTTCTCCGATAACTACGACGGCGTCGGCATAGTACCTGATATAAACGTTGAGCTGGCAGATGAGCTTAAGGACAAAAATGTTTTCAAGATAGAAGACAGCGAGGATAATCAGCTTGCTGCGGCATATGAAGAGATCTTAAAAAAAATAAGTAAATAATCACCGAAAGGATTCACTAAAATGGAAGAGACAAAATATACCCTTTATACAGCCGAAGGCTATCAGCAGCTCCTTGACGAGCTTGCTTATCTTAAAGAAGTAAGAGTTCCTGAGATCAAGGTTCAGCTTGCAGAAGCAAGAAGCCACGGAGACCTTTCTGAGAACAGTGAATATGATGAAGCAAGAGACGCTCAGGCTAAATGCTATGCAAGGATCAGCGAAGTAGAGGACCTTATTGCACATGCTAAGATCATCGACGAATCTCAGCTCCGCGACGACGTTATCAATATCGGCTCCAAGATAAAAGTATACGACGAAACATTCGACGAAGAGGTTGAGTATACAATGGTAGGCGCAAACGAAGTCAATGCACTTCTCAACCTCATTACAGACCAGAGCCCTATGGGGCAGGCAATGCTTGGCGCCAAAGCAGGTGATACAGTAAAGTATACAGCCCCCTGCGGAGAGGTAACTCTCAGAATCCTTTCCGTATCAAGATAAATCCCCGGCAATTGAAAGGACATTAGAATAATGAGCGAAAACATGGAAAAGGTTGAGCTGACAGCCGAGGAAGAGGCACAGCAGCTCTCAGAAATACTCCAGATCCGCCGCGATAAGCTGACAGCGCTTGTTGAAGCGGGACAGAACCCCTTTGAAAAGGTTAAGTTCGATTTTGACACATATACAAACGAGATCCACGAGCGCTTCGAGGAGCTTGAAAACCAGACCGTTAAGATCGCAGGTCGTATGATGAGCCGCCGCGATATGGGTAAGGCAAACTTCATCGACGTTATGGACTCTCGAGGCAGAGTTCAGTGCTATATCAGGATCAATGATATAGGCGAGGAGACCTTTGATGCATATAAGAAGTGGGATATCGGCGATATCGTAGGCGTAACCGGCTTCGTATTCAGAACAAGACGCGGCGAGATCTCCGTGCACGTTAACGAGATCGAGCTTCTTGCAAAGAGCCTCCTTCCCCTCCCCGAAAAGTTCCACGGACTTAAGGATACTGACACACGCTACCGTCAGAGATACCTTGACCTTATCGTAAACCCCGAGGTTAAGGACACCTTCGTGCGCCGCAGCCTTATCCTTAAGGAGATCAGAAACTTCCTCGACTCCAAGGGATTCCTTGAGGTTGATACTCCTATTCTTACAACTCACGAGATCGGAGCTGCAGCAAGACCCTTTAAGACTCATCATAACACTCTCGACCTTGATATGTTCCTCCGTATCGAAACAGAGCTGTACCTTAAGAGACTTATCGTAGGCGGCTTTGACAGAGTATACGAGGTAGGCCGTATCTTCAGAAACGAGGGTATGGATACAAAGCATAACCCCGAGTTCACATCTATCGAGCTTTATCAGGCATATACAGACTATAAGGGCATGATGGATATCGTAACAGAAATGTATCCTATGCTTGCAGAAAAGATCTGCGGCTCAACAAAGATCACATATCAGGGCGTTGAGCTTGACCTTGGTAATTGGGAAAAGCTCACAATGGCAGAGGCAGTTAAGAAGTACTGCGGAGCTGACTACTACGCTTGGGCAGACGATGCCGCAGCAAGAGAGGAAGCAAAGAGACTCCACGTTGAGGTTCCCGCTGATGCAACAATGGGTACAGTTCTTATAGAGCTCTTCGATGCATACGTAGAGGATAAGCTTATCCAGCCTACGATCATCTATGACTACCCCGTTGAAAACAGCCCTCTCGCTAAGAGAAAGCCCGAGGACCCCAGATTTACAGAAAGATTTGAATACTTCATCTGCTGCACAGAATACGGTAACGCATTCTCTGAGCTTAATGACCCCATCGACCAGAAGGGTAGATTCGAGGCTCAGGTTGCAGCAAAGCTGAAGGAAGATCCCAACTCCACAGCAAAGGTTGACGACGACTATATCACAGCCCTTGAATACGGCCTGCCCCCCACAGGCGGCCTCGGATTTGGTATTGACCGCCTGGTAATGCTGCTGACAGACAGCGCATCTATCCGCGACGTACTCCTCTTCCCCACAATGAAGCCTCTTGACTAACTAAAAATTCTCAGAGAAAGTGCTGGCTTACGACGGCACTTTCTTTTTTTATAATAGAAAAATCCCCCGGCGGCGGGTGCCGTCGAGGGAAGATGTCAGTCGATAAGGTCCTCAACTTCGCAGCCGAGGGCTTTGGCTAAACTAATCACTACATTGACCTGGGCGCGGCTCAGGTCATTTTGTTTTTGCTCATAGAGCTGTACCATGCGCAGAGCAACACCGGAGGCATCGCTAAGCTGCTGTTGGGTAAAGCCCCGAGCTTTCCGAATGGTATGCAGTTTGGACTTCCGGGCTTCTTTGTTGCGACGGATGATGGCATCTGCGGATTCCACGAACTTAGAATTGTCAGCCTCATGGTGGATATACATACCAAAGATGGTAGAGAGAGTCAGCCCATCCGCAACGATGTCCTCAAACCGTCTGCCGCTCTGCCACTGGTAGTAGGCTAAAATCCAACCTGCCCAGTATTCCCGCCCCTTGAAATCCGGATGCGTGGGAGCAATGCCGGGAAACTCAATATTGGTAGCCTTCAGCACCGCTTCCGCCAGTTCAAATCCGGACATACCTGTAATGTATTTGGGGTTGCCTTTTTCAAACTTGGATGCGACACCGGAGGAAATGAACCAACCGAAAAAAATGTCCGGGTCATAGCCGCAATCGCACACTGCATACTCGATCATATCGCCGAGATTTTGCATGGCATCATCCAAGTACGACTCGTTGTAAGCGCTCATCATCGTTTTTCCACCCCTGTCTGATAATATCAAGAATGTAGGTTTCGGTCAGAATAGACCCGCGGCCCTTTTCCTTTTGGAAATCGTCACGGGCTGCGGTATCCCGAGCAAGCTTTTTGGGATAGTAGATCTCCTTGGGAGCAGCGCTCGCTCCCTCAAAGGAGATGGCATCAAATGCATTCTGAGATACAGCAACAACCTGCTCGCCAAGCTTACCCAAAACCATGGCGCGCTCCAACTGAGAGAGAGAAATTGTGTTGTTCAGAAAAGCAGATGCGAAGAAGAAATAAGAATCGTCGGCGCGGTAGCCCTTGATGACGTCGTAATTCTTGTAGTCGATGCCGAAATTCTCGAAAATATATGCTCGAGCCTGCCGAGCCACATCTCCGCCAATGCGGAACTTTCTGTTTTCCAGCAAAATGGCAAGCCAGTTGAGAATATTGTAGTCACCACCGGTCAGACTCAAAACCGTCAGATCCGACATATCCAAAGTATACTTATTGGCATATCCGTCTGTTTCAGCGGAACAAGCCCACTCCTTTGCCAGGTCAAGGGTCTCGGTGCAGTAAAAACCCAGGCCGTAATCATTGTTGGGGTTTCCAACACCAAACTGCGGATTTTCAACAACAACCGGCGAGCCGTGATATACAGTTAGTTTGCTCACAGCAAACACCTCCCATTAGTATCGCTATAACGATAATTATTTCTTTATCACTATTATATCGTTACAACGATAGTTTGTCAATAGAGTTTAAAAAATCCCTCAACGGCGGGTGCCGTCGAGGGAAAATGTCACTTAATTTCTTGTTCTAAAGCATCAAATTCGGGAGTATTGAAAAACTCACCCAAGGTGATTCCCAAGCCATCGCACAATTTCTTAATCGTGATAGTACCGGGATTTTGACTCTTTTCATTCAGTATACTATACACAGTAGAGGGCGAAATACCTGATATGTTTGCCAGTTCATTAATGGCTATGTTGCGCTGATCACAAAGCTGAAGTATTCGATTTGCAATAGCTTCTTTAGTGCGCACGGTACATTCCTACTTGTGATTTATCGTAAAATTATTTTACCCGCATTTACGATAAATCGTGTGGGATATATCGCAAAATCCATCCGATTATGGTATAATTACGATATATCACAGATAAGGAGATGTTAAATAATGATTTGTACTTTCTTCGGTCACCGTGAATGTTATGGTTTGAATGAAAAAACACTTGAACGAGCTATAGATGAGCTTATTCGAAAAGGCGTTGATACTTTTTATGTAGGACATCAGGGCAATTTTGACAGCATGGTGCTTGGCTGTTTGAAAAAGCTTAAGGAGATTTACAGTAACATTTCCTTCACGGTAGTGCTGGCTTACATGCCTACACACAAATATGACTTATATAACGGATATAGCATTTATCCCGAAGGCTTGGAGATCGGACTGCCAAAATTCTCCATAGAAAGAAGAAATAAATGGATGATCGATCGGTCAGATTACTGCCTTTGCTATGTTGACCACACACGTGGAGGCGCTTATAAATTTGTAAAAATTGCAAAAAACAAGGGAGTTGAAATTATAAATTTGGGGAGCGTCGAAGTCTGAGTATATTTATTTGCCGGACTCACAAATATTTATCAAAATTAAAATATATTCCCTTTTTTGATTATTTGTGGTACAATGAATTGAAAAGAATTGTATATTTATATGATTCCAAACATGAAAGGAGGATATTTATGCTTTGCGACGAATTCATTGATAGTATGAGCGACAGCTACAAGAAAATAAAGCTGCTGTCCAACAAAAACGGCGCAACCGTTATTAAAATGCGTAATATCCGTCTTTCCAAGGATCTCGTGCTGAAAAAATACCAATCAAAAATAGAAGCATATGATAAACTAAGAAGCATCTCACACCCTAATCTGCCCGAGATATACGATGCCCTTACCCTTGATGATGGGCAAATAGTTCTTGAAGAATATATTGACGGAATAACCGTAGCAGAGGTGCTTGAAAGCGGATTGTATACATATGAGGGCGCAAAAAGTGTCCTTCTTCAGCTTTGCTCTGCACTTAGCACCCTTCACAAGCTTGGCATCGTCCACAGAGATATCAAGCCTGAAAATATAATCATCGATCTGAGCGGCAAAGCCAAGCTCATTGATCTAAACGCATCAAGAATTGAGGAGCCCACCGCATCCTGTGATACGGTTCTTTTAGGAACGATCGGCTACGCATCTCCTGAGCAGATGGGTATAACTGCAAGCGACCGCAGAGCCGATATCTATGCCCTCGGCGTTCTTCTTAACGTTATGCTGACAGGCGAGCACCCCAGCAAAAGGTTAGCCCGCGGCAAAGCAAAAAGCATTATTCTTAAATGTACTTCTATCTCTCCGGAAAACAGGTACGCTACAGTGGAAAAGCTGATATGGTCACTTTAGCACTACTTCAAGCTATTACATTTTGAACTCAAGTGCAAAAATATAAACATCTCAGCATATTATGTTTACCACATGATAGCTTTTAACTTTATAAGTGTCTGTTGCAGGTTCTGTGATGCATAGCAATAATAAATCAAAGAAGTTTTTTCAAAAAAAACAAAAAAGGTGTTGACAAACACGTCGAGAAATGATATACTCTAATGGCTGTGAAAAACAGCGAAGTAAATATGCGAGAGTGGCGGAACTGGCAGACGCGCACGTTTGAGGGGCGTGTGGTTCACACCGTACGGGTTCAAGTCCCGTCTCTCGCACCATGTAAAAAACCTCTTTTGTCTACCGGACAAAAGAGGTTTTTTACAATGATATCCGTTCCCTACGGTCACGGATGATATAGCTGGCGCTATGATATCTGCTTCGCAGATGATATACGCTTCGCGTATGTAGGAACGGATATTATATCATATTTGCGGAGCAAATATATCATACGGCAGAGCCGTATATCATATCGCGTCAGCGATATATCATTGAAAAGTGGGACATTTTATGACATAATATAATAAAAGGGCGGTGAGCAATATGATATATGGTGTGAAGGTTATTCATATACATACTGTCGGCGAAAATGATCAACGGTATTATGAAGAACTGATTTTGAGAGTTGAAGCTGATTCCTTTGATGATGCCTATGAAAAAGCAGAGCTCTATATGAAAGATGCTGTTTGTGTATACAAAAATCCAAAAGGTGATACTGTTAAAACCCTAAGCATCGAAGCTGTTGACTGTTTTCTTGCTTTTGAACCAGATGGTGATGTGCAGGAAATATATTCGTCTTTTTCAATCAATAATAGTTCATTAACCGAGGAAGAATATTACAAGGCCATCTCCTCATCTTGCGGAGAAGAAGAACTGCGCCCTTTACGAAATGCGGAGTTTAATTGATTTTTCACTATTTGCTGGTGTACTTTTTGTGTTTCTTTCTTTATGGATACTACTTTTAGTCGCTCTTTCGCACAAAAAAGACCATCCGATCGGATGGTCTTTTTTGTGGTGCGAGAATTCTACCGGGACTTGAAGGGGAGCTGTAGTGAATGATATGCCGGTGGCATATCAGAGCCGCGCAAGGCGGGGTTCCCCGAAGCGAGCTTGCCGAGCTTTGGGGGTTCCGCTAACAGAGGAGCGTAGCAAAGCCGAAATCATAATTCGGCTTTGCGTCGCAGCGACGAGAATCAAGTCCCGTCTCTTCGTATAATGCAATAAAGAAAAATGGTAGCAAGCCGTAGTGTAAGGTTTCGCGAGATAGACGTAGGCAGTCTGCTTTTTTTGGTATAAGAGACATTTAACGGGACTTGAAAGGGCGGTCGCATGCCGTAGGCGCGACAAAAATGCTCCGGTGGAGCATTTTTAGCCCGTAGCCTCGCCACCTCATAACGTAAGACTAACATATTTTGAGGTGGCGTCAAAAGCTCCGATTTTAAGTTCAAATCACATCAGAACAAGGCTGTCAAAAATTAATTTTTGACGTTTGTGAAGGGGCTATAGCATTAAACTGCGCGAGACTATATACGATTAAGTGTTTTTTCAATGATATCCGTTATTTCGATCACGGATAATATAGCTGATGCTATGATATCTTTGTCCGCTTTACAAAATGTGTTTTTTCTCATCTGAACCATAACTTTTTAGGAGCCTTTCTTTTAGGAAGTCTCTTTTTCTTTTTCATTCTTGAAATGCAAACGGGAAACGCGTCAGCTGCTCCGTTATGAAGGAGCAAAGCAGCGCAGGCGTTGACAGTTGCACCTGATGTAATAACATCATCGATGATCAAAAAGCGTTTATCCCTAACATCAGCATCCTTTAACAACCCGTACAGACTGTCGGCGTTCATTTTTCTTTCAGTGGTTGAAAGCAATTTCTGCATCTTGCCCTTTTTTCGCTTAAAGCATTTCATTATCTTAATGCCTGTATATTCTGAAATAAGAGAAACAAGCTGCTTGCTTTGATCAAAGCCGTATGTACGTATGCCTTCATTGCTTCTTGGAGGATATGTTATATACCATTTGGAAATATCAAGCTTTTCTTTTGCGAAAAATTTCAAGAGCTCGTGTGAAAGCTGTCTTGCGGCAAACCTTGCACAGCTTCTGGAACTGCTTTTCTTGACTGCGTATACCAGCTTTCGTGCTGCGATATCTCCCGGATCGGTGCAATCCGCCTTTGCAAAATAAGTGAGAGCAAGCATGCGTTTGCTTCCCAGCTCAGTTGTGTACTGCATATATCTTGGTCTGCACGTACAGGAGCGTGCCGTTTTGGCACAGATGGGGCATCTTCTATTCATTGCGTGTGCAAAATACTCTAGGCAGATCGGGCAAAGCTCTCCGCTTTCTTCAAGCAGATCCTTGCATATGGCACATTTGGGTGGCGAAACAAGATTTAATATAAAGGACAGCAGTACTGATAACAGTTGACTTATTTTATGCTTCATCAAGCAGCTCCTTTAATCCCGTATATCTAATAGCATGATAGTTGTTTTCCACCATAGAGCAGAGAACACTGTTGCGACCCACAAGGATCACCATTTTTGATGCTCTGGTGACTGCTGTATACAGCAGATTTCTTGACATAAGCATAGGAGGACATCTGTACAGAGGCACTATAACGCAAGGATATTATACCGATAGGTAAGCGTTGGAATTAAGTTAAGTCATCCTATTTTCGTCTAACCCCTTGATATATCTAACGATTTGTGCTATAATATAGCGTAAATCTATCAGAAGGAGGGATAATTTTGACTATTGAAAAAGTTGT
>JAFUMU010000060.1 GCA_017482495.1 Clostridia bacterium | reverse complement strand
TTGGCGACTTGATGTTGCAGACGAGCTTCCCGATGTGTTCCTTGATGAGCTGAGAGCCTCCGTAAAGAAGGCAGACCCCGAGGCAGTTATTATCGGAGAGGTCTGGGAAAATGCGGCGGATAAAATAGCATACGGAAACAGAAGAAGATATGTTCAGGGCGGTCAGCTTGATTCTGTTATGAACTATCCCTTCAGAACATCTGTTATCAATTTTGCTCAGTACGGCAACTCAGCCGACCTTGCAAATACACTTACATGCCTTTATGCATCATATCCTAAGTGTGTAAGTGACTCTCTTATGAATATCGTTGGAACACATGATACAGACAGAATACTTACAGAGCTTGGAGACGGCGAGCATAAGTCCTTGGGTCTTTCCAATGCCGAGCTGTCTGTGCGTAAAATGAGCCCTGAAAATAGAAAGAGAGCGATCATGCTCCTTAAGATAGTTTCAACGATTCAGTTTACCGTCTACGGTATCCCCTCGGTGTACTACGGTGACGAGGCAGGCGTAGAGGGCTATCACGACCCCTTCTGCCGAGCTACATTCCCGTGGGATGATGAGGAAGAGACTCTCCTTAAGCATTATAAGCGCCTTGGTAAAATGAGACGCAGAGAAAAGATATTTGCTGAGGGCAGCTTCAGAGTCCTTAAGTACTACAGAGGCTTTATTATGTATGAAAGAGCCCTTGGAGATGACAGAGTGATCGTTGCGGCAAATATTAATAAAAACAGAGCAAATGCCGGATTTACAGGCGTTAATATAATAAATAACGACTATTTCGGAGGAGTAGTGCCTCCGGAAACAGCAGTTGTTATCCGACCCTTTGATGATGTGATAAAGGAAGATCTATGAGTAATATGTTTCCTGAGATTAAAAAGAATTTCGGCTTTGGCGTAATGCGCCTTCCCATGGTGGACGGAGACGTGGTTCACGAAGATTTTTGCCGCATGGTAGACGCATTTATGCATGCAGGCTTCAACTATTTTGATACTGCAAGAGTATATCTTTCAGGTAAAAGCGAGATAGCTCTCCGTGAGTGTCTTGTGAAGCGCTACGCCAGAGAGGACTTTGTCCTTGTTGATAAGCTTTCAAATAGCTGTTTTGAAAAGGAGGAGGAGATCCGTCCCTTCTTCGAGAGTCAGCTTGAAAGCCTCGGTACAGACTATATCGATATATGGCTTATGCATGCTCAGAACGCAGCCAGCTTTGAAAAATATAAAAATTGTCGCGCATATGAGACAGCGCAGGAGTTGAAGGCTGAGGGAAAGATCCGCCACTACGGTCTTTCCTTCCACGATACGGCCGATGTGCTTGATAAAATATTGACAGAGTATCCCTCAGTCGAGGTGGTCCAGCTTCAGTTTAATTATCTTGACTTTGAGGACGAAAGAGTTCAGGCGAGACTTTGCTATGAGACCTGCGTGCGCCACGGCAAGCCTGTTATAGTGATGGAGCCTGTTCGCGGAGGTGCACTTGCCAATCTTCCTCCTGTTGCAAGAAAGCATTTTGAAGAGCTGGGAGATAATATGAGTCCCGCATCCTATGCTATAAGATTTGCGGCAGGCTTTGATAACGTGATGATGGTGCTCTCAGGAATGAGCAATATTGAACAGGTAAAGGATAATATCAGCTACATGGCTGATTTTATACCACTGTCGGAAAGAGAGAAAGAGGCAGTTGATAAGGTCTGTAAGATCCTTCGTAACAGTGATATTATAAGATGCACAGGCTGTGCATATTGCGTAGACGGATGTCCTGCCAATATCAATATACCTGCTCATTTTGCCGTGTCCAACGCTAAGGTGCTTGGAGGCGAAGCTGAGGCAGTAGAAGGCGGAGCACCTGCTGACTGCTTAAAATGCGGTCAGTGCGAGGAAATATGCCCTCAGAAGCTTAAGATAACGGAGCTTCTTGAAAAAATATGACATGATTGAGAGGACTCTGAGAGTTCTCTCAAACTATTTTGAAAGTGCGGTTTTTGTGCGTGCTTGGGAGGAGAGTTGTAGTGAAAGGTAAAAAGAGTCTTTGGGCAGGAATACTTATGCTGGCTGTTTGCCTGTTTGAGATAGGTACTGTAAAAAATTACATAGCGGATATTGCAGGCGGTGAGGTAGGATATATAGCAGAGTTGCTGGTGGAGGCGATATACCTTGCAGGCATTGTCGGCGCTGCTGTAACTCTTATAAGAGATAAGGTGGGTAAGGCTACTGTTGGATTCCTGGCACTTAGCTGTGGAGTGGGGCTGTATAATGCGGCATCTTACGTTGCAGGAATAATGGGCAATTCCATGAAGCTCTCTCTTGTGGCGGCAAATGTTATAGAGATGGTGGAGCTTTTGCTGTTTGCTACCCCCCTTGCAATAATGATACTTTCAGCAAAGAAGCTCAGCGATAGAGCATACAAGGGCTTCGTTATTGCTCAGATATGTGCATTTGCAGTGAGAGTGGGCGCGGTATTTATGTTTTTTGTAGGCTACGGTAAGAATATCATCCTTGATATGGGATTGCTGTTTCAGGTGTATTGGTCAGATCTTCTTCTTAGCGTAGTGTGTCTCGGAGCGTTTATGTGCGCTGCTGCGTCACTTGCGCCCCATAAGAGAAAAAAACAAAGATAAAAATCGTGTTATCCCTTTTATTAAAGGGGAATTTGTGATATAATTGTTGTGTTGTTTTTTTAGAAAAAGTGAGTGTGATTTTACTATGAAAAAAATTGGCTTCGATAACGATAAATATCTTGCAATGCAGTCTGAGCAGATACGTAAGCGTATAGCTCAGTTCGGCGGCAAGCTCTATCTCGAATTCGGCGGCAAGCTCTTTGACGATTACCATGCGTCACGCGTGCTTCCCGGCTTTGAGCCTGACAGCAAGATACGTATGTTGCAGCAGCTTGGCGACGATGTTGAGGTCGTTATCACCATTAATGCTTCCGATATAGAAGCTAATAAAATGAGAGGCGACCTGGGCATTACCTATGACGAGGACGTGCTTCGCCTTATAGATACATTCCGTGAGCTTGGGCTTTATGTAGGCAGTGTTGTGCTTACAAGATATGACGGTCAGGCGGCGGCAGATGCTTTCCTGCGCAGACTTAAAGCTCTCGGTATCCGTTGCTATAAGCATTTTCCCATTGCAGGCTATCCCTCAGACGTACAGCATATCGTTTCAAACGAGGGACTTGGTCAGAACGAATATATAGAAACAGAGCGTTCTCTTATCGTTGTAACTGCTCCCGGTCCCGGAAGCGGTAAGATGGCGACCTGTCTCAGCCAGCTTTTCCATGACTATAAGAGAGGCATCTCATCCGGATATGCCAAGTTTGAGACATTCCCGATATGGAATCTGCCTCTTAAGCATCCTGTTAACCTTGCATATGAGGCGGCGACCGCTGACCTTAACGACCTTAACATGATCGACCCCTTCCATCTTGATGCATATGGCGAGATCGCTGTTAATTATAACAGAGACGTTGAGATATTCCCCGTTCTTAATGCAATCTTCCAGAAGATACAGGGCTGCTCTCCATACAAGTCTCCCACAGATATGGGCGTCAATATGGCGGGCAACTGCATTATCGATGACGAGGTGTGCCGTGAGGCTTCTAAAATGGAGATACTTCGCAGATATTTTACTGCCTGTGTCAACAGAGTCAAGGGTATGACAGAGGACAATGCCATTAAGAAGATAGAGATCCTTATGAATCAGTCTGCTGTGGCTCCCGATGATTGCCCTATCGTTTCTGCCGCACTTGACAAGGCTAAGGCTACAGGCGCTCCCGCAGGCGCTCTTATGCTCCCCGACGGCAGAGTTATTACAGGTAAGACCTCAAGCACTTTAGGAGCTGCTTCTGCTATGCTCCTTAATGCACTTAAAGCCCTCGGTAATATCGATGACCGTCTGGACCTTATCTCTGCAGATGTACTGACCCCTATCTGCTCTCTTAAAACTCAGTACCTCCAGCATAGAAATCCCAGGCTCCATACAGATGAGGTGCTCCTTGCACTTACCATCTCTGCCCTCTCTAATCCCGTTTCTAATGCGGCTAAAGAACAGCTTGCAAATCTCCGCGGCAGCGATGCACATTTCTCTGTTATTATCAGCGACGAGGATGAAAAGATCCTTCGCCGATTGGGTATTAATGTTAGTTGTGAGCCTCAGTACGAAACCAAGAGGCTTTATCATAAGTAAGTTTTTAAGTTTTTAAGTTTTTATGTGGGGAAACCTCTCTTTCGCAGAGCGGTTTCCCCACACCCCTTCCAGAGAACCTTATATAATGGAGATAAAATAAGGTTAAACTGAATACAAGGAATAAGAAGAACGAAAGCTTGACGGACAATTGGATGAAGGTGTTATTCCCGCAAGTTGCATAGCAACTTGTTACTATAAGACAGACAAATACACAGATATGAAAGCGTTTTCATATCTGTGTATTTGTCCGTCTTATATCTGCGACACAGTCGCAGACAGGAATAACACCTTCATCCAATTGTCCGTCAAGCTTTCGTTAGCATAGCTGCACCTAAAAAACGAACTAAATTGCTGTAGTTGGTTAAGGTTCTCTGAAGGGGGTCATAGGGGGGAACTCTCTGCGAAAGAGAGTACCCCCCTAAATAATAATAGTGATCAAACCATTATCTCAATTAATCGGTCTCGTCCTTCAATGTCACGGATAATACGGGCGTTAAGTTTAAGAGATGATGCAATGGACATGATAGCGTCAGCCTGTTTCCAGCCGAATTCAATAGCAAGGATACCGCCGGGTTTAAGGCGAGACGGATAGATCTCCATGATTTTTCGAATAATTGAAAGGCCGTCGCCGCCGTCGGTCAGAGCGTGTGAAGGTTCGGCCGCCACCTCGGGGGAAATATCAGCCATTTCGTCCATTGTAACATAAGGTGGATTAGAAACTATGATATCGAACTCGCCTTCAAGACAGGGCAAGGTAACATCAGCGCAAAGAGTGGTGAGGCGGTCAGTTACACCGAGAGACTCTGCATTTTCACGGCAAATTGACAGTGTTTCGGGGTAAAGCTCAACTGCAACGCCACAGGTGTCCGGTCGATCTAAAAGAATTGATACTGCAATGCAACCGCTTCCTGTACAGAGGTCGGCAAATCTTCCGCCTTGAGGGAGCTTTTCTATTACAAGGGAGCAAAGAAGCTCCGTGTCGGCACGGGGAATAAGGCAATGGGGAGAGACCTTAAAGGTGTGTCCCATAAAATCCCACTTGCCGATGATATACTGAAGAGGCTGGCGGTCAGCCCTGCGGCGTACTGCATCAGCAAGCGCTTTACTGACATAATCTCTTTCAGGGTAGGCAAGCTGAGATGCTCTGTTTTTTCCTTCGAAGTGCTCAATAAGCACTGACGCATCAAAGCGAGGGGATTCGATTCCCCCCGCTTCAAGTATTTTTATTATTTCACTGAGGGTCACTTGCTGCTTCTCCTTCAGCCTGCTCATCAGTCTCTGCCTGAGCTTTTTCCTTTGCAATTTCGGGGAATTCATCAGGCATAGCGTGCTTGATTGCCATAATAGCAACCTCAAGCTGGCTGTCGTCAGGCTCTTTTGTGGTTATTCTCTGCATCCACAGACCGGGGGCAGAAAGTGCTTTTGTTATAAAATTGGGGTGCTTGCCTGCAATCATAAGAAATTCAAATCCGATTCCAACGATTACGGGAAGCATACCAAGCTTTGTGAGCATAATTGCCCATGTGGGCCATCCGTTCCAGTCAACAAATGCTGTTGCAAGGATTGAGATTATCATCATAACGAAGATAAAGCTTGTGCCGCAACGGGGGTGGAAACGGGAGCATTTTCTTGAATTTTCTACTGTAAGCTCCATTCCGCTTTCGTAGCAGGCAACAGTCTTATGCTCTGCGCCGTGGTATTCAAAGGTGCGTCTGATATCCTTCATAAGAGAGCAGAGAAGCAGATATACAACAAATATTATCATTCTCACAACACCTGAGATAACATTTTGCAGGACGTTGTGAAGGTCTGCCTGCGCGAAGTGGTGATACAGGGCGTTGATACCGATGGTGACAAAGTTGGGTAGGAAAACGAAAAGTCCCACGCTCAGGAACAGTGCCAGTACCATAGATATGCTCATGACAACTGTCATCAGCTTGTCGCCGAAAACCTTGCGAAGCCATTTTTCAAATTTTGTTTCTTCCTCTGTTTCATCGATACCAAGCATTTCCGCGCTGTCGGAAAGGGTGCCGTAGCTGAGCTTCAGCATTTCTACCATATTGATACAGCCGCGAAGAAGTGGGATATTAGTCCACTTATGCTTTTTACGAACGGAGACGAATCTGCTGTTTTTTACATCGATGGTGCCGTCATCCTTGCGCACCGCAAGGGCGATCTCGTCGCCGCTTCTCATCATAACGCCTTCAAGAACTGCTTGACCGCCAACCTTACCAAGGCGGCAGTTCTTTTCTTTTTTCTCTTTCTTTGCCAAAATTATGAACCTGCTTTCTTTGTATGTGCCTCCCCGTAGTGACAGCAGATATCCTTCATGGGACAGTCGTCACAAAGGGGTTCTCTCGCGCGGCATATATCACGTCCGAAATGGACGATGCGGTGACAGAAGTCACTTTGATGCTCGCGGGGAAGTAATTTTTCCATTATTCTTTCAGTTTTCAGAGGATCCTTTTGTCCCTCGGGGTAAAATCCCAATCTGCCGCATATACGCATGCAGTGGGTATCGGCAACTATGCCGCCAAGACCGAATATATCTCCAAGCAACAGATTTGCTATTTTTCTTCCCACGCCGGGAAGCTCCAGCAGCTCATCCATAGTGTTTGGGATATTTCCGCCGTATTTATTGACAACGATCTCAGAGGCTTCCTTTATGCTTTTAGCCTTCCCTCGGTAGAGTCCGCAGGATCTTATAAGATCTTCGATGTCGCCTATGGGCGCATTTGCCATTGAGGCAGCGTCGGGGAATGCCGCAAAAAGGTCGCGGCTCACTATATTTACTCTCTCGTCTGTACATTGTGCGCTTAGTCTTGCCATAACGAGAAGGCGCCATGGATCGTCGTCCGCTTCAAGGGAGCAGGCTGCATCGGGATACAGCTCTGCAAGTATCCTGTCTGCCTCAAAAGCTCTTTGTTTATCAGTAATTTTTCTCATTGTCACTCATCACTTCCTGTGTCATCACCGGGAGGCTCTTCCTCCTCTGTGACACCGTTCAGAGGGAAATCAAGGCCGAAATAATCGGTGAAAAGATCTCGTACCGCGTAGCCTGCGTCAGTACCGTTAGCACCGTGCTCGATTATACAGGTGGCAACTATCTCAGGGTCGTCAAATGGGGCAAATGCTGTGAATATAGCGTTGTCTGAGCTTGTTTTTGAAACCTGCGCCGTTCCTGTTTTTCCGCCTATCTCAAGGGGATATGTGCCAAAAAGTCTTACAGCGCTACCCTCTGTGATAACATCACGCATTGCATATTTTACAGTGTTAACATTTCCGTCGGAAAGCTCGATGGTGCTGACTGTCAGGGGGGTGAATTCATATGTCACATTTCCTTCGTAGTCTCTTACCTGATAAAGGATATGGACCTTCATTCTGTCGCCGCCGCTGAGGACTGTTGAGATATAGTTACTTATCTGAAGGGGGGTGAAAAGGTTGTCCGACTGACCGATAGCCGCCTGGATGGTATCGCCGTCGTACCACGTTTCGCCCTTTTCCTCTCTCTCTGCGGGGCCTGCAAGGACGCCTGTTTTTTCGCTTATCTCAATTCCTGTGGGCTGACCCAGTCCAAAGGCTGTACAGTAGTTGTTCATTCTTGTTATGGTGAGCTGTCTGCCCACATCGAAGAAAAAGCAGTTGCAGGAGACCTCAATGGCCTTGGAAACATTTATCCATCCGTGAGTCTGTCCGCCGTAGCTGTATATCCAACAGGCGGGAGTGAATCCAACGTCGGCATAATACTGATATCTACCCTCGTCCAGGATCTCCGTATATGGGGTGATTATGCCCTCCTGAAGTGCCGCCACAGCCATTCCTATCTTAAAGGTGGAGCCGGGCTCATATATTCCCTCAAGTGCTCGGTTAAAAAGGGGGGAGTCAGGGTCTTCTCTCAGGTATTTGTAATCCTCGTTAAAGGTTGCAAGGTTATATGTGGGATAATTGGCGAGAACCAGCACTTCGCCTGTTTTCGAATTGATGGCGGTCATTGCGCCTGCGTTGGCGTCCTCTCCGTCAAGCTCGTCCTCCGTTCCCTCCGCCTCAGTGACGATGGTGGCAACATTATTTTTCAGCGCATTTTCCGCAGTTATCTGCAGGTCTATATCGATCGTAAGAAAAACATCTTGACCTGCTACAGGCTCTTCAAGCACGAAGGTATCGACTATATTGCCGTAGTTGTCCTCCACGATAGCCATTTTTCCGTCTTTACCGTGAAGATAGGATTCAAATGCCTTTTCCGCACCTGATGTTCCCACTATAGCATTAAGAGAGTATCCCAACTCCGTATAGTACTGGGCTTCCTCTGCGTGTATCTTACCTACACGTCCGAGGATATGGCTGAGATAGCCGGGATAGGAATAGGTTCTTTCTGCCGTTACATTGATATTATATCCTCTGTGACCGCCCTCGCATACTGCGGAAATAAAGGTCAGAGGTATATCACGGAGCATTGTATAAGGCTCGGCGGCGGAGAAATTTTTCAGCTCCATATCAAGGCGGACCGTAAACAAATATTCAAGGTCGTGGGAAACGTAAAGCTCGTAGCCATCCTCTGCTACAAGTCCGTAGCGCTTAAGAAATGTATTTCTTACATCCTCAATATCAGTTTTTGTCCACCCCCCTTTTTCCTTATCATCGGGGGTATATCCCAGCTCTGTCATAAGCTTGGTAAGTCTTTTGCCGTAAACTGTGCCCATATAGCTACCGTCAAGCTTCCAATCTCCGTCCTTTTGTATAAAAGGATTATCAGGGAGTGAGTAGCTGTCCTCATAGATACCCATTCTCTTTGCTGTTTCCGTCAGATCAAGGATAATGGCATTTTTACTTTTTTCGTCTGTGGGGAAGCTGCCTCCGTCAAGGTACAGATCGTATGAGTAGCTGTTTTCCACAAGGGGCTTGCCGTTGCGGTCGAATATCTCGCCTCTCTGCGCCTGAATAGGCTCTGTTCTTGTATATGTCTTATCTGTTACAGTTTCAGTATAATAGTCCTGACCGGCGATCTGGATGGTTATGAGCCTTGCTATAAACACAAGCGCTACGGCTACATAGATGAAGCCAAGAGCTATATATCTGAGAAGATGATCTCTTCGTTTCACTTTGCCTGTCAGTCCTTTCTTTATAAATTTTATTTTCTATTATCCTGCAGTTCTTTCGGCTCTTGTTTTATGGAATTTAAAGTAGCACAGCCACACCGTAAGGTATACCGGTGCGGACATAAGAACTGTGGAAAAATATTCGGGGATGACCATATCAAGCATGATCTCTGAGATCGGGGCATCGGTGACGGTGACCGCGCTGATCAATGTGACCACGCTTCTGCCCACTGTGAAAAGGGTTATAACTGCCACTCGCGGCAGGGCGGTGTTTGAGAAAAAGTCGCGGACAAGGTATCCGCACAGAACACCCGCCATCATATAAAGGATAGGAAGAAGTGAAAAAACCACTCCTGTCAGCGCATCGATGATTACAGCGCTTATTATTCCGCATACGCCTCCCCATTTTTCTCCCTCGGAAAAGGCTATTGCCACTGTCAGCGCAAACATAAGGTCAGGTATTGCGCCGAAGGGCTTAAAGCGTGAGAAAACTGTAGTTTCAAGCATAGCAAATAGGATTATAAGCACTCCGCAGATGGCTGCCCGTAAAAACTGCTCTGCGGTAAAGGGGATATTGAGGGAAAGTCCGTCCAGTCTGTCCTCTATCTCTGCAAGTATGGCTCCTGCGAGAGTAGTTCTTTTTCTTCTTTTTTTATTCTGCACCGTTTTTTGGGGCGGTGTTTTCCTTTTAGGGGGTGTACGTTGCTCTGAGGATGCGGCGGTCTTATTCTGCGAATTTTCAGTGCTTATTTTTTTGCCAATCTTATCTATATCGGGGGCAAACCGTCTTGGCATACGGTGCAGCTTGGGCTGATCATTTCCCCCGTTTCTATTATTCTGAGTAGGTTTCATAATCTGTTATGACCATGAGCTTGGTGAGGTCTGTAAGGTCAGCCGCAGGGGTTATATATGCAACGGTAGTGCGGCTATACTGGTTTTTTTCTATTTTTGTAACGTGACCGATAACAAGACCTCTGGGAAATACGCTTCCGTAGCCGCTGGACAGTATCCTGTCTCCCACCTGTACCTGTGAATCCTCGGAGAGGTAGTTTAGGCGGCAGATGCCTTCTTCTGAAAGCTGATAGTCGCCCTCAACAACGCAAAGCTCGCCTGTTCTCTCAACATATGCTCCGATAGATGCTGAGGAATCGAGGATTGTAACCGCCTTTGACCAGTCGTTGCCTGCTTCCACCACGTATCCGACTATACCCTGAGGCGTTACTATAGGCATATCTACCTCCACCTTATGGTTCTTGCCTCGGTCGAGGGTGAATACTCTCATATAATTAGTTCCGCCGTCGCTTGTAACGTTAGCCGCTTCAAAGGAAAAGTCGGTGTGCTCTCTTTTTAATTCCAGATAGTCAAAGAGCCATTCATTCATTCCCTCTATCTCCTGGGCTGAATATATCTGATCCTCAAGCTCGTCTATTCTGTCTCTGAGCTGATTGTTTTCCTCAACGATGCGGTCGAATTCGGAAAAATAGTCTACGTATCCGTCGATACCGTCCGTTATAAACGCAAATCCCTTCTGAAGAGGAACCAGCGTTTGGTTGATAAGATTATGGGCATAATTCCCGACGCCCATGGCGTACAGCACAGCAGGTACTATGGTGGCAAAAAGGGCCACTATCACAAGCACGGCAAAAAATCTGCTTTTGAAAAAGCCTTTCATTTATGCTGACTCCTTTCTCTGTAGGATAATTATCTAGAGCCTCTGTTTCTGAACTGGACGATATCGCTGATATCGCCTATGCTCTCTATAACGTGGCCGATACCGATAGCAACGGAGTCAAGGGGATTCTTGGCAATAGTTACTTTGATTCCCGTTACGTAGGAAATAAGTGCGTCAAGTCCGCCGAGAAGTGCGCCGCCGCCTGCCAACATGATGCCGTTGTCGTAGATGTCTGCTGCAAGCTCGGGGGGGGTATTTTCAAGAGTAGAACGGATAGCCTCGATTATATGGACTATCTGCTCATGCATTGCCTCTCTTACCTCGGCTGAGCTTACGTTGATTATTGCGGGAAGACCGTTTAATAGGTTTCTTCCCTGGATCTCCATATATCCCTTATCAACTGCGGGGTGAACGCTTCCGATCTTCTTTTTGAGCATTTCTGCTGTGACCTCGCCGATAAGGATATTATGCTTTTTCTTAATATAGTTAACTATGGCCTCGTCAAGCTCGTCGCCTGCGATTCGGAGGGATTTGGACAGAACGATACCGCCAAGGCTTGTAACTGCAACCTCTGTAGTACCGCCTCCCATATCAACTATCATGCTTCCGCGAGCGTCCTCTACCTTAAGTCCGCTTCCGATAGCAGCCGCGATGGGCTCCTCTATCAGGGCAACCTTTTGTGCGCCTGCTTCGAGTGTAACGTCCTCAACAGCTCTCTTTTCAACCTCGGTAACGCCGTACGGTACGCAAACAACGACTCTGGGACCGCTGAAAAGGCTTGTACCTGACGCCTTCTTGAAGAAGTCACGGAGCATAGCCGTTGTAAAGTCGAATTCTGCAATAACGCCGTCGCTGAGGGGGCGCATAGCAACGATGGAGCCGGGAGTTTTGCCAAGCATGAGCTTAGCCTCGTTACCAACGGCAACCACCTTCTTGGTTCTTTCTTCTATTGCAACAACGGAGGGCTCACGGAGTACGATCCCTTTGCCCTTTACATAGACAATGGTATTGGCAGTACCAAGGTCAATACCTATATTTCTTGCCATAAGTCAAAAACCTTTCTTGTTCATTTATATTATAATTTCGGTTCAATACCGAAGTGCTCTCTCAATATGACTGATATGGGACAGATAGGCAGTCCCACGACGGTATAGTAGTCGCCCTTTATCTCAGAGACGAACATTCCTGCGGCGCATTGTATTCCATAAGCTCCCGCCTTGTCAAGAGGGTCGCCGCTTCTGACGTATGCATCGATCTCGCCGTCTGTTATGCTTCTCATAACAACTCTTGTCTCGGATACCTGTGTTATACTTTTATCGCCGCACCTTACAGTGAAGCCTGTGAAAACGGAATGCTCTCTGTCTGAGAGGGACATAAGCATATTTTTTGCGTCCTGTGCATCCTTTGGTTTGCCGAGGATACGGCCGTCGACCGTGACCACCGTATCGGCGGCGATCACCACTCCCTCATTTTTGCAGGCAATTGCCTCGGCTTTTATCCGGGACAGCTTCTGAACATAGTCCTCAGGGGAGTCATAGGGTATATTTTCGTCAACGCAGGGCTTTACAACTGTGCAATCATACCCTGCCATTGTAAGTAGTTCAAGTCTGCGTGGGGATGCAGACGCCAGTATAACTGAATTCATTTTTTGTCCTTTCGGGATGGGGGAGAGCTTATCCGTTGAAACTGAACGTCGGTCTCAGCCATAACACTCCCCAGCGGGGAGGGGGGACCGCGTCAGCGGTGGGTGAGGAGAGTCCTCACCATTTCAACTGTTGATATTTTTTATTTTAATAATTAATGTTTGTGTTTGAGTTTCTCCTCATCCACCACTTCGTGGTCCCCCTTCCCCGCTGGGGAAGGTTTGGATGCGGCCCCACGTCTCCACGCTGGGGAGTGTTAGGCGGGCATCCCGCCCTACAGTGTCTTGGGTTTGTACGGCCTAAGCATATTGTTTCGGAGCGACGGGGGCTGCCGGGGTTCCCCGAAGCGAACTTGCTGAGATTTGGGGGTTCGCGGCGTCGCTCCATACAGGGCTATTGGTTTTATCTCTTACCTGTGCTTCCGATACCTCCGCGGTCGGGGGCGCCCAGGTCGTCGCACGCTTCAAACTCGAGTGCGGGCTGATGCTCCATAACTCTGAACTGGCAGACCCTGTCGCCTGCAGATATTTTAGTATCGCGCAGTGCGTAGGCAGGCATATACCACTGGTCGCCGTTGCCGCAATAGCTTTCGTCAACAACTCCCATATGGTTCGTCTGAATAATGCCGAAATTTTTATATGTGGATGAGCGGGGAACTATATGCGCTTCATATCCCTTAGGCAATGCTATTGCAACGCCAAGGGGTAACAGCTTGAATTCGCCCGCCTTCATCTCAACGTCCTCTGCACAGCGAAGATCTATCCAGTCGGATTTGCCGTCCACATAGCAAAGAGGCTCTATTTTATCGCTTAAATACTTTATTTTTAGCTTTAACATTATTTTATCCTTGTAAATGACATATTTTCGGGGGCGGGAAGCTTTTTCATATATCTGCGGATGATCTCCCGGCACTCTTCCTTTGTTTCCGTTGTGAAAACGAAGTGGCGGTGTGTTATCCCCATTCTGTCAAGCTCCTCTTGTTTATCCGCCATATAGATTGGGACGCTGTTGTAAACTATATTAGTACAGTCGGGGAGGGATATTATGGGGAAAGTAACACCTTTTCTGTCTTTTATTTCACTTTGGCAGAAGGAATCTGATTTTTTACCGATGATACCTCCGCCGCCCCTCTTGCAATTTTTGCCTCCGTCGGAGATGGCGCATCTGCAGAGGGTCATAAGGGGGATCCTTCCGTAGACGATGGCAGATTTATTCTCTGCGTGAATGTCTCTTATCTGCGCTGCTGTCAACTCGGGAGAAAGGATGCTGAATTCTGCGCCCATATCTCTTGCCACCTCTGCCGTTTTGCTGTTGAAAACGTTAAGGCGGTGGGAGCATACAGCAGAGAGTCCTCTTTTCTTGGCTTCATAAAGCTGACCTGTAGTATTTGTCATAACTCTGCCGTCCTTGGGGTATATATCCCTCTGCTCATCAAAGCGCACCGGTGGGAGGATGGGAGTATGGCTGCCGTGTCTTCCCGCGGGAAGGAATATCTCCGAAAAGAAGCCTTGTGCCGTGTCAGGTATCTGACACTCGTGGGAAAACTCCGCAGTATAAACCACGGTATTATTTTTAGCTGATTCAGGGGGGATATACTCAGGCTGTGTGTCAGGCGGGATGCGCGACGGGTCGCACAGCTTTTCTGCCGCCTCACGTCTTGCGCGGTTGAGCATTGAGCGTGAGACAAATGCATCTTCTGCACAGTTATAGGTGAAGCTGTTTAATATAAAGGGTGTTCCTCCCAGTTTTGCGGCGCATTTTTCTGCGTCCTCCTCTGACATGGACTTAACTGTGTCGGCGGCGTTTACAACATCGCCATCTACGGTCACTTCACCGTATTTTGTGGTCATAGTATATCTAAGGGGCTCGCCTACCGTTGCCGTTGCGATCACCTCTGCCTTCACCTTACGGTTAAGTCCTTGGAAAACAGACTTATCGGAGGCTTCAAACTCCTCCATAGTACGCACTCCCAGCATATTTCGCGGAGCAGACTTATAGTATCCGTCGGAAAATCCCTGACGTGAGAAGAGGGAAGCAAGATATGCGATCTCGTCCTCTGTTGCGTTTCGTCTCTCGTCAAGGAGCCGGCGGTAGGTCTTGGTGACCCCGTAAACATATTCCGCAGGCTTTTGTCTGCCCTCCAGCTTAAGAGAGGCAACACCGCTTCGCAGGATGTCCTCTATACTGCCTGCAAGGCACATATCCTTAAGGCTGACAGGGTAGCACTTTTTACCGTCCAACGTATAGGGCTGACGGCAGGGTTGAGCACAGCTTCCTCTGTTGCCGCTTCTGCCTCCCATAACGGCGCTCATAATGCACTGTCCCGAGAAGGAAACGCAGTATGCGCCGTGAACGAACATTTCTATTTCTATGTGAGAATCCTTGCAGAGGGTGTCAAGTCCATTCCTTGTTATCTCTCTGGGACAGACCATTCGCGAAAAGCCTGCTTCCATAAGAGCCTTGGCATCACTGACGGTATGACCTGAGAGCTGAGTTGATGCATGGATCTCAAAGTCGGGGATATTACGCTTTATTTCGGCGGCAAGACCGTTATCTGCAAGGATAAGAGCAGATGCGCCGTCCTCGTAAAGTCTCTTTGCAAGATCGAGCGCTTCGCTTATCTCGCGGTCGAAGAGACGGATATTCATGGTAATATAGCTTTTGACTCCGTAGGCATGGCAAAGTCGCAGGGCAGATGTCAGCTCTTCGTCGTCAAAATTACCTGCTCTCATTCTGGCATTGAATTTTGATGAGCCAAGGTACACCGCATCGGCTCCGCCCTCAATAGCTGCTTCCAGCGAGGCAAAGCTGCCTGCGGGAGCAAGAAGCTCGGGAAGATTATTCATATAGGCTCCTTTCATTGACAGAAGTCGGGCTTGGGGGTGTATAGTTAGTTGAGTCCTTGGTATCTCCTCATCCACCACTTCGTGGTCCCCCTTCCCCGCTGGGGAAGGTTTGGCACGGTGCATCGTATAGCCTTACTGTATTGGAAATTTGTGTGGCGTTATGAAAAGCGGAGATCAAAAACTTTATTAACGTACAAATTGTACGTGTTGAAACTATCTCGAGGCTTATCCTCCTAACCTTCCCCAGCGGGGAAGGGGGACCACGTTAGTGGTGGATGAGGAGAGTCCTCGGAACAAATCAACATTTCAGCTGTAATACTGAATTTATACGATTTTATGGTTATTCAACCGATCATTACTTATTTCTGAGAAGGCTCTCAATCTGGCGGAGCTTGTCCTCTCTGGGGGATTCTGCTGTCTCTGCGTAGGGCTCTCTATTACGGAGCAGCTCTTCAACACGGCGGAGCTTTTCGCTTCTTTCGTCGCAAGTCTCTTCCTCAGCTGCTTCCTCTGCCTCGGGTGTCTCCTCGGGAAGTGTCATTTCCATCTGAACTGCGGATACCTCTTCTGTGATCTCCACCTCGATCTCTGCTTCCTCTGCAGTCTCTGCTCCGTCAAGAGCCTCAAGGTCAGCAATGTCATCGGAAGCTGCTTCAGGATCTACTGCCTTGGGTGCGGGGCAAACAAAGATCTCGCCCTTAAGACGTGCAACCTCTTCTCTGAGACGGCGGATATTTGCATCATAAAGTGCCACCTGTGCTTCCAGGTTGCGGACTCTTTTTTCAGCCTTGGACTTATCACTTGCATAGTCAAGTGCGCAGAGAATAGCGGCGTCAAGCTTAGAGCAACGTTTGTTTGCCTTCATAAGTTCCTTGATGCCTGTGTCAAGCTCGCCTGCAAGACGCATAACGAATTCTTCTCTTTCATCGGATATGATCGCCATTTCAACGTCAGCGATCTCAAGCTCGTATCTTTTCTTTTCCATGGTTTTATGTACGCTCCTTAGTAAAAAATGTTAAAATGCTCTTGAAAATCGGGCAATTAGTGTTATAATCAAAATAACAGTACTCCCGATTATAATATTATTCATTATATTATAATATATAATGAGGTAAAAATAAATAGGTTTACTTTAAATTTTTTGTAACATAGAGGTCTTTTCAAAAAGAAAATGAACAATATAGGAGATTGCCGTCGTATTACGGTAAAAATAGGCTCATCCACACTCACCCATGCAGCGACAGGCAGACTTAATATCCGCCGCATCGAGGCTTTGGTAAGAGTGCTTTCAGATATGAAAAATGCAGGCAAGGAGGTAGTCCTTGTGTCCTCCGGCGCAGTTGCGGCAGGAGCGAGCAAGCTGGGGCTTCCCATGCAGAAGAGAAGCCTTGCGGAAAAGCAGGCGCTTGCGGCTGTTGGACAGACAGAGCTGATGCGTCTCTACGAGCGCCTTTTTGCTTCCTACGGTCACAGCGTAGGTCAGATACTTATGACAAAGGATGTTGTAGACGACGGACACAGACTTGAACTTGTAAAAAACACCTTTAGGATGCTTTTTGACCTTGGATGTATTCCCATTGTAAACGAAAACGACTCTGTTTCAAGCGAGGAGCTTCAGTTTGGCGGTAACGATACACTTTCTGCATATGTTGCTACAGTTTGCGAGTCAGATCTGCTCATAAACCTGACAGATATTGACGGTCTTTACGACAGTGATCCAAGAAAGAATCCCGACGCAAGACTCATACATAGAGTTGAAGAGATAGACGATACCATTCTCGGCTTTGCAGGCGGCGCAGGCACGGAGCGCGGTACAGGCGGTATGGCCACAAAGCTGAAGGCGGCAGGTATCGTTGGAGATAAGGGTATCCCCATGATAATCATGAACGGCCGCGACCCCCTTAAGCTGTACAGTATTCTGGACGGCGAGAGTATAGGAACTTATTTTGATCCCAAGAAAATATAAGAGGCACGTAAAATGGATATAAGAGAATATGTAGAGGGAGTTTGCCGAGGGGCAAAGGCGGCGTCAAGTGCTATAGCTCTGGCAGACACAGCTCTGAAAAACAAGGTTATAACAGCTTTTGCACGTGAGCTTGAGAAAGATTGCGATTATATCATGTCCGAAAATGCGCTGGACGTTTCTGCCGCAAGAGAAAACGGTACAAGCGAAGCTATGTGCGACAGACTTTGCCTTACAAAGGACAGGATCTCCGGAATAGTCAAGGCGCTTCTTGCATTGACAGAGCTTCCCGACCCTGTGGGCGGCGGTACGGTCACCAAACGTCCCAACGGTATGGAGATCAAGAAGATAAGTGTTCCCCTTGGGGCTGTTGGCGTTATTTATGAAGCGCGCCCCAATGTAAGCGCAGACATTGCAGGTCTTTGCCTTAAAAGCGGCAACGCGGCAGTTCTTCGTGGCGGCAAGGAGGCACTTCGCTCCAACAAAGCAATAGTTGCATGCGCCAAGAGAGCGCTTTCCTTATGCGGACTTCCCGAGGAAACAGTTTCTCTTATAGAAATGACCGAGCGTGAGGGCGCCTCTGTTATGATGGAAATGCGCGGCGTGCTTGATGTGCTTATTCCCCGCGGCGGCAAGGGGCTTATTCAGAGCGTGGTTATGAATTCCAAGGTGCCCGTTATCGAAACGGGCGCAGGAAATTGTCATCTGTACGTTCATAGCGATGCGGATATGGATAAGGCGCTCAGCATTGCGGCAAACGCGAAGCTGTCCCGTCCCTCCGTATGTAACGCCGTGGAAACTATCCTTGTAAACGGCATCGTGGCAGAGGAATTTCTCCCCCGATTGAAGGATGCTCTTGTGAATACGGAAATAAGAGGCTGTGATAGAGCCTGCGGCATTATTGATTGCAGTAAGGCAACTGATGAGGATTGGGAAACTGAGTACAATGATTATGTTGTTGCGCTCAAGATAGTAGATACCGTTGAGCAGGCAGTAGAGCATATAAACCGTTACAGCACAGGCCATAGCGAGGCTATCGTGACAGAAAGCAGAGCGGCGGCTGATTATTTCACCTCCCGTATCGACTCTGCATGCGTTTACGTCAATGCCTCTACCCGCTTTACTGACGGCGGAGAATTCGGCCTTGGAGCGGAGGTGGGTATCTCAACTCAAAAGCTCCACGCAAGAGGACCTATGGGTCTCAGTGCCCTGACCACCACTAAATACGTAATAAACGGCGACGGACAAGTCAGATGACCGCGCCGAAAAATAAAGGAGAAAAACTATGAAGCTTGGCATTATTACCGGCTGGAAGGAAGAGTGCTTTCAGTACGTAAAGAACCTGGGACTTGATGCAGTTGAATTCTGCTGCAATTTCTATTCCGACAGTAAGAAGTTTCTGGAGCTTGCTCCCGAAACAAAGGCTCTCAGCGAGAAGTACGGTCTTCCCGTTGCCTCCGTTGGCCGTTGGGGCGCAACAAGACTTGACGAGGAGGGCAACATTATTCCTCAGATGATGCAGGAGGATAAGGACTGCGTTGATGCGGCAAGCATTATGGGCTGTCCCGTATTCTGCTGCGGATGCAACAGAGTAGAGGCGCTTTCCTATTATGATAACCTGCAGAAGGCGATCGAGTATTTTGCAGAGCTTATTGAGTATGCACGTCCCAAGGGCGTAAAGATCGCAGTATATAACTGCGGTTGGAACAACTTCGTTTACAGCGATAAGGAGTGGGAGATAGTTCTTGGCGCACTTCCCGAGCTCGGAATCAAGTATGACGTTTCCCATTGCTTTGCTCACGGCGGCGACAGAAACTATCTCCGTGAGATCCGCGACTGGGGTCACAAGATTTTCCATTTCCATATTAAGGGCTCCCTGTATATTGACGGCGTTCGCTATGACGATCCGCCCGCAGGTCTTGACCAGACTAACTGGGGAGCAGTTATGGATATGCTCTATACGAAGAATTATCAGGGCGTAGTTTCCATCGAGCCTCATTCCGATTATTGGAAGGACGAAAGATGCCAGTGGGGTATCGATTATACTATCAAGTATATCCGTCCTATGATCATGCCCGACGGCTACAGCGCCCCCGTGCCTTATATGCCTTGATTGAATAAGAATTGATGATTACGGGGGAGGGGCTTTTAAGGAAAGCCCCTCCCCCGAGCCCCCTCCCAAACCTTTTCGAATAAAAGGTTTAAGGGGGGATTTGCTTAAATATTTATGGCGCGCCGAAGACCGCGCCTTACCGCCCAAATGCGCTTTTATCAAAGCGATTTGGGCATTTTTTGTGCCTTCGCCGCAAACGGTAAGGCATGTAATCTGCCCTTGGCAGATTAATGCAGAATGCAGAGTGCAGAATGCAGAATTAAGCTACACAATCCCAAGACACCTGTAGGGCGGCTTGCCCTCAAGCCGCCGCATGAATAAATCTAAGCAAAGCGAAACGGCGGGATGAGGGCATCCCGCCCTACAGAGACAGAGGGAACGTTCACCCAAGGCGATTGAAACGGGCATCTCCTAAATACTCATTGACATAAATAATCATATGAGTTATCATTAAGGTACAAGAAATATACGAGCTGAGGTATAGCTATGAGTATTTACGTTAAAGGGAATGCAAGATTCACGGTCATCAGCGACGGAGTTATCCGAATGGAATACGCTGAGGGCGGCGCGTTTGTTGACGGTGAAACACTTTTTGCCAAAAGAGATATGTATTGGGACGCAGAGGTGTCGGACGGAGATATCCTTGCCATCAGAACGGAAAATATGACCTTATACTACGCAGGCGGAGAATTTACCCGTGACACTCTTTGGGCGGATATCCACGCGGGTGATTTTAACGCCGTGTGGCATTTCGGAGATGAAAACAAGAAAAATCTCGGCGGCACTCTTCACACTCTTGATGGCGTTTGCGGCTTCAAGCCACTGCCCGACGGACTTCTTTCCCGTGACGGCTGGTACGTTGTCGACGACAGCGGTACTCCTTATTTTGAAAACGGCTGGATATGTGACCGTCCCGACGCTCACAAATATGATCTTTATCTGTTTGCCTACGGCGCCAATTACAAGGCGGCGCTGTCTGACCTTGCCGCGACTTCAGGCAAGATGGAGCTACCCAGAAAATATTTCTTCGGAAGCTGGTATTCCCGTTGGTGGCCGTACACTGCTGAGGATTTTATCTCTCTTGCAGATCAGTATGATGAAAACGATTTTCCCCTTGACATTCTTGTTATGGATATGGACTGGCACTATCAGGACTGGGGGCATCAGGAGGGTGAGCCGCAGTATCAGTTCGGCTACGGCCACGCAGGAGCAAATCTTGGCTGGACGGGCTACAACTGGAACAAAAGGCTTATTCCCGACCCCGAGGGAACTATCAAAGCATTAAACGACCGCGGAATTGCCGTAACTCTCAATGACCATCCTGCCGACGGCGTGAGAGATGCCGATGAGGTATATGACCGTTTTATGAAAAAGCTTGAGGCATCGGGTTACAGTGAATGTGTACCCGACATTGAGGAAAAAATAAATGACCGCGAGCGTGCTCACCGCGAAAAGGGAGTCAAAAACTTCCGCTTCAACGCAGGAAGCAAAGAGTATATGGACGCATTTTTTGATGCAACAGGTGCTGAGATGGAGGAAAAGGGCGCGGCGTTCCGCTGGCTAGACTGGCAGCAGGACTACCTTTATCCCAACGTGAACGGTATGAAAAATCTCACTCATCTGCGTTGGCTCAATCATCTCTATTATGAGGCATCCAAGCGTGACGGTAAGCGAGGAATGAGCTTCTCGCGCTGGGGAGGCTGGGGCGACCATAAGCATCCCGCCTATTTCTCGGGTGATTCCGTAACAAGCTGGGAGACTCTTGATTTTGAAATACAGATGACAGTTTCCGCAGGCAACGCAGGCTGCTTCTGGTGGAGCCACGATATCGGAGGTTTTCTTGATCCCATTGAGGGAGGACAGTCTGAGGTATACGCAAGATGGGTGCAGTTCGGAGCACTGAGCCCTGCACTCCGAGTTCATATGAACGGCGTTGAGGGCTTTGACCGCAGACCGTGGACGTGGGGTGAGCCTTACTGCTCGGTCATGCGCAAGGCATTTCATCTGCGAAGCAGGCTGATGCCGTACGTTTATTCCGAGACAAAGAATGCAAGCGATCTCAGCGTGCCTCTGCTTCGTGCGCTGTATCTTGATTTCCCTGAGGACGAGGAGGCATATAAGCATCCGGGACAGTACCTTTTCGGAGAGGGAATCATGACTGCGCCCGTGTGCCGTCCCCTTGAGGAAAACGGTAAGGTGGAAAGCGAGATATATTTCCCCGAGGGTGTATGGTACGATTGGTTTACAGGTCAGCACTACGGAGCAGGGCTTCACAAGGTGGAAAACACCCTTGACACCTTTCCTCTGTTTGTCCGTGCAGGCTATCCTGTTGTAACTCAGCCCTATACGGCCCGAATGGCAACAGAGCCGCTTCGTCAGCCGAGGATACTTATTTATGCAGGCGACGACGGTGCTACCGCCCTTTATGAGGACGACGGAGTGTCCGACGTTGATATGGGTATCTGCCGTGTCACTGCCATCTCCTATGATGACGGAACAAAAACTGTAAGCTTCAATTGTATCAATTCCACATATGACGACAAAATAACTGCAAGGGATGTAACGGTGGAGCTTCGCGGTGCTGATGCGAAAGGCGCAGAATGCAAGGACTACAGGGTAAGCTTCGCAAACGAGGGTGATGCGTCTGTAGCTACGGTGTATGATGTGCCGGTTGACGGAAGCTTTGAATTAAGATTTATATGATATATGAAAAAATAATAAAAGCTACCTTTCTCTCCCGACCCAACCGATTTATTGCGCGTTGTGTTGTGGACGGGGAAGAGGTGGTGTGCCACGTAAAGAATACGGGACGGTGCCGTGAGCTGCTTGTACCGGGTGTCACAGTGCTTCTCAGCGATGAGAGGGACAATGATAAAAGAAAAACTCCCTTTGACCTTGTGTCGGTCTATAAGGGAGAGCGGCTTATAAATATGGACTCTCAGGCGCCCAATAAAGTAGCTGAGGAGCTGATGAAAAGGCTTTATCCTACAGCCCGTATCCAACGCGAGGTGAAGTACGGAGAATCAAGGATAGACCTGCTTGTGGAAAATGAGGGTGTTAGGACCTTAGTTGAGGTCAAAGGAGTGACTCTTGAGGAGGATGGCGTGGTGAGATTTCCCGACGCGCCTACCGAGAGGGGAATAAAACACCTTCGGGAGCTTGAGAGTGCCGTGTCGGATGGGTATGAGGCTGTAGCTCTGTTCGTTGTGCAGATGAAGGACGTGAAACATTTCGAGCCAAATGAGAAAATGCATCCCGAATTTGCCGCTGCCCTGCGTAGCGCAAAGGAAAACGGAGTAACTCTTCTTGCCTACGATTGTATCGTCACCGAGGATTCCATCGCGGCAAATATCCCCGTAAAAATAATCTGTTAAGTACAGAACGGTATACACACTGTAGGGATCGGCGTCCCTAAATGATAAGAAATTATTTTGAAATGATGCATATCAATAAAGGTGCACCTCTTTTTTTAGCCGCATGGTAAACGGTATTAAAACGTAAACATCATATCCGCAGGCTAAAGCCCCCACGTATCATCTGTAGGAACGTTTACCGAAGCTACGGCACAGAGTAATATTAACGATGTGGACTAACGCCTAATGATGTGATCCTGTGTCCCAACACGCCGCGGGCGCGGGGGGGCGCGCGGAACTTGGGGGGGAGAGGCAAGGCGTTTCCTTTCGCCCCTGTGGGCGAAATTACGGCAGGAGTAATTAAGCAAGGCGCTAACGTATGCCGCTGTCGCTTTGCCGCCAAATGCTGTGCGTACGGAGTACATGGCACAGCTTATATCACTCATCGAAGCCGAAGGCTTCTATCCTTATATCGCTTCACCCGCCTCCCCGAAAGGTCGCCTCCTTCGCTACTTAAAGAGTGTGTGCGAGAAAGATAAAGATTCTTCTTTGTCTTTCTCCTCATCTTTATCTTTGTCTTTATCTTTATCTTTATCTTTATCTTTATCTTGGCTTTTTTCGGTTCATTTCGCTTTCCGAAAAACCGAATGGGTTTTTTCGGTTTTTTTCGGTTTTGAAAAAAGCAACCGGGTTTTCTTTATCTTTATCCTGCTCTTGATCTTATTCCTGTTCTTATTCTTTTTCTTGTTCTTATTCTTTTTCTTATTCTTGTTCTTCGCTTGTTTCGTTTGCGTTCGCTATCGGTCGTAAGCGTTCGCTTGCGTTCGCTTAAACAAAAGACCGCAGGGTAAATTCCCTGCGGTCTTAAATTATATAGGCTTTTTAATAGGGCAGGCGGGGTCGGCTCTGTAAAACGTCCCGTATGCCGCTCTCTTGTATCTGTTTGATTGCTTCATAAGCATAAGATCGCCGTCGGTAAAGTCTTCGTTCAGTGCCGCGGAAAAATAATTGCGCACCTGATTGCTTATGATAATGATTTCGATCGCAACGGCAATGAGAAGTACCGCGGTGACAAAAAACGGAAATACCAGAATGAAAAGATCGCCCTTAATGGCTTGATAAATTCGGGGCCGTTTGCAGCCGCACTTAAGAGGGGCAGTATTATAATGTGAAGTGCGAAGACAGTTCTTCTCGCAGAGGCAGTAACGCCGCTTTTGTGTCTTTCGTAGATGCTTTGGTGGTTCGTATTGATGCTCTGTTGGTCGGTTGCTGCAATATCTGCAAGCAGAAGATCTGATATGTCGGCGCCGCACACGGGGCAGACTATGTCCTCTCCCAGATTTTCTCTGTCAATTTCTGACCGGCAATGATTACAGTTTATTATCTTCATAACTGCACCTCCGCAGAATTTGTTATATTTTACATTATATCCCACAGCCGCATGTGTGTCAATGGAAATGAAAAATGCCGGATGCAGAATCAAGCCAAACGTACGAATATTTGAAGTGCGATCCCAAGATACCTGTAGGGGATTGTTCCTTGGAGATTTTCTTTTTCGGTTAAAATACGTTTTTTTTGTTAATAGTTATTGAAAAAAGCTGAAAGAGGGTATATAATAGATGTGTGTGAAAACAATTCAATTACATAAAGGAGACTTCCAACAATGAGCTTAGTTTATTCAAAAGAAGTTGAAAACATGTGCTGCGTTGCTAAGGGCCCCCACCACGGTCCCGCTCCCATTCCCGAAGAGGGTAAGTGGATCCAGGCAAAGCAGATCTCTGACATCTCAGCTTACACACACGGTGTGGGCTGGTGTGCACCTCAGCAGGGCGCTTGTAAGCTTTCCCTTAATGTTAAGGAAGGCATCATCGAAGAGGCACTCGTTGAGACAATCGGCTGCTCCGGTATGACACATTCCGCAGCTATGGCAGCTGAGATCCTCCCCGGCAAGACACTTCTCGAAGCACTTAACACAGACCTTGTTTGTGACGCAATCAATACAGCTATGCGTGAGCTGTTCCTCCAGATCGTATACGGCCGTAGCCAGTCTGCTTTCTCCGAAGGCGGTCTTGTAATCGGCGCAGGCATGGAAGACCTCGGTAAGGGCGAGCGCTCCATGGTTGGTACAATGTACGGTACAAAGGCAAAGGGCGTAAGATACCTTGAGATGACAGAGGGCTACTGCACAAGAATGGCTCTCGATGCAGACGATCAAGTTATCGGTTACGAGTTCGTATCCCTCGGCAAGATGACAGACTTCATCAAGAAGGGCGACGATCCCACAACTGCTTACGAAAAGTCCAAGGGTACATACGGCAGATTCAACGATGCTGTTAAGTACATTGACCCCCGCAAGGAATAATTGAAGGAGGAACGACTAAAATGGCTAAATTTGAAGGTTACGAAAGACGCGAGGCGAAAATCCTCGAGGCTCTTAAGGAATACGGTATTTCCTCTATCGATGAGTGTAAGGAAATCTGTGATGCAAAGGGTATCGACCCCTATAAGATCGTAGAAGAGACACAGCCTATCGCATTCGAGAATGCAAAGTGGGCATACACAGTTGGTGCTGCAATCGCAATCAAGAAGGGCTGCACAAAGGCTGCTGACGCTGCTGCCGCAATCGGTATCGGTCTCCAGGCTTTCTGTATTCCCGGCTCCGTAGCTGAAAACCGTAAGGTTGGTCTTGGCCACGGTAACCTCGGCTGCATGCTTCTTTCCGAAGAGACAGAGTGCTTCTGCTTCCTTGCAGGTCACGAGTCCTTTGCAGCAGCAGAAGGCGCTATCAAGATCGCTCTTAACGCTAACAAGGTTAGAACAAAGCCCCTCCGCGTTATCCTCAACGGTCTTGGTAAGGACGCAGCAATG
>JAFUMU010000059.1 GCA_017482495.1 Clostridia bacterium | reverse complement strand
GAGAGAGGTAGTCAAGAACATAGGGCTCGTTACAGTTATATCCGGGAGACGTTGCCATTGCAAGGACAGCTCCGGTCTTAACGTTCATAACTATACCTGTCGCTCTGTTGGCTGCAAGATTCTCTTTTACCGTTGCATTGAGCTGATTTTCAAGCTCATACTGCATATATGTATCTATAGTCGTTACAATATTATAGCCGTCCTCTGCCTCAATAAAGGTCTCATATTCGAAGCCCATTTCATTATTGAGTGCATCCTGTGCAGTTACATATCTTCCACTCGTTCCTTCAAGCAGGTTGTTATAATATGCTTCAAGACCGTATGTACCCACACCGTCAGCATTAGTTATGCCGAGGACGTGAGAAGCAAGCTCATTATAGGGATAATACCTGATGCTTCCGGCTCTGAGATAGATTTCCCGTGTCAGTCCGTTTTCAGATATGAACTGTCTTATAAGCTCCGCTTTGTCCTCATCTATTTTATCCTTTATCTCTTCATATCTTCTTCCGTTTTTAGCTGTTTTTTCAAGAATATCATCATAGTCAACATCAAGAACATCTGAAAGGAATCTTGATATACCCTGTGCAATAGGCATTGCGGGATATTCTCCTTTTTCTGTTGTAAAGGGCTTAGTCATAGTGGGATCATCATATTCCTTGCCTGTAGAAGCAGCTTCAGCAGCCAATTCATCCTTTTTATCCTCCGCCTCAGCAATTGTGTCTATAATGTCCTGAGGGGAAATGAAGCACAAATATACTGTTTTGTTGGTTGCAAGGATATTACCTGCGTTATCATAGATGGTTCCTCGCTCGGGATTGACCTCTGTTTCCATTGTTATCTCGCTGACAACGCGTTCTTTATAGTAGTTATAATTATAAACCTGCAGGTATGCCAGCTTTGCAACAATGGCACATATTGCAAGTCCGAATACCATAAGAATAAAGCCCGAACGGGACCAAATCCTTCTGCTTATCCTCTTCCTTCTATCAGACATATGCTCATATCCTTTCGCCATTTCTGCCCTACTTATACCATTATATTCCATATAAGGGCAACATATGTATTTCACTTATAATTCCAAACAAGGCGTGCTTTCTTTGCACGCCTTGTTTGATGTCATAGCTTAATTGATGTACTCCATAAGATGATCCCAGTTGGTTCCTACAACTGACATCAGGTTACCGAATACGCCGTATTCTTCCTCGCCAAGCTGCGAAGATGAATCAACGACTTCTATTCTTTCACCGTCCGTAAGACTAATATACTTTGTTGCGATCTGATTGCTCTTGACCATACCGATACGGTTGGTTGCCTCATCCTCGATCATACGGATGTCGTTTTTTGCGTCAATAGCAACATTGAGATCATCTATTCTTGTAAGAAGCTCCTGCTTCTGTCCTTCAAGACCGGAAATCTCATTTTTAAACTCATTGATCTGCGCAAGGCTGAACAGCATGAGAACCACGATAAATGCAATCACGATAGCAGAGAGAACAAGCCCCTTGGAAATGGGTGTGCTTTTTATCTTTCTTTCTTCTATCTCCTCTCCAAAGACAAATGTCTTAAATGCATCCTTAAAGCTTACTATTTTCTTGGGAGCATTTTTTGCCCTTGGGATCTGTCTTGTAGAAGCATCGAAATTCGCCGCCTTCTCGCGTATAGACGCTGCTCTCTCGTATGCTCTCTGAAAAGTCGCTCTATTGAACGTAGTCGTTTCTTCAAATGTCGAATTTGCATATACGTTTGCCTTACTTGCATTTCTTACAGCACCCTTGTAGGCAACTGTAGTTTTTACGTTTCCGCCGGCTCTTACAAACTCTGCAGTCTCTTCAAATGGGTCTGCTGTTCGTGCAACCTTAGAGCTTTTAGCATCATTATATACCTTTTTTGCAGCTTTAGAACCCGCACTGGCAACTCCTCTGCCTGCGAACTTTTTCTGAAGCCTTGCGCAGAGAGGGTTTTCATTTATAGAAGTTGCATTAACTGTTTCTGCCATTGTGGGACCGCCTTTCTTGTATTTACACGAACATTACATTTATAATTTCTCTGCCACCCTTAATTTCGCGCTTCTTGAACGGGGATTCACCTCAAGCTCCGTGTCGGTTGGAAGTAAAGGCTTTTTGGTTATAACCTTTACGAGAGGCTTCTTTCCGCATACGCATACAGGAAAATCGTGAGGGCATGTACACGGATTCTCCAATCTTTTAAAAGTCTGCTTTACTATTCTGTCCTCAAGAGAGTGAAAAGTAATAACAGCTGCCCGCCCGCCGCTTGAAAGTCGGCTGACAGCTGTCTCCAAAGTAGGCTCTATGATACGAAGTTCATCGTTTACTTCGATGCGTATCGCCTGAAATGTTCTCTTTGCAGGATGCTGAGCTTCTTTTTTTCTTGCGCCTGCAGGAATAGCATTTGTGACGATATCTGCAAGCTGTGTAGTTGTCTCAATAGGGGATATTTCGCGGCTTCTGACGATCGATGCTGCAACTTTATGAGCAAATTTTTCCTCTCCCCAATCGCTGATGATCCGGCGCAGTTCGTTTTCAGCATATGTATTTATCACGTCATATGCTGTTTTCCCGCTGCTTCTATCCATTCTCATATCCAAAAACGCTTCCTGAGAATAGGAAAAACCGCGCTCGGCTTCATCAAGCTGGACGGAGGAAACGCCCAAATCCCACATGATTCCATTTATTTTATCTATCCCGAGTCTGTCAAGCACATCTGACAGCTCGCTGTAATTACTTTTTACCACCTTAGATTTGTTTCCGTACACTCCAAGGCGTTCTCTGCAGTGCTCTATAGCTCTGTCGTCTCTATCGAGACTTATAAGGAGGGAGCCCTCAGGCAATCTGCGAAGTATTTCTTCCGAATGCCCACCGCCACCTGCAGTACCGTCTACAAACACCCCGCCATTCTCAGGCTTGAGAGCGGAAACGGTTTCATCGAGCATTACCGAATAATGTGAAAAACTCAATTTATTTACTCCTCTGCATTTATCAGAGGCCGTATTCAAGCATAAGGTCTCTGATGTCGTTGACCTTGTCCATATCATAACGTGAAGGCACGGGAGCGATGCGCTCATCCCAAATCTCTACTCTGTCACCGCAACCGATGAAGGTTACGCCGGATTCGATACCTGCGTATTCAACAAGCTCCTTAGAAAGACCTATTCTTCCCTGACTGTCGGGAGTGGCTTTCATTGCAAGACCGCATATGAATCGTGTAATATCCTTGACCTGAGTCTTAGGAAGAGACTTAAGCTTTGCTGTATATGTCTCCCATTCTTCAAGAGAATAGGCCGAAAGGCATTTGTCTACATTGACGGTGATAACAAAGGTTGCGCCCAAGTCTTCTCTGAACTTTGCCGGGAATATAACTCTTTTTTTTGAATCGAGAGTATTAGTAAATATACCCAACAGCTCCATTTGTTCCACCCCTTTCCGCCATTTTGTGGGTAAAAATCACTATTTTCCCCCACGTTGCCCTTATATTCTAACACAGGCATTTGCCGAATGCAATACATTTTACTAAAAAATATAATAATTTTTTCAATATTTCGTGATATTTTTCGTGGTTTTGCTCTTTTATTACACGAAATTCTGTTCGTTTTTGCCAAAATTATCATTTCCTCGTATTTTTTAGCTATTCTTCGCATTTTCCGCAGTTGCCCAACATCATTTTCGGCAAACGCACAAAACGTTTGTTCGCTGTAAATAATAAAAAAAGAGGCTCGTTTGGGAACCAGCCTCCACCGCCCTCCACCTAAGCGGTAAATCACGATACAAAAATACCTTTATTAGTATAAGAACGCAAAAAAACAGGGAAGGTCTTACCCTTCCCCGTAATTTAATCATATTTTCTCAACTGTGATTTCGGCCTTTTCGCCGTTGATGTTCCAATCCTTGGTGATACCGTCGATCTTTTCATATGTCAGGCTGTCACAAAGAACTGCTTCGCAGAATGTTGCGCTGTCAGCAGAAAGAATCTCGCTGAGCTTTTCACTTCCGCAAACTGAAACTCGGATATGGTCCATAACATCAAATCCGGAATCCTTACGCATTGTCTGAACCTTGGATATAACCTCACGAACGAAGCCTTCACGAATGAGAGCCTCGTCAAGGATAGTACAGAGAGCAACTGTAATACCGTTATCGGAAACGGAATAGTAGCCCTCCTTCTGCTGAACGTCGATAAGGAGGTCTTCCTTCGCAAGCTCAACAGCTACGCCGTCGAAGTCGAAGTGGATTGCACCTGTTGTCTCAAGCTCGTTCATAGCTGTGTTACCGTCAACGTTTGCAAGTGCCTCTCTGATCTTACCAAGCACCTTACCGTACTTAGGACCAACAGTCTTAAGCTGGGGCTTGAAGCTATAGGAGGAGATAGCGGAAACGTCGGGAACGAAGTGAGCTTCCTTAACGTTAAGCTCGTCGCGAACGATCTCGCTATAGTATTCGCTTACCTCTCTGTCTGTCTTAATATAGATAGAAGCGAGGGGCTGTCTGTTCTTGATGTTGGAAGCGTTTCTTGCGCTTCTGCCGAGAACTACCGCTTCAAGGATAAATTCCATTTCATCCTCAAGCTGCTGATCGATCATTGATTCGTCACATACAGGGAAATCGCAATAGTGAACGCTGATGGGAGCATCTGCGTCAACTGTGCAAACAAGGTTGCGATAGATATCCTCTGCCATAAAGGGAATCATAGGAGCGCCTGCCTTTGCTGTTGTAACAAGGCAAGTATAGAGAGTCATATATGCGGCGATCTTATCCTCTGTCATTTCAGTTCCCCAGAATCTTTCACGTGAACGGCGAACATACCAGTTGGAAAGCTCGTCTACAAAGGAAGACAGGCACTTTGCAGCCTCGGGAATCTTATATGCGGAAAGGTTTTTATCAACTCCGCCAACCATAGAATTGAGCTTGGAGAGTATAAACTTATCCATAACGCTGAGAGCGCAATCCTCAAGCTTATAATTCATGGGGTTGAACTGGTCGATCTCTGCATAGAGAGTCCAGAACGCATATGTGTTCTGAAGTGTACCCATAAACTTTCTCTGTCCCTCCGTTACTGCCCTGTCGCTGAATCGAGAGGGCAACCAAGGAGCGGAGTTGGTATAGAAATACCAACGGATAGCGTCTGCACCGTGTGTTTCAAGAGCCTTGAAGGGATCCACTGCGTTACCCTTGGACTTGGACATCTTCTGTCCGTCCTCGTCCTGTACGAGGCCGAGCACGATTACGTTCTTATAAGGTGCACGGTCGAAGAGGAGTGTTGAAATAGCAAGAAGCGAATAGAACCAGCCTCTTGTCTGGTCAACCGCCTCAGAGATAAAGTCTGCGGGAAACTGAGCCTCGAAGAGCTCTTTATTTTCAAAGGGATAGTGATGCTGAGCAAAGGGCATAGCACCGGAGTCAAACCAACAGTCGATAACCTCAGGAACTCTCTTCATCTCGCCGCCACACTTTGAACACTTAATAGTTACAGCGTCGATATAGGGGCGATGGAGCTCGATCTCGTCGGGACAGTTATCGGACATAGACTTAAGCTCTT
>JAFUMU010000058.1 GCA_017482495.1 Clostridia bacterium | reverse complement strand
TCTACGGCGATATGGACTTCAAGGTAGCAGGTACTCACAAGGGTATCACATCCATCCAGATGGACCTTAAGATCGACGGTCTTACACCTGAGATCATCCGCGAGGCATTTGAGGTAACTCATAAGGGCCGTGACTATATCATCGACGAGGTTATCCTTAAGGCGATCGACGCTCCCAGAAGTGAGGTTTCCGATTACGCTCCCAAGATGGTATCCATGAAGATCCCCGTAGATAAGATCCGCGAGGTTATCGGTAGCGGCGGTAAAGTTATCCAGAAGATCGTTGCTGATACAGGTGCTAAGGTTGATATCGAGGATGACGGTAGCGTATTTATATCCGCTGTTGATAAGAACTCCATTGCAGCAGCTAAGAAGATCATCGACGGTATCGTATTTGAGCCTGAAGCAGGTATGATATATGAAGGCGTTGTAACAAGAATCATCCCCATCGGAGCATTTGTTGAGTTTGCCCCCGGTAAGGAAGGTCTTGTTCATATCTCCAAGCTTGATAAGAAGCGTACAGAGAAGGTTGAAGATGTTTGCAACGTTGGCGACACAATGAAGGTAAAGTTCCTTGGTGTTGACGAAAGAGGCAGAATGAACCTTTCCAGACGCGACGCTCTCATCGCTGAAGAGTCTGCAGCTGAATAATTGAAAGAAAAGGAGCTGCATCAATATGATGCGGCTCCTTGTATATTTGATATGAATAATAATAACAGAAATTTTGACTTTGAGCCGGGAGTCAAGAGAACATATACTCCCGAGGAAGCAGGACACGATAAATTCAGACGTCCTGTTACACGTCAGCACAGAAGACGTAAGCGCGATTTCAACGCAGGCATAGTTATAATCACAGTGGTATTTGCCATAGTAGTGGGAGTATGTGCCGGTGTGATACTTTTGGGGGACAGAGAGCCCATATCCGAGGCGGGCAAGTACATAGAAGAACAGAGTCTTCTTAATGAAAGCGGCATTGTAACCGAGCCTTCTGAAACAGAGCCTCCTGCGGAATTGCAGATAAATGTTACTGAGGAACAGATGCACATGGGTAATCTCATTCTTGTAAACTATGCATATCCATACGCATTTGCAGAAGCTGAGGTAAATGAGATAGTTACTATTAGTGAGTATATGAACGAAAACTACTATGTCCGCAATGCAAATATGAAGCTTAGAAAAAGTATAGTTGAAATATTTAACCGTATGACCGGCGATATGTACGCTGCCACCGGATACAGATGTCTTCAGATAAACAGCTCATACAGAAGCTATCAGGAGCAGGTAGATACATATGCCTATTATAAAGACACAAACGGTGAGGAATATGCAAAGACATATGTTGCAAATCCGGGATACAGTGAGCACCATACAGGACTGGCGCTTGACCTGAACTCCATAACAGACTCCGGAGGAACGTCACCTCTAATATATAATGAAAAGTGTCAATGGTTCATGGATAACTGCGAGGAGTATGGATTCGTACTCAGATACGATGCAGCAAAAAAGGATATAACCAAGATAAACGGTGAGAGCTGGCATTACAGATATGTCGGTAAGCCTCACTCCATCATAATGAAGAGTATGAATTTCTGCCTTGAGGAATATACAGACTATATCAAATCATTTACAAAGGATACATATGTGCTAACATATAATAAGGGAACAGTAAGCAAAGTAGAGTATGACATTGACTTTGATGCTGAATATATGATATATTATGTGCCCTGTGCAGGAGAGAAAACCGTTATAACAGTTCCTAATTTCTGCGAATATGAGATATCCGGAAACAATGTAGATGGTTATGTAGTAACAGTTGCAAAAAGAAATCAGTAAAGATTTGTTAAAAATGCCCTTTGAAATATAGCTGAAAATGTGCTATAATATGATAAACAGCGTGTTGCCTGGCGGCGTAAAACCGGTTGTCAGGCGCACGCTTTTTTCTATATCAGAGAGGTGTATAATGAAGTACAGCAAAGGCGATTTCGTGGTTTACGGGACGAACGGTATTTGCAGGATAGACGATGTTGAAACCATGACTTTCCCTATGGAAACGCGGGAACATACATACTATATTCTCAGACCTATCGCTTCAAAGAATAATACTCTCTTTGTTCCCGATCATAAAGAAGAGCTTATTTCAAAAATGAGATATGTTCTTAAAAAAGAAGAAATCGATGAAATACTTGAAGGTGCAGCCGGCTCGGAAACAAAGTGGATAGACGACAAAAATCAGAGACATTCTTTGTATAAAAGTATAATAGCTGCCGGGGATGCACAGGGACTTCTGAGCCTTATACGGTGTATTTACGAAAAAAAGTGCACGCTTATGCAGGCAGGAAAAAAGCTCACTTCTGCTGACAGCGGATTGCTTGAATCTGCGGAAAAATTGGTGAAAGAAGAGTTTGCTTTTGCACTTGAAATTCCCGAAGACAGTGTTGCGGATTACATCGCGTCCAAAATCGGAGAACATATATAAATATTTATCCCGACACCGCATTTTGTGCGATGTCGGGATATTTTGTATTACGGTTATTGAAGCGCGTCTATAAGCTCAAGACATTTTTTGTATCTGTCACTTGTAACGATAGGATTGTTATCTTTGTCATCGTAATCATCCAGACAGGACACAACGCACCATCTGAGCGCGTTTTTTGAACGCAGAAGTGTTTCCTCCTTAGAGAAAACGTTTGTAAGTGCTCCTTCATAGAGAAAGGTGTCGTTGTATAAGTGTTCTATTATCTTGCCGTCGTCATCTGTGTTATCATTTATCCAGTGATAATACTGAACGCATATCTCGGTAAGCTGTTCTATCTGAGAGAGACACATATCTATGTCTCCGTCACGAAGATATTCTTTTGCAAGATGGTGGTATGCACTTGATAAAAAATCTGATGCAGTTCCGATTCCAAGGAGATCGCGTTCTGTTTTCAGTATGCTTATGGTTGTTTTCCAAACTTCGATCGCCTTTTGACGCATGGGCTCGCCTTGAACAGAATAGGAAAAGGCAAGATCGGCCAGAGAAAGCCAATAAATACGTGCATCTGTCCTGATGCGCTTTTTTGAGTATAATACTAAGTCATCCCAATTTTCTTTGGCTGCGGCAATAGCACAGAGCGAAACATATCTTTTGTCATAGCCGATATCTTCTGCCTCAACTTCTGCTTTGCCGTAATATCCCATAGTGCAGTGGATGGATACCAGCCATTCTTTTGCCTCGCCCTTAAGACCGAGGTTTTTTTCATATGCTACAACAGTTGTAAGTATTCTCTCAAGGTCTGTGTATAGCGCGTTGATCTCTTTCTCGGAGTAAGGGAAAAGCTTGTGTTTTACCACATCTGTGAGGTGATAGCAGCCGTACATACAGCATTTCAGTATAAGCGAGTAGTTCATAGGATAGCGTGCTGCAAGAGGAGCCAAAATATCATAGCACTTTTTGTTCACCTGGTGGTTTTGAAGTCCTTCGGTGCGATCGGAAATGTTTCTTATATTTGAAAGCTTTGCCACTTTTTCGTATGCCGCTTCAAGCTCGTCAGTTTCAGACGAGTCCATTCCGAGAAGATAATCGGCAGATGTACCGAGCACTTTTGCAAGGGGGACTATCTGAAATATGTCGGGCATACATGTGCCCGTTTCCCATCTTGAAACAGATTGAACAGAAACACCGACTTGCTCAGCCAGCTCCATTTGTCCCATATTTCTTGTTTTTCTCAGATTTTTAAGTCTTTCGCCAAAGCTTATCATATTTACAGCTCCTTTGCTTTATCTGTCTATATGATAACATGATATAATAATTCATACAATATCGTTATGTGATTTATTAATTAAACACCTGTGTTAAATGCGGGGTGCCGTTGTTGAAACAAAGAATAAAATATGTTATAATTTTTTTGAAATAGTACCAACCTTTCCATGTGAACGGTGTCTTAAAGGGTGAAAGCTTTCAGAAAGGAGCTTCTGATATGAATGAAAAACAGGCAGAGAGCATTCTCAGCGAATATCTGAAGCCCATTTTCGGCTTTGCTCTGAAGCGTTGCCGAAATGATCAGGATGCAGAGGATCTCTCTCAGGAAATAGTTTTGCGCGCCTACCGTGCACTTTGCATCCGCGACGATATTGAGAACGTCGGTAAATTTATATGGACCATCGCCCACAACACCCTTGCCAATTACTATCGTACCAATGCACGACAGTTCATCGGTGTTTCCGTAGACGAGTTGGCGGAGATCATACCTGACGACGGAGACGATCCTTCTTCAGGTATGATATATAGCGAGACTTGTGAAAAACTGCACCGTGAGATAGCGTATCTCTCAAAGCAGCAGAGACGCATTGTTGTTGCTTATTACTACGAGGGTAAAAAGCAATCGGACATTTCGGCTGAGCTGGACATCCCGCTGGGAACGGTGAAGTGGCATTTGTTTGAGGCGAAGAAGGAGCTTAAGAAAGGTATGGATACTATGAGACGTAACGAACTGAAATTCAATCCCATTAAATTTGATGTATGCGGCACAAGCGGCTCTATCGGAACTAAGGGCTCTAACAGCAACTTTTTCAAAAGCGCATTGTCCCAGAACATAGCTTACGCGGTTCGCGAGGAGGCGCTTACGGTAAACGAAATAGCGGATATTCTTGCGGTCTCTCCCGTTTACGTGGAGAGCGAAGCGGAATTTCTTTGGGAATACGGCTTCCTTACCAAACGGGGAGAGAAGTATCTCAGCAATATTATTATAGACGAGCCTACTACAGAGCTCTATGAAATGCAGGACGAGCTTTATGATAAGATAGCAGGTATATTTGCCAATGAATTATATGATGAACTGGTAAAATCTCCTCTCCTTGACGACGAGACAGCCGTCTCACATATTGAGATAGATGACGTAGTGAACGGATTTCCTGTTTTCAAGCGTGACAAAAATTTTATACTTTGGGCACTGATCCCCTATATAACCGCCATGAGCGGAGAGGCGCTATTTAAAGAGACCGTGACCTTTGAGGAGGCAGCAACCATACGCCCTGACGGAGGACAGAATCTATGTATAGCAACTGTAGTGCACCATGACGTTAAGCCGCCTAAGTACCACAAGGATCTTTGGTACGGTCCATGCTGGTACGGTAACGGCGGAGTAAAGATCTGGCAGGTGGATTGTCCTTGGTCGACGGAAAGACTGGGCGATAAATATGTTCAGGAGATCGGCAGAACACTTTCTCTTCTTGATGTCAGAGAGAGGGACGGTCAACTTTCTATTTCTAAGGATGACCTTGCGTTTCTTGCGGAAAAGGGTTATATCAAACCCTTTGAAAACGAAAACGGACTTTGGATATGTGATAACTGCGTATTTCTTCACGGAGAAGACAAGGTTCGTCAGCTTCTTGAGATAGGTGACAGAATAAAAGAGAAACACTACGAGGAATTTGAAGCGCTGAAGAAGGAGTATATAAAGACAGTTCTTGATTCTACACCGAAGCACGTGCGTAAAATGCAGGAATTTTTGATGCAGTATGTATGCTTTTCTTCCGACGGATGGTTTATTCTTCATTGTCTCCACGAATTAGTGGCAAACGGTAAGCTTAAGCCTCCTACAGAGGAGCAGAAAAACGCTTTGACAACGGTAGTTATCTGTTAAAATATAGAATGGACTCGTCTATTAACGGCGAGTCCATTTGTTTTATGCCTCGGTCTGCTTTCCGAGGAAGGATGCGGCAGTCTGAATAAGCTTTGATTCGGGGACTTCTCCGGTAGAGGAAGAGTCCTCTGATGCAAGAGAAGCAACGCAGCCGATAATATCGCCGTCGCTGATGATGGGCATAGCGCAGGAAACATAATGAGTTCCACCTTCAATAACCGTCATTCGCTCATCGTCTTTTGCAGTGTACAGTGCGCGTGTGTCCATGATCTCTTCAAATTCGGGAGTAAGACGTCGATCACTGTATTCACGTTTGGAAACTCCTGCAGCGGCGATAACTGCATCTCTGTCGCAAATGATAACCGACAGACCGCAGGTCTTGTAAAGGGTCTCTGCATACTGAGTTGCTATCTGCGACCATTCCCCTATGGGCGAATACTTCTTGAAAATAACCTCTCCGTCACGGTCTGTGTATATCTCAAGGGGATCGCCTTCCCTGATTCTCATGGTTCTTCTTATTTCCTTGGGAATAACAACTCTTCCCAGATCATCTATTCTTCTAACAATTCCTGTTGCCTTCATATATTAATTCTCCTTTAATTTCAAATCGTGCTATTATTATCTGTAATTTAAGGAGATTTATACTGCTTGACTTTACTTTTTAGACTGCTCTTAGTTTATTAACTATTGCTTGATATAATAAACAACTAATTGATAATTGAAATAAACACAGAAATCCATATAATGAAATTGTAAGCTTACAAAAACAAATTTTGGAGGAGCTATAATGACTATAAAAATTGGTGCTATCATAAAAAAACTACGCATAGAAAACAGTATTACTCAAGATACTCTTGCAACCGCTGTCGGTGTTACACCGCAAGCAATTTCCCGTTGGGAGGCAGAGGGCGGTTATCCGGATATTGAGTTGCTTCCTGCTATTGCGGATTTCTTTTCCGTCAGTACGGACGAGCTTCTCGGATACAAAATATCCGAGCGCGAAAATACCCTTGCCGACTTGAAAAAGGAAATGTACAGGCTTGCGGAGTTTGGTGAAATTGATGAGCGAATAGAATTTGTAAGAACAGCTTTTGCAAAATATCCTTCAGACTGTGAAATACGAGAGCAACTCAGCGTATGCCTTTCTAATAAATACATTGAAACCAATGAAAAAGTATTATTGGATGAAGCGGAAAGCCTTTCTCTTTACGTCATTGAAAACTGTAAGGACGCTGATATTTATCACGATGCAATCAATATGCTGATATGGATTTATGCCGAAAGAGATCAGACTGATAAGGCTCTTAAAATTTTAGAACGTCTGACGCCTATGAAATATTGCCGTGAATTATCAATGGCATGTTACGGTATTGGAGATGGGAACGGTGAACTCTACGATCAGGATGTCATTGACAAGCTGACAGACTATTTGGGCATGGCTATAAGAGGTCTTGTTCTTGATAACGAGTTGCCAAACGACCCGTCCACGTGGGATAAGAAGATCAAAATGCTCAAGACAGCAAACAAGATATATTCTCTTATTTACGGAGAAGATATGATGTTCTATCATTGCCGCGTTGGCACAAATTACAGGATAATGGCGACGTATCTTATCGCACAAGGCAAGACCGAGGAGACTCTCACAGCTCTTGAAAAAAGCTGCGAGCATACAATTGCATATGATAGATCTTATCTCTGCGATCATGGTAAGAATTATACCTCAATTTTTGTAGATAGAATAGTATATCCCGAGCCCGGCAAGGATTTTAAAGAGCTGAAGGAGCATTCCCAGAGCTGGGTCATGCTTGACCGTCTGCAGCAGGATAGATACGACGGTATTCGCAACAATGAGCGTTTCATAGCGATCGAAAAAGCGCTGAAAGAATACGCGAGATAATATCAGAAAGCGGAGTGAATTCCACTCCGCTTTTGCTATGTATAGGTCATAATGTGCCATTTTTCGTCAAAAACTTTTCTTAAAAAATCGCCCGAAAACTCAGTATTTATAAGGCTTTATCACACTTTTGTGTTATTATAACACGAGCCCCTATTCTTCTAACAATTCCTGTTGCTTTCATATATACAAATCTCCTTGATTAACAAATTGTGATGTTATTATCTGTATTTTGGAGAAATTTATACTGTTTGATTTACTTTTGATCTTTTATATGATACAATGAGGTCATCAGCAGTAAATTTTAACAAAGAGGTCATATTATGAAAACGTACAAGATAGGTGTATTGGGCGCCGGAAGAGGCGTTGATCTTGCCAAGAACTTTATGCTTCTTGATTGCGAGATAGTTGCTCTTTGCGATGACGATGAGGCGCGCCTGAAATACGGTGTGGAGCGCCTGGGAGATGTACCCACGTTTACCGATTTTGATGAATTTTTGAACTGCGATATGGATGCCGTTATTATTGCAAATCTTTTTCATGAGCATGCTTCCTTTGCAATAAAATGCTTCGAAAAGGGAATTCACGTTTTTTGCGAATGCATCAGCAACGGCACTATGGCAGAGGGCGTTGAGCTTTATCGCGCCTATAAAAACACAAGTTCAATATTTTTCTTGGCAGAGAATTATCCTCAGATGGTGTTCAACCGTGAAATGCAACGTGTTTGCCGCGGCGGCAGTCTCGGTAAGATACTTTATGCGGAGGGTGAGTATAACCACCCCTTCAATATGAATGACGACGATTTCAGAAGGGTATATATGTACCATCCTAAGCACTGGAGAAACTATCTGCCCAGAACCTATTATATTACACACTCCCTTGGTCCCGTTATGTGTGCAACAGGTGCCACGCCGAAGCTGGTCACGGCCTTTGGCGCCTTTGCTCCCCATGAAGACGATATTCCCACGGCAGAGTTTGTAGGAGATAGAGCAGCTATCATTACCACGCAGAATGATGACGGATCTATTTTCAGAGTTACGGGCTGCTGCGGATTTGGAGCCCACCATAACTCCTACCGTATTTGCGGCACCAACGGTCAGATCGAAAATCTGCGAGGTATGGGAGAAAAGATCATGCTGCGCTACAACAGCTGGTCCATACCTGAGGGGAAAGAAGAGATCAATTGCTATGATGCGAAATGGGATGATAAAGACGAGGAACTGATCAAGAATAGCGGCCACGGCGGCGGAGATTATATAACGGCACGTATGTTTATTGAATGTCTGGAGGAAAGCCGCGAGCCTGAGCATCCCTTTAACTTAAAGGCCGCAATTGCAATGTCGTCAACTGCGATCCTTGCTCACCGTTCTATGCTTGAAAACGGAAAGCCTTATGCGATCCCTGATTTTGATGACCCCGAGGATTGCTTGCTTTATGAAAACGACCGTCTTTCTCCCTTTTACGGTATGGACGGAAGTGCACCAACTCTTCCGTGCTGCTCACATAAGGATTACCGACCTACCGACAACCAAATCAAAAATTATTTGCAGGCATTGGGGATTGATAGTGAATAAGTCAGGAGAAGAAGATGTAAATGGATAAGCTTGCACGCGTTTCACGCGATTTTTTGAAGTTAAAAAAAGTTTACCATTATCGAATGAAAAAGATTTCAGACATGACTGACAAAGAGGTGATTTCCTGCTGTTATTGTTATTGCGAGGAAAACGGACTGATGAAGGAATGGAACGAGGTCAGAGCTGAATACAAGATTTAAAAAAGTGGGTGCCGAATTGTCGGCGCCCACTTTTTAATTATTTTATCTGATCAATTCCAGTGTGTCGGTATCAAGATAATTGGGATACTCATCATCAAGATTGTCTGAATACCAATATGCAACGGAGGAGATATCATCCTGCAGGGGCAAGTATCTGCCGTCACGTCTCCAGCCCAGCGCCTGAACCGTTACCTTAAGGTCCTCCTTGAAGTACACAGGGTCGGTAATATGCCAGCGGTACATATCAAAATACCGCTGAGTGCAGTAGGTATTATCTATTTTATTGACCTTGTTGAGGCCTGCGTAGGGAGTGCAGAATTCTCTGTATCCGTCAACGTCAAAGTTGCAGGAGCCGCAGAAATAATCCTCAGTTCCCGTTCCGCAGAGAGTGGGGAATTCGGTGTCGCCGTCAATATAGAACTTGACCTCTCCCTCGCCCCACCATCCGTTACTCTTTACGCCCCAATGCAGATAGGTTCCAACATAGTGACCGTTCCCCTTTACTTTGTCAAGAATGGTATATGCTTCCTTATAGGGTAGGGGATTGATGCGGCGGAATTGTGCGTGGAAGTAAAGGGAATCCTCGGGGATTACCTTTTCTTCGCAATCTATCTGATAATAAAGATTGCACACAACATCACCTATGTTTTCTATCTCAAAGCGAAATCCCTTGAAATAGGGCATCTCAAAATAGCAATTCATTCCCTTGGCGGGATTTACGCACATGGGAAGGCTTGTAAGCTGACGGAATTCGTTATAGTCTGCGTTACAGAAAAAGTCGGAAAGCGGGGCCTCGACCGCGGGATTTTTATGGCCGTCAAAATATATGCGGAGAATAAGCATTCTGCTTGCAGGCAGAACGTCCGTTATCCAAAAATGCTTGATGGCGCCCTGGCCCTTGATATCTGCAAGGGTGGCGGTCTCGCCGGGCTTTACTATAAGATAGGGGTTGACCTTCCAGCCCTGTCCCAGCTCCCTTGCGGCATAGGATGCGCTGCCCTTGGTTGCCATTCCGCCCTTGCCCTTTTCACCTGTGAGATTTTCGGGAGTTACGGAGAAGGAACGGATATCCTTTTGGCGTGTAAGTGAATTTAACATTTTTATACCTCTGATGTGAATTGGTATTGAAATTATACTATAAGTGCGCTATTATATACATAGTATAAGTTGGTTTATATTTAACATTTCTTGCGGAGGCATTGCTTAGTATATGGATATATCCTTGATCAATCCCTACATTCGTGTAGCTATTCCTTCAGTGTTGAGGAGGGGGACTGTGATATCACAAAGGGCGATATTTGATTACGAGCTTATATACATTGAAGAAGGGGATTGTATTCTTAATTTTAACGGCAAGGATCACAAATGCAGTACGGGAGATTTTGTTCTTTTACGTCCCGGCATTTCTCACAGCTTCAGGGGAATAGAAAATGAGCTGTCTCAGCCTCATGTTCACTTCGATGTAACTCACGCTGCGGACAGTTATCGTATACCCATATCGTTTAAGGATATAGATGCTTTTTCGGATGATGAAAGAAGCCGGATACGTGAAGATGTTTTCGGAAGCTATGCTGATGAGCCCTTTGTATTTTTTTCGGATATGCAAAAAGCGATGGCAGTATTTTATGAAATTATCGACTCTCAAAAATCTGAACTGCGGCGCAAGGCGAAGTTGACAGAGCTGATTGACATGCTTATAAGTGACAATTTCGGTGATCTTTTCGGTAAAAAGGGCAAAAGCTTTGCAATTGAGGAGCAGATAAAGGATTTTATTGATGCGGGGCAGGGGATGTCATTGTGCCTTGATGATTTTGCAAAGCAGTTCAACTATAATAAATTTTATCTTGAGCGATGCTTCAAGGAAAGCTTTGGGGTTGGACTTATAGCATACCGCAACCGTAAAAGAATCGAGCTTGCAAGGGAGATGCTGGTAGATGATACGGTATCGGCAGTGAGTGAAAAGTTGGGGTTTTCGTCAATTTATGTTTTCAGCCGAGCCTTTAAAAACTACTTTGGATATTCACCAACTGAATATATAAAAAACAGTAAACGAGCTGTCAGGTGACAGCTCGTTTTTCGACGGATTGTTATAGTGGTATTTGCCGTTGGGTAATTCCGCCGCGGCGGGATTACCCATCACGGAGAAAGCCGTCACGGCTTGACCGTGACTGAGGGAGAATTGCGTAACATAAAGCGATTGTAAACTCTCCGTTACGCATGCTCCCTTCGTTACTTTCTTCGAAAATGCCATCTCCCTCCCGGAGGGAGACTTGCGGTTATCTGCATTTGCGGCTGTAGGGCGAATTTGCCGGTGTAAGTTATTTCAGTGTGATTTCAGGGGCTGTGAAGCTCACCGGCTTTGTGTCGATGGTTATGTTTTCTTAATATCTCTGTATTTTACAGCACAAAATACAAAAAGGCTTATGTAAATAATTATGATTCCTGCAAGAAACGATGCTGCAAGGTAATTATGAAATGCAAAGAGGTTTAACAAAAATTGAGGCAATAGTACGCAGGTGAATAAAATAAACAGGGGTGTGAGCCTACCCTTGAAAACACGCTCCATCATCTGTATCCGAGATGCTTCATCGCAGAAGATCTCTTCATCTCCGTTCATATGCGATGCTGATTTGCGGAAATAACTGTAACCTGCATATTCTTGCAGATATGTCCATCCGCAATCACTGAACATCTGGACATATTCCTCCTTGTTTTTCAGTCCTTCTTGATTGTAATCAAGTTGATACACCACATCCTCCGGTTCGCATTCCTCGAAATGATACATACCAAGTCCCCTTACCGTCACGAAGCGCCAACCGCATTTGTGCATATAGCGAAGATATTCCTGCTCCTTTTCATACTCGAATATCGTAAACCATTTGAATTGCTTTTTAGTTTTCATTTTACATTTCCTCCTGCGCTATTTTGTAAAGACGTTCTATTCTGCGAAGCTCCGCTTGCAGGACCTCTGTGCCAAGGTCTGTTATAATATATATTTTTCTTTTGTCTTCTTCTCGGATGAATCTAATTATTTTGTCCTTTTCCATTTTTGAAAGGCTTCCGTACATTGTGCCGGGTGCAAGTCGTATGGCGCCGTCTGTCATTTTTTCCACAGCCTGTACTATTCCGTAGCCGTGATTTGGTTTCCTCAGGCAGAGTAAAATATAAAAAGCTGTTTCGGTCATCGGTACATAAACCTTTTTAATGTGCTGATCCACAGGACACCCCTCCTATATATAACAATACGATGTATCGCACTGCGTTATATCTTGATTACAGTATATCGCACCTCGATATACTTGTCAATAGTTTTTTGAATTTTTATTTAGCTTAAAACATTTAAACGCGCTATTGGACTATGTTGACAGAAAATTATTTGAATGTTATAATTTACCTGTGTAAGTATATCTTGTCAGGTTTTGCTATATTGCAAAACTTTATGTTTATTGATAACAGATTTTTACGTTAGATCGTATAAAAGAAATGATTATTCAGGGGTTTGACCGATGAAAGAATTATGGCCAGGATGGGACACGGTTGAAGAAATAGGGGTCGGTGGATTCGGACGAGTATACAAGATCCGAAAAAGAGGCGAGGAGGCAGGAGAATATTTTTCCGCTTTGAAAGAGATAAATATTCCTACCTCTGAGGAGCAGTACCGTGAATATCTTGATGAAGGATATGATGATAAAACAGTAACTGAAATATTCAAAAGCCAAGTAGATAGGATCGTGGATGAGTTTCGTTTGATGTCTCATTTCAGAGGTAACAGTAACATTGTGAGCTATGAGGACCATTTGATAATTCCACATGAAAACGGAAAAGGTTGGACCGTTCTCATCCGCATGGAATTGTTGACATCGCTTATTAAGCACAGCTCTGTAAACACGATGACAGTTTATGAGATTATCAAATTGGGTATTGATATTTGTCGTGCCTTAGAGTTGTGTAATAAGAAAAATATAATTCATCGCGATATCAAGCCACAAAATATATTTGTAAATGAGTTCGGCGATTACAAGTTGGGGGATTTTGGGATAGCCAAAACCATGGATCATACCACTCATGCAACAAAGACCGGTACATACTCGTATATGGCTCCTGAGGTCTATCGCGGAGATGCGTATAATGAATCTATAGATATATATTCTCTCGGTCTTGTTATGTACTGGCTACTTAATGAGAAGAGAACTCCATTTTTGCCGCTTCCGCCAGTATCTCCAACTGTTACTCAAATATCAGAATCTTGGGCGAAGAGAATGGCGGGTGACCAGATACCAGCGCCTAAAAACGGAATAAAAGAACTCAATGAGGTTGTCTTGAAAGCGTGTGCTTATGACCCCGAAAAAAGATACTCTTCTCCGGCAGAAATGAGGAAGGATCTTGAAAGGGTTAAATTCGCCGTTAATCCGGTTTATCATGCTACAGTCACGGGAGGGACATCTGATGGCGATGATGAGAGTGTAACTGTATCTCTATTCAATCGGAAGCCTGTAATTGAGGGGTCATCTAAAAATGATGATATGAGTACTACTGTTGCATTGGAACATAGCGAAAACGATGATTGCGACCAATTAATTACTGAAAATGCGAAGAAGGAGAACAAACTGTAAAATCAAATAAAAGAAGGAACGCTGTCATTGCTTTTTTGATCGGAGTGGTAGCTATGGCTGTTGTTATCTTTCTTATGCTTTTGCGCGGTTGTTATCATGATTCTGAGTTGGAAACGAAAGATTCAACTGATGAGATTGCTGAAAAGGAGAATCTTGAAAATATCGCGGAGGCGGAAACGGACATTGAAACAGAAATCTCTGACGAGCCTGAGCATATCCACAAAAACAACAAGGATGGTTGGTATGTCAGCGAGGGGATGCATTGGTATCTTTGTGATTGCGGTGAAAAGTTTAATGCCGGCGATCACGATTACGGAGAATGGGAGATTCTGGTAGAAGCGACTGAAGCAGAAGAAGGAAGAAGAGAGCATCATTGTTCTGTTTGTAAGTATACAGAAACAGTTATTATACCCACCTTGTCACATACGCATAACTTTTCTGAAGCATGGGTGAGCAATCAGCGTGCTCATTGGCATATGTGTGATTGCGGTGAAAGATCCCTGTATACGGACCATGGCTTTGGAGCCTGGATAACTGTAAAAGAACCTACATGTACTTCAAGGGGAATTAAAAGTAAAAAGTGCATCATTTGCGGATATGAGCAGACCGATAGTGTAAGTGCTACGGGACACATTTTTAAAAGCGGTCGATGTTCTGTATGTGGAGTTACGGACGGAATTTCATATACTGTAACATTTGATGCGAACGGAGGAAGTGTTTCCAAAAGCTCTCTTCTTGTTAGAAACGGTTCAACTTATGGGTCTCTTCCATTACCAAAAAGAGATTATTATACATTTATCGGTTGGTATACTGAGAAAAACGGTGGGACAGAAGTGATCTCTGCTACCGTGGTCAATCTGTCCTCGAATATTACTTTGTATGCACATTGGAGTCAAAATAAAGAGTCCGATTGGGTGCTCGCTTCAAATATTCCGGAAGGAGCTTTAATTACTGATACAAAATGGGTATATGATAAAACCGTATCGTCATGGGGATCGTACGGAGCATGGAGCAGTTGGTCTACAACACCGGTTAGTGAAAACTCTTCAAGAGATGTGGAGACTAGGGAGGTAACTGTAACCTATTATAAGTATTACAGATACGTAAATTCCGCAGGAACTTACGGAGCTGCAGATGGTTATTCTGTTGCTGGGTGTAACATATATCAGGAAATAACGTTGAATTATCAGTTAACTTGGCAGAAGGACGTTGGCGTTCCTTTATACGGACCGTATGTATACAACGGAAATGAGGGGCTAAAGAATGTGTGGATCCCGAAATCTGTTGATAACGTAACACATACAGAGTACAGATACAGAGAAAGAACTATGGAATACAGTACACAATATGGTCTTGTATCAACCACTGAGCCTGTATCGTCAGGTGAAATAAGCAATGTTAAGAAGTACGTCAGATACCGAGCGAAATAAAGGAGAAATTCATTATGAAATGTACAAAATGCAATAGTGATATGCCGGACGGTGTTGCCTTTTGCAGAGCTTGCGGAGCTAAGATGGATGTTTCGGCGAGCGGGGACAATATAGAGAGGATGTTTGCTGCGGCAATTTCGGATGCTGCGGAGCATAAGATACCTGTTCCTCATGTGAGCTACCAGCAGAGCTCCTACAACGGAGATGATAGAGGAAGTGCTTCTGAGCCGATCAAGAAAAAATTCAATAAGCTTATAATACCCATAATAATCATGGGAGTGGTTGTGGTAGCTTTGGCGGTTGCGCTTGGAATACAGATCGGTGCTATGGGATCTAAGAATGACAAGATCAGTAGCTATAAGTCCCAGGTGTCCGGGCTTGAAGCGGAGATAGATGAGCTTGAGGCAGCTATTGATTCCGCTGAAGCACAGATCGAGGAAGGCAAAGGCGAATATGAAGCACTTGAGTCCGAGAAGCTTGAGGTCGAATCGGAGAAGGAAGACGTTCAGGGGGAATACGACAGATTCAAGATGCAGCATTCCGATTGCGGTGATGCGCTGGCGTTTTTTAATCAGCATGCTGTAGTACTTCCTGATGACGATACAGGGATATATCACAAATACGGTTGTCCTTATCTTGATACCAGCTATTTTTGGATATTCAATAGTGAATATGCTAAAAGCGAGGGCTACACATCCTGTAGCCACTGCATTGGATGATAACAATTGGCCGCGGCATTTTGCCGCGGTTTTTTGTTTGTCGGGAGGTATCAAGTTGTCGTGAGGCGGAAAGGGTGGATTTGTGAAAAAAGAGCATTGCTGTACATCAGAGGTCATCTTTCATGAAAAAAGATAATAAAATAATTTTTAGAAAGCGTTTTTTTGAGCATTGACGGATATGTCTAGTGAACGTTAAAAAGACGATGAAAAAATGGTAAAAAATGCTGTGACAAAAGCCAACAATATGCTCTAATAATTGGCAAAAAGCATTGACAATATTTAATAGGAATGTTATAATTATTTTTAGCTAAAAGTTGCAGGAGGCCCTGTAAAAACTACGAATTTGGTGGGTTTTGATTAAGGCGAGGCTATAGTTCAGATTGCAGCTTTTACTTAAATATTTTAGTTCAGGAGATTCAGGGATGAAAGGAATCAAACGAAAGATACTTCTTCTCTTTGTCTGCGTTGTAATGGTGATCTCACAGCTTTGTGTGACATCTGTGGCTGCAGATAAGGAAAATACAAACCGCTTCAACGTTGTATTTGTCATGGACGAAAGCGGTTCAATGGAAACAAGAAACGACAAGGAGAACCTTCGTTATGAAGCTGCAAAGCGCTTTATAGCTCTGATGGCAGAGAAGGGAAATAAGGTCGGAAGCGTTTCCTTTACAGAAAAGGTAGTTGCATACCAGGAAATGACATATGTAGACGGTATGGATGCAAAAGAGACCTTTGCAGAAAGTATAGAATATACAGGCGCGCACGGTATGACCAATATCGGTGCAGCTCTTGACAAGGCTATTGAGATCCTTGAAAAAGGTAAGGACGAAAGTCTTCCCTCAGTTATCATACTTCTTACCGACGGTAACACTGAGGTCCCGAAGGACATGATGGAGGAGTCACAGGCTCAGAAGGCTCAGGCTATTGAGGATGCAAGAAAATCCGGATATAAGATCTATTCCATTTTCCTTAACGGTGACGGAACAGGCGATCCCAAGGAGCTTTCTCAGATCTCTACTGCAACAGGCGGTGAGTTTGTAGAGGTTAAAACAGCTAAGGACCTTAATGAGGTTCAGACTACATACTACAAGCTCATCTTCAACGCCATGGAGGTTGAGGGCGGAGAAGCAGAGATCGGTGCAGACGGCTCAGCAACTCAGTCATTTGAGGTTCCCGGAATCGGTGTTGAAGAGCTCAATGTTATCATAGAGGGTGACATCACCTCTGCTACGCTTACAGATCCTACGGGTAAAGTGTATGAGGGAGATGAGCTCGATAAGCTGACACTTAAGAGTGACGGATTCCTTCTTATGAAGCTTCCTTCTCCCATGGGCGGTAAGTGGACTGCTACAGCGTATGGAGAACCCGGTCTTCAGATCAAGTTCAAGCCCCTGTACAACTCAAACTTCTATGTTGAAACATCTGCAACAGAGCTCAGTGAGTATAAGCTTGGTGACGTTATAGAATTTAAAGCGGTTATTTGTGACAGCACAGGACCTGTAACAGATACGTCCAAATATGTTGGCTATACAGCCGCTCTTGCCATTACATCAGGAGATAAGGTGATTGACGAGATAGCGATGGAGGTCGGCGACGGCGGATTCGTGTATGAATATGAGCTTGAGGATGAGGGCACATTTTATGCGTCCATGAAGGTTGCTAAGGGTGACTTCGCCGTTGATGACGGTAAGATTTACGAGTTCAGTGTAAACAATACTCCTCCCGAAGCACCTGAGAAAGAGCTCAAGGGACACGCAAATATCTGGCCCTTCTTCGGCGGCAAGGCAAAGATCGACCTTAACGGTTCCGCTACAGACCCTGACGGAGATGATATTACATATTCCGTTGAGTCCAGTGTATACACAGAGGACGACTACACACTTGAGGATGGCGTTCTTACGGTCAACAATTTCAGCGTAACTAAAGGATCCTTCACTATCAGGGCAACAGACGCTCGCGGTGCGCACTGCACATTCGATGTTATGGTAACATCCACAAATATCGGTCTTATCATGTTTATCGGACTTTGTGTTGCGGCTATCATCGTTGTTATCTGCGTAGTGCTTGTTATCAAAAAGCTTGCAAGCGCACCCTTTGCGGGTACTATTAGCGTTACCAAGCATGACAGAGACGACTATAGCTACTGTGCTCCCTCTACTAACACTCCCGGACGCGGACAGCTTAGAGTTTCAACATTCGGCTTCGGCGAAATGGGACTTCCCGAAAAGTGCTATTTCCAAGCAGCCGGTAAAGAAAAGTGCATTTACTTCGTTGCAAAGAAGCCTGTGTACAGTAATGTAACTTCAGGTCCTGCAAAGAAGATCAAGATCGACGGTATGGGTGCTCCTGTTCTTATCTGTGCTACACAGGATATGAATAAGGGTATCGAGGTCACATTTACAAGTATTTATAACAATCCCTTCTGATCATAACGGAAGCAGGGCAGACGCCCTGCTTCCGTGATTCACTTAGTAAATAAAAAATAATATATACATCCAAGAAAGGAATAAGTTTATGACTTATAAGCAGTTACTTCTCGCTAACGGCGGCGGTGTTATCAGTAACAGCCAGAGAGACGACCAGAACGAATGCGCAACAATTGCCATCGGTCTTGGTGGTACAGGTGTATCCTGCCTCAGAACACTGAAGCAGCAGGTTTATTCCAGACTTAAGGCTGACAACCCCGATTCTCCCGTTCCCTCCTATTCTCACATCAAGTTCCTTGCTATCGATACAGATGCAAAGTCTCTTGATACAGGCAGCTCACTTATTACTATCGATCCTGTAACGGAATTTGAGAGCATTAGCTGTGACAACATCACAGACCTTCTTTCTAAGACAAACCTTCTCAGAGCTAAGCCTGAGCTTCAGTGGCTCAGCGATAACCTTACAATATTTGACGCAAGTGCAGGTGCCGGCGGTGTAAGACAGATCGGACGTCTTCTCCTTGTTCAGAAGTCTGCTAAGATCAAGCAGAAGATCAAGTACCTTATTGAGCAGGCTAAGCAGGAGCTTCCTCCCCGCGCTCAGATCACAGTACATATCTTTGCAGGTCTCGGTGGCGGTACAGGTTCCGGTACATTCCTTGATATCTGTTATATTGTAAAGAAGGCTCTTCAGGAGATCGGCGAATACGGCAGAACAAGAGTGTGCGGTTACTTCTTCCTTCCCGACGTAAATCTCAGCATACCCGCTGTTATGGCTTCCGATATGATCTCCAGCTATATCAAGACAAACGGCTTCTCCGCTATGAAGGAGCTTGATCACTGCATGAACTTCGAGTCCAACGGCGACGCTTGGGAGCAGGAGTATGACGGATTCAAGATCGGTCCCATGAAGGACGCTCCTGTTGATATCTGTCACCTTGTATCAGCTAGAACAACAGCAGGTACTGCTCTTGCCAACGGATATGACTATTCAATGAACGTTGTAAGCGACTTCATTATGCAGTTTATCGTTAAAAACGATATCACAATGGAGTCTCATATCTCCAATTACGGTCAGGCGATGGCGTTCATTTCCAAGAAGCACGGTGCAACATACAGATACTGTCTGCTTGGTGCAGCTAACGCAGTTGTCCCGCTGCGCGAGATCAATACCTATCTTGCAAGCCGACTGTTCCAGCGCTTCTCTGAATCCAGAAACAATGCTCCTACAGACGGAGCGATCGAGATCATCGCTAAGGAAAACGGTCTTGACTTCGAGCAGCTTCTCAGAGCATCCCTTGAGGGAACAAGCCTTGTTATGCCTCATCCCCAGCTTGACTGGAAGATGTATCAGAATATGACTGATGATGCAGATCCTCAGGGCTACACGATTCCTACAGAGATCATCAACATTTTCCGTAACGCAGAGCAGAAGGTTTGGGAAAAGGTTGAGACAAATATCACAGCTATGACCCACGACTGGACACTGAACGATGCAACATCCGCGTCCAATTCAGTTTCCAAGGTTTGCAAGATATTTGAGTCCCTTGCAGTTATCGCGGGCGACTACAACAGAGGTCCCTACTACGCAGCAGAGGTACTTAAGGGCAGCGGCAGAAGAAACCTTGTTGACCTTCTCCACGGTATACTTGAGGGTACTATCAGAGCGAAGAACAATGCTGACCATGACCGCGTTACATACATGAACAACGCAAAGGCAAAGAAACATCAGTTCCTGCACCCCGGCTTCTTCGATAATAAGGCGAAGCTCTTCGAGGACTTTATCACAGCAGTTCAGCAGGACTACGGCAACGACTGCCGCGTACACGTTCTCGGTAAGCTGGAAAGCGCTATCAGAAAGATGATAGAGCAGTTTGATAATCTTTATGAAGTATTTTTTAAGCCCTACGTTGTTGTTTCCAACAACCTTGTTGATACATTCAAAGAAAACTATGATGCTATCAGCACCAACACAGAAGTAGTTGAGGACCCCTTCGTTATTCCTCTCATGAGAATCGCTGATATGAAGGATTCTCTTGATAACACAGTTGAAGCAATGAGTCTTGAAGCAGAGCTCAGAGACTTCTATGTGGCACTTCTTCGTGCTCCTGAGGTTTGGATCCAGAGCGATGAGAGAAAGATCTGTGCATTCGTTTCCAAGTACTTCTCTGACAAGTTCAGCGATTATACAAACAAGACAATCACAGACTACCTCCAGATCCGTTTCAACACAACAGATCCCGCACAGCTCTCTGAGTATATTTATAACAACATCCTCACACCTCTCAGCGATAAGGCAACACCTCTGTTCTGGGTGAACGGATACGATATGGCTACAAATGCATCCCGTCTTGGCTATTGTTCCGTTCCCACAGATGCAAGCTCCATCGCAGTTGCGGCAGGCAGACTTACAACAGCTCATCCCGAGCTCAAACAGATTAGAGGAACTCTCTCCGACAGAATATTCCTCCTCCGTTGTACAGTTGGTGCTCCTCTCTTCTCCTACACAGGTATTGAGGAATATCTCACCAGATACAATGAGGTTAAGCATACAAGCGGTAAGCACCTGTATGAGAAATTGGGTAAGAGAGACTGGCGTCTCCTTTCCAATCTCCAGCCCTATTCCACAATCGAGAGACCGGATGAAAACCTGAAGAAGGATTCCGATGACTACGATAAGGCAGTTGAGCTTGGACTTATCCACTCTATTGACGAGCTTGGAGTAGAATACCGTCTTGATATCATGCCCGATAATACAGATAAGTTTGCCGAGATCGAGGAGAAGTTTGCTACTCTTGCAGGTGATGCAAAGTCTAAGCTTGCAGCAGTTCAGGCTATTGCGGCAGACTTTGACGCATATATTGCAGCTCAGCAGGCAACGGACAGAATGTTCGTTAAGAATGACGGTGCAGAGGGCGTTTATAAGGAATGGGTTCGTAAGGACCATGTTCTTGCTTCTCATGAGCTTCTTGTTGCTCTTAGAGGGGAGCTTGCTAAGAAGACAGCTATTGCTGATATGAAGGCAAAGATCGCTGATAAGGTTGTTGAAATGAATAAGGAGATCGAAGGCGCTAAGGTTGCTGCAGGCATGAGAGATCAGTACTTCACAGCACTTCTCACAGGCGTTATCGAATTCAAGCTTCCCAAGGTTTCCTATACATACGAGGATATGGGTATTCCCGAAACGATCGAGCTCAGCAATCCTCCCATGCAGCCCTATGGTATTAAGTGTCCTCTCTACCAGGCATATCTTACATTCAAGTCCAAGGACGATGCTTTCAGAAGCCAGATCGTTGACGAAAGCAATGCAAGATACAGCAACTTTGCTCCTGAGATGACAGCAGCTCTTAAGGCACTTAAGACACAGTTTACAAACGAGTATATGGCAGTTCTGGCAAGAGCAGTTAAGGATACAGACGATGGCGATAAGATCATCGACTTCCTTAAGGCATTCAGACGTCAGATCGACGATACTTGTATGATGTTCGGTATTGCATAATAGCATACCAAAGTATAGCAGAAGCATAGATATCGGATTCATCCGCGCATACCTTTTGTGCGGATGAATCCCATTCTGCATTATTACAATTTTTCATAGAAGGAGAACAATAACGATGGAAATAATCAATTCTGTCGAGAGTCTGCGCGAGGCGCTGACCGAAAAGCTTGATAAATCTTTCAGAGGCGAGATAACTGCCGTTAAGCCTAATAAGCCTATGCTTATCGTGTATACAGGTAAAAAAGCATATGAGGGCAAGGTGTTTGTAGAAAAAGCGATGCGCCGAATCTGGAAGAATAAAACTGACGCTATCTGTCAGATCATGCTTGAAGGCGGAGAGCTTGGTGAGAGCGACGGTTCTGTGAGCGATTGTAATTGTGTAGATGAAGAAAAGCTTTATCAGCTTGTTGAAAATATGCAGACAAAGGGCGATTGCTTTAACGATCTCAGCAGTAAGATCGTTGTGTACGTTCACAATGCCGCAGATTTCAGCGACATAAGCGAATTTAAGGCTGCATATGCTAATATAATAAATATGAAGGAAATGCTTGGCGGAAGCGGTTGCACAGGTATGTCCATGATAATGCTGGACGAATCCTTTAAGAAGGTTGCCCTTTCCAAGGAGATCAGATCATATATCAGAGACCAGGTCGAAAGCAGTGAGAGAGTAAGCCGTAAGACAATGCTCCTCAGTAACAGAACAAAGAGAGGTGAGCTTCTCAGCGGAGCAAGAGCATGGGAAAATTATGACCTTCTCGGTAACCTTCTCATTATGCTCAACTGCAGTACCAGCGATTTTACTACCACTCCCGATAAGTTTTTTACAAACATCCGTCCCACAGTTTTGACAGCCAGCTACTCTGTTATTAACAGACCTAACAGAGATATCTGTGATGTCATTATCAATCGAGTTCTCCGTTGGCTTGAAACACGTATATCCAGTGGCGAGAAGGGCTCTTGGGATGAGATATGTAAGAAGCTGGAGATATCCGGTAATACATTCCCCTTCCTTAAAAATTATTACGATACTAAGGCAAAAACAACTCTGGTGCCCATAGATAAGCTTGAGTATTTGCCTCGAATGAATGTAAATAATACAGAACCCCTTCTGTCTATGCCCTATAATCAGTTCCTTAATGAAACAATGGGTGCATTCGAGGTGTTCTTTAAGGAGAACTATGAAGGAAAGTTCTCAAGAGACATAGCGGCAATGGGAGATTTCAGACGCGCTATATCTGACTATATTAAGGAAAGGATCCCCGCAGAATTGGCAATAAGCTCACTTTCGGAGGAGCTTATAGAAAACCTTATGAGAGGACTGTCTGCAACATCCTACCCTGAAACTGCTGCGGCAGGTACCTACATAGAAGGACTCTTGTATAATACTTTCTGGGAAGAGGCTAAGGAGATATTCAGAGAAGAGCTTGTTGCAAGAAAGAAGGGCGCATCCGGTCACCTCGGTACTATCGAGGCGATGATAAGCGCATTTATCGATTCCTATAATCCCCCCAGCGATGAATCGGTAATCCTTTATTATACACAGTATATTGACCAGCGTCTTAATGACAGTATGGGCAATGCTATTCTCGAGCGTATCAACAGCGTTGAGAAAACAAGTGAAAATATTCTCACAGCAGTATACGAAAGCGTCAGCAATCTGTTCTTCAATGAGGCGATCTTCTCTATGCCCCTTGAAAAGGAGCTGCAGCATAGAATGGGAAGCTCCGCCGTTGACGTAACAAATGTAGTTAAAACACTTACAGATCCACTTATCGGTAACAGACGTCTTGCTACCACCTTTGATCCTGATCCCGGTGCAAAGTTTGTTATGATAAATAAAACAAATGAGCTTATTCCCCATATGAAGAGCTATTTCGGTGCAGGCAACGATGCGGTGTTCCTTGATACAGGTGACAGCAACTCTATGGCTATCGTTGCACTTTACGAATGTAACTCTACAACACTTTTATAAGGAGGTTTACCATGAAAATAGAATGCAAAAGCTTTCAGGGCAACGGATATCTTATGAGCCCCAGCGTGGACGCACTGCATAAGCTCCACTTTAATGAAATGGGCTGTACTCATTTTCTTCTTTTCTCCTACGCGGTAAACCGAGACCTTGTGATCACCCAGGAAAATCTTCCTGCTATGCTTGCCACGGCGGAAAACCTGCGTGACGGTGAAAAGCTCTATATCAAGAGCATGGACGCGTCTGTTCAGTGTATCGGCCGTCATGTATACCTCAGCAACGGCTCTGCTATCCAGCTAGATGCCAAGGCTTCAAGATATACTATTCTTGGTGCAGCATATAACCCCGATACAGACACGATGAACGTGTATTTCCCCAATAATATAGAAACTGTCAACTTTGCTGTGTGTGTGGAGATGAAGTATCAGATACGCCGTCATACAGTTGAGACAGGCAGCATTTTCGGAATCAAGCTTACAGGTAAAGCAGGTCATGTTTTCAAACCCAAGCAGAATGAAACAGACTTCTGTGAGGTGTATATAGACCGGGCAAATGATTATGTGGATGGAAGTATAACATATAGGATAGGTGATAATCCCTGTGTGTATCCCGTAACTAAGGCAATGCTTGGCAGATGGTTCCTTATAAAGAGCCCTCTTGGCCAGAAGATTCCCGAATTTACGGCTTGCGACAGTATCACACTTATCAAAGTTGAATCCAGAGTGTAAAAATATAACGGATATTTAAAGTGAGGAAAAATTATGGATTATAGAATAAAATGTCCTTATTGCTTTGCGGAGTTTTCCCATAAGGAAGTGCACTTCCGAATGGAAACTATCAAAACTCCTTCACGCTCCCTCCAGGATATTGAGCTTATGTCTGATTCTCCCGAGAGAGCAAGACTTATGGCAGAGTATAATGCAGCCATGATGTTCGCAAAAAAGGACGATCCCCAGTATGAGGCCTTCTGGTCCAAATATGAGGATGTAAAGACAGAGAGAACCACCAACAGTGAGTGGGAAAAATTCGGTTGCGAGGTATATCAGCTTCCTATAATTAATCCTAACACTGCTGAGGGAAGAAAGGTGTTACGCACAAATGCCGCAGGCGATTGCTTTATTTATGACGCTGACGGAATGGTAACAGCAGTAGAGGATATATACGGTAAGCAGACAAGGCGCCGCGTGTGCCCCAGGTGTCATAACCCCATTCCCTTACAGTACGGTAAAAAGAAGACAAAGTTCCTGTCAGTTATTGGTGTAACAGGTGCAGGCAAAACTGTTTATATCTCTCAGATACTTACATATATGTCCAAATATGTAAGCTACGTAGGCATGGCATCCAACTTCTGCGATGACCACGTTAATAACTTTATCAAGGACAATCCGGTTAAGCTCAATCAGCCCCTTCCTCCTTCAACACAGAAGGGCGTGCTTCCTCAGCCTATGGTATATGACCTTACACAGATTATGCCCGACAGATCTGTTAAGACAGATACTATCGTTATCTACGATATCGCAGGTGAGACCTGTCAGGATGCAGAGGCAATGATCAACTACGGTGAATTCGTTACAAAGTCTGACGGAATCATCCTGCTGGTAGACCCCTCACAGCTTAATATCAATGTTAATTATGACCTGGACGAGGAGAGCAAAAAGTCCTCCGAGCCTCAGATCGTTCTTAATACTATCCATACAGTATTTACAGATATCAAATCAACAGAGCTTTGTAATATTCCTCTTGCAGTTTGTATTCCCAAGAGCGATATGTTTGAGACAATGCTTCCTGCGGAAGGAAGAAGAGATATCACACCTATTATCGATACCTTCTCCGAGCTTAAGAAGCCTCTTTTCAATGCAACAGAATATAATATTCTCGAGCCCAAGATCAAGAGCATTGTCATCGATGAGCTTAAGACCGCTCTGAGAACTCAGTATAGCGATTATAACTTTTTCGTTTTCTCTGCAACAGGATGTGATGTTGCAAAGAACGAGAACGGACAGTTCTGCCCTGTAATGCCCCCTATCCCCCGCCGTATTGCAGAGCCTCTTCTGTGGATGTTCAAAAAATTCGGATATATCAGAAGCGATGTTCCCATCAGACTTCCCGAGCCCAGAAAGCTTCCCGAGCCCGCAGTTGTGGAGCTTCCAAGAACTGCAGTGGATAAGCTTTTGAGAAGGACAAGAACAAGACCTATGACAGATGCAGAGAAAGAGGCTTATAAGTACGAGCTCACCTGCTGATTATTCCTTTGAGCGCAAATACTAAATCAGTAGTCGCGGCACATAAGCCGACAAAAAGCCAAAGAAAGGATCGGTCAATTATATGAATAAGTTTTATCAATTCTGTTTTACAAGACTTGGCGGCAATGAGGCAGGAGCCGGCTGGCAGTCTTTGAATAAATCACCCGATATGCCCAGTGAGCTGTCATCAATTGCAGACAGTGCCGCTGCAGGTAACCAGATCGCTCAGAGCGATAAGACTCCTGACGGCGTATGTATGCATCAGATATATGCAGGCGATGCGGGTATCGGTAATGCATATGTAAATTATGCAGGAAGAGACTTCCTTGGAAGAGGCATATACTTCAGCCATGCATTCCTGTTTGAAAATACATATGAGGTCCTTAAGAACCCTAATAATATTCTTGCAATAGATAAGTCCAATTATCACTTCACCCCCGAGGAAACAGCTTCTGTTCCCGGAGAGCTTGCGTATTCAGAGCCTATAACAGAGGAAAAAGCTCTTGCTCTTTGTAATATGACAGCAGAGAGCTATGTAACCTTTATGAAGGCGATCTACAGACTTTTCTTCGAAACCGCCAAGATAACAATATATGTAAAAACTGACGGCAGTGATGAGATGGCAAATGCACTTATGTATCTTGCGTACAGCGCGCTTCCTTATTCTCTCAGACACCGTATAACAGCAGAGACATATGCTAAGCCCAAGTCCTCTGAATGTTGTTCTATCGTATTTACAGACAGTATTCCCGAGAGAGTTAAGTATATCGACCCTGTTACGGGAACTAATAATATTATCGATGCAGCGCTTGAGGATTGGCTGAGTAAGTATACATTTGCACTTTATTACGTAAATGCTTACCCCACATCACTTGCATACAAGGATGCCTTCTTTGAAAGAATAGAAGACAGACTTACTAAGATCGGATTTGCAAAAACTGAAAATAATGATCTTCTTAATCTCGCATTTAAAACAGCTACGACAAAGCTTGATACTCTTTCCAACGAGGAGCTTATCAAGCACTTCTATGAGTGGCTTAGTCTGAATCTTCCCATAAATGACTACATTGTGGACAGACTTTGCATCCTTATGAACATGGTAACGAGCAGAGATATCACTGTTAACGATATGATCACAGAAAAGATCGTTGACAAGATAAGTAAATCTCAGTCTGAAAAGCTTACAGAGGCATACCTCAACTATCTTAACTCCTTTATGGGTAAGCTTAGCGCAGATGAAGCATATAAATTTATGCTTATTCAAAGAAAGGACGCAGTCCTTTTCGCAAGACTTTGCTCTGTTATCGAAAAGAATGAGGTGGGTATCAAGATCCTTATGGATTATTACCTTAGAGAGGCTAATCTTTTGGTATCAGCCGAAGGTACTACCTATGACTCAATGGAGCAGTTCCTGGTAGGCATCCCCGAAAATCCCGTTAAGCTGAAGATCAGACAGATATTCTCAGGCAAGTGTGAGGCAATTGCACTTGAAAAGCAGAAGGCGGGCGAGGATTTCTATAATGTCTACTCTGAATATCAGACTGCATTTAAAAAGATCTGCGAAGGCATAGGCGTTAAGTATGATACACTTGTGCTTGAATATGACTTCGCTTTCCGTAACAGTTTCAAGGTTGAACGTATCGAAGAGTATAAGAAGTTCTACCATATGTTCCTTGAAAGATATCCCGCTATCCAGCCCTCCGGGGACTTTATATATGCAGTGACCGCTGTTGAGAACAGAGATAAGGATGCAATAATAACATATCTTAAGAATGGATGTGTGTTTACTCAGGAAATAGTGCTTGATGAAGCCGACGTGGTCATCTATTCAAAGAATCTTCTTACATACGCACTCCATTTGGGAATGGAAAAGGATTGCAGATATATCCTTGTATGGAGTCATTTTGCAAGACCGATGAATATTCCTCTCATAGACCTTCTTGTAGAAAATAAGGTAGAGCTGGTCCTCAATCCCGATGCAATGCAGGAGGCAATATCAACAGACGAGTTCTGGCAGAAGACAGACAATCTTGAAAACTTCTTTAATACAGCACTTGAATATATCAATAAGCATTCCGATCCTGAAGCTGTTAATAAGAGAGTGATGGATATTCTCAGAAACGAGATCAAAGAGCGCAAAAAGAGCGCAAAGGAAGAGCTTAAGGAGCAGCGTAAGGCTGAAAAGGAACAGCGTAAGGTTGAAAAAACACAGAATGTGGCTGCAGACAATAACGGAGATAAGAAGAAGGGCGGACTTTTCGGATCCCTTTTCGGAGGCTTCGGAGCAAAGAAAAAGAAGGCTGTAGATGATCCCAACGACGTCGGAGACAACTTCAGCCACCTTTCAGATGAATGATCTGAACATAATAAACAGAAGAAATCAGAAAGGAACGGACGATTCCTAAAATGCAGAGTAATAATTTAAGCAGGCTGGAATTCAGTAGTCTCAGCGGCTATAATTTTTATCTGTTTCCCGATGGCAGGATCGAGGATGTAACTACCGCAACTCATGTACCCAGCGACACCACCGTGAGGGTGGTGCCGCTGGGCGAACGCCAAAGTAAAATGACGAGAAGACAGGCTAAGTGGCATTCAACAATATTGCTTGACCCTATTTTGATGGATAGTATCGAATGGCCTGTTGATATCGTGGAAACAGTTGAGGATGATGCAATAAAGCTGTACTACATTTTCAACCAAAGAGCTTACCCGACGCTCACCCCTCTCAGAGAGCTTCTCTTTGAGAATCCACAGCTTCCTAAAAATGAGCTTGACTGGAGAAATCCTTGGGTAATGACTATCTCCAAAAATCTGCTCAAGGCATTTGATGAGCTTGATAGAAACGGATATATGTATCATAACTTCAATATGAATCAGATATTCTATAACGACAGAACAGGCGAGGTCCTTCTCAAGTTTTCAACAAAACTGAGAAGAAAGGGAAGCGAATCTGTTTTCGATGAGATCGATTGCAGAGCTATAGCAACAGAATTTGCTCCACCATATATTTACGATAAAGAGAAGTATAACGGAAAGCTTGACGAAAATTCCGATTATTATCAGATAGCAGCAATGCTGTTCCGACTTATGATCGGCAGACTTCCATACGAAGGAAACCAGTTCTATAACTATGGTACAGTCATGAATAAAATGGTAAATATCGATCCCGGCGCATACCGGCAGTATTTCTGGGCTTACCATAAATATCCCCATTTTATTTTTGATGAGACCGATAAGAGTAATGAACTTGGTGAGACCATAGACCACGAGGCTGCGAGGGAAAGATGGGCAAAACTGCCTGATGAGTTCAAAGCGCAGTTCAGACGCGTGCTCAGACAGAGCACCGCGCTCAGAGAAGAGAATATTGATCTTCCTACACCGGGTCAGTGGCTCAGAGCCTTGGAAATGCTTTCAAAATAATAACGAAAGAATAGAGAAAAATAATGGCTAATTTGAATTCCAAATTGTTTTCAGGTGCCGAAGAGAAGAAGAATGTTCCCAACTGGCCCTCAAGAACAGCGCAGGTACTGAAAAGTGCAGTAACGGTGGAAGGCAAAGAGATCTATCATAATGTTGATAGAGTAAAGGACGTATTGCTTGCTCAGAGTATACCTGCAATTGAGGTGGTACAGCTTGAGCTGGCACTCAGAGGAAGTTCAATTGTAAAATATCTGGATTCTCTTGAGACTGCAGGTATTACAGCAGTAGATATCAATAATATTCTCAGAAGCGTGGAGTCCAGTGGACTTGCTACCGATATTTCGAGAACTATCATTGCCGCTATCCTTTATAGTTTGAATGTACCTCAGACGCAGCTTGACATACTTCTTACAGACGGTATCCTTGAAAAAAAGGTGACTACATCAGTATCTCTTTACATTCCTCCGTACGCATATGAAAAGCGTCTTAAGGAATTTCAGGAAAAGATAGAGGATGGAGATGCTCCCCTTGGATCAGATGAGATATCTGAGCTTAAAGACTATGTAAATGCAGGCGTTGCCAAGGCGTTTTATCTTCTCGGATGTATATATCTTAAGGGGCTTGGTGTAGAGAAGGACGAGCAGATCGGACGCGACTATGTTTACAGAGCTATAAGCAAGGGGTATAGACCTGCATATGCACTTTGGGGCGATAGTGAGTATGAAAATAACGACTTTGATTCTGCCTATATCAGCTATAGAAGCATGGGTGCAGTTGCCCTTGATCCCGAAAGAGCTCAGAAAATGAGACGAATAATGAGGGGTAAGGCTTTCGCAAAAAAGGTCATCGTATACTTGGGTATTATTTACGCTGCTCTGTCAGTGCTTATGCTGGCAGTGCTCAGAGAATCACCCGTCAACGGCGTTCATGCAGTTGCCCCTTGGATATTCTTTGCCATCAATACACTTTTGTATGGCGGAATGATCTTTGTGCATATCAAGAGACCATTTAAAGACCTCAGACATTACAGCATCTTCTTCGCGGTATTGTTCTGTATCTTTATGTTCGTAATACTGTTGTAAGGAGGAACGTATGATAAATATGAATTTCAGACAGCTTACATTTTTTGTAGCTTGGTTCCTCTGTATGGGATTTATGCTTGCGTTCAACTTTTCTTGGGTCGGCGTTGCCGCTGTTGTACTGGTAAGTATAATTCTTGTGATATCCAATGTGTTCGGCAATAATGCCAAAGATGTATCCATACCTGAGAGTCTCAGAAGCTATCTTGTGTCAACCTCTTTGGTGTTGTTGGCAGTTTATATAGCAAATAATGCGGAGTATTTTCTCTCTGACAGTACGTCTGCATATTATAAGTTTGTAACAGGACTTATTTTCCAGCATATAATACTTGCTATCAGAGAAAATTGGTTTATAGCACTTATCCTTATGGGTATCGCTATGGTGCTTGTTTTCATCCGCGAGAGATTCAAGGATATGTACCTTCTCTATACGGTACTTAAGTATGTTTTCAGAACGACATTCTTTTCACTTCTTTTCTATTACGCAACAGGTAATGCTCACCTTATACCTGGATACGTTGCATGTGCAGTGGTGTTTGTCTTCTGTGACTATGTGAGAAGACTGTACGAAAACCTGGTTGATAACGGCGGAATAAGATGGTTCGGACTACTTAGTCTTGTACTCTTTGTTTTAATGTTCTTCAATAACCGGATATATGTAGATCTTGCAACGTTTAACGGTCAGATGCTTCTTGCGGTGTTCGGTAAGTGGTATACAGCATTGTTCCTTATGGCAGTAACAGTAGGTGCGTATGTGATAACACATTGCTTCCTTGATACATACAGAGCGGAGACTACCTTTGAAGAGATGACATATATATCCCTTGCCTCCTCACTTCTTGTAGTGTTCTCTGCAGGTTGCTTCTATGTTGGCTACAGTTGGCTTGTATTGGCAGCATATTTTGTGGCTATGTGCATCTATCTCAGTAATAACGGTCCACGTCCCGGAAAATATGAAGCATTTAAGCAGGATATGAGAAATTACCTTACACTTCCGCTTATGGCAGTGGGTGTATCGCTTTGTATCATAGACGGACATTTCGGTAAGTTTTTCGTGGCGCTCGCATTTGTAGCCAGCGTAGCCCTGGGATTCCTTCTGCAAAAAAAGATCAGAAGGATCTCAGATAAAGGTGTGCGTAATTCCTGGATGTATACAGCCATCCTGTCACTTGTCTATATTAATACTGCAGTAAGATTGTGGACATTCCACTTTTCTGCATATCTTGTGATAATAATGGGTGTTGTTTGTGCAGCACTTATTGCGATCATTTGGGTAGCAAACTACAATCCTCAGGTGTATCTTGATAATAAGTACCTTGAGAAATTTCAGTATGCAGTTCCCGCACTTTTTGTGGTCATTTGCCTTGTAGTTTTTGCTCACGGTGGCAGTACCGTTAAAATTGACCTTGACGGACTTGATAATGCTACCGTAGACGCTGAGGCTCACGGTGATGACAACGGAGTAGAAAGCCTCAGCTATGTGTGGGTGGTGGATTCCGAGACACTTAAAAACAGTGTTGAGGGCAAAAAAGATTCCGCAGAAGATAAGATAAAGGATACTGAAGAATCAGAGAAAGTTGAGGATTCTGAGGAAACTAAAGATTCTGATGATAAATCCAATGAGGAAGAAGAGGCAAAAGCACACGGCTATACTGATATTAATAGCGGAGACGAGATCGCTCTCAGATCCGGCCTTCTTAAGATCGTATGCGAGGACGAAAACGGTATAAAAACAACAGTCAAGCGTTGGTGCTATGTGCCTGAAGAGCCTGTAACTCCTTATGAGCTCCCTAAGATTCCTGAATAAATTATGCTTAAAAAGCTCTGTACCATGTGCAGAGCTTTTTCTTGATTTATGGATCGTGTTGATGTATAATAAAAATAGTAAGTAATGGTACTAATAATTTTAAGGAGAGTCAGTATGGTATATCGTGATCTGTTGATAGAAAACGGCGGGATCAATATCGATGATCAATGTGTAGGACATGGCGAATGCGCTGTGCTCAATATTGGATTGGGCGGAACAGGTATATCATGCTTGCGTGCCGTTAAGAAAAAGTTGGGTAACAGTAGTGAGGAATACAGACGCACAATAAAATACCTGGCAATTGACGCAGACCATAGTGATCTAAGGAGATTTGATGATACCGCAGAGGCAGACCATTCGGACCAATGCTTATATATTGGGACAAATATTCCCCTTGAAGCTACAGGACAGGCAGGAGTATTTCCTTGGTACAGAAACAGAGATGTAATCGAAGCTGATTTGAATACATCATATGTAACTCCATATTGCGGTACTGCGTGTTACCGTCAGACGGGCAGAGCGTTGCTTCTTTTGAAGCGTCCCGAATTAATGCACAAACTCAGAACTGTTCTGGGAAGCATTTTAAATACATCCGCAGCAGTACCATGTGTTAATATTTTTGCAGGCTCCGGCGGGGGAATGGGTTCAGGTGCACTGATAGACCTGTGTTATATTGTCAGAACAGTTCTTAGTGAAATGTCAGCGACAAATGTTAAAGTCAGTGCGTATGTCATCATGCCGGATGTATATTTTAATGATGCGGATGATCTTCGCGCCTTCCGTGGGGTGGCACAAAGAATAAATGCCAATTCATACAGTTTCTTTAAAGAGCTTGAATATTGTATGGGCTTTGGTGAAAGGGAAGGCAGTTGGGATATGAACTGCGGTTACTATCACGAGACTTTCAACGTTGCCCCTGTTGATGTCTGCTACCTGGTGTGCGACCGAGAGATGAATAATACTGTATCAAACATCAGATACAATGATACAGTGGCGGATCATGTGATAGGAGAAACATTTAATTCAGGTAATACTGAAGCAATGTGCGCACGAAAGGGATTTGCTGTTATCGGCGCTGCGGATGCAGGGGTAGATTTTAAGGGAATATATAACTATCTTGCTGCATTGACCTTTAAGGATATGAAGGAAACGGCTACGGAACAGATAAAGAGTGATAGCATAGAGGAGATCGTACGTGAGCTGCATCTTGATTTTGACAGCTTGCTGAAGGAACTTACCTGCGGTATAGATCTTGACTTCAAATTACCCGAGGATCTCGATTGGAAAGATTTCAGAGGTATGAGTGAAACTGACGGAATGCCTTTCCCTGTGGATAATCATTTTAATACTATACTGCAGAAAAAGCTCAATGATCTGCAGTATAACAGATATATTATGGATAATGATGCTGAAGATGAACCGTCTCCCTTTAACCGTGCAAGGAAAAAGATGGAGGAGCTTATTGTCGATCCTGCCAAGGGTCCGGAATATGTGGCGGCATTTGTTTGTTCCGATTTTCCTGATTTGGAAAGCCTTGTAAGCGTTGCTACATATAATATAGAACGAGTACGGTGGGTGCTCAAGGAGCATTTTGCCAAAGCAAATATGTACAGGAGAAATGTGGATGAAGCATGGGGGCGCTATGCTCATGCCGGACTTCTTGTTAACCGCTCAAGAGCGTTTGATGATTATCTTAACGCGGTGGCAGATGAATATAAAATAAGATTCCTCACATCCGTTTTTGAAACCTTGGATATATTGCTGAGAGGCCTCAAGAATAAGCTGTGCAGGTATTATGAGGATAAAATAAGACCATGCTGTGAATGCTTAAGAAGTATAAACGAGACATTCATAGAAAATTATCTGAGATTTGAGCATGATAATGATCATTGGCGAGGTGAGCTTGTTAACTTACCGGACATAAGAGATATGCTGGAAAATGTTGAATATTATTCTTGCAAGGATGACGTCATCAAAGAGTTTTACAACAATTTGTATGTGTTTACAGGTGGGGCGGAAAGAAGCGATAGAGAGATCGTAAAGTTTGTTTCTGAATTTGTGGATAGCTTATATGCTGAATATAGGCATAACAGCTTGTATAATTACATGGGCTGGAAACATAGAACTCACGACCCCATAATTATCAGAGGTATTTATACATACAAATTGGAGGAGCTTGCGTCGCTTTCCGGTGCAAAATACAGTCTGCGTAGCAGAAGGGAGCAGGACGAAGAAGTGACAGTAAAGTTCCTTTTCCCGGAAAATGATAATATAGCCAGCAGCGCGGCAAGCAACTATTCAGGAAGATTTATATGCAGTACCCTGGGTGTACCTTTGCCTATGCAGAAGCTTATGATCACAAAAACAGTTTTCGGATACGGGATAGCGGATTACAGTATGATAGAGACGCTTCATAATGCTTATCTTTCGTTGTCTCATTTCAGTATGCATTCCTATCCTGAACTCAGCAGTCTTCCGAATTTCAGATAAAATTTACTGCTTGCAAAATTAAAATAGTATTTGTCAAATGCTGAAATATATGATATAATGATGAAAAAATAAGCTCTGCCGCCGGGTAGAGCGAAGGGCATCCATCATCACACCGTTAGGCCTTTGAAGGTGTGAATAGATGGGTGCCTTGTATTTTTGGAGGAGATATGAGAGATTATAATCCGTTTAAAGAGCTTGATTTATTCGAAAAAATTCTGTGGTGTAGCTCTCTTGCAGTTATAATTATATCCTTTGTGATTGGAGGCGGAAGCAATTATCTGACACTTGCGGCTTCTCTTATCGGGGCTACGGCGTTGATATTTGTTGCAAAGGGAAATGTTTTCGGACAGATAATGACGGTGGTATTTGCTTTGTTTTATGCAGTGATATCTTTTGAGCAAAGCTACTTTGGTGAAATGATAACTTATTTGTTTATGACATCTCCTATGGCAATATGGGCGGCTGTTGAGTGGATAAAGAATCCCTATGAAAAGGGAAGAAGTGAGGTCAAGGTGGCAAAGTTGACCAAAAAGAAGATAGTTATCATGCTTGTTACCTGCGCGGCAGTCACGTTGCTGTTTTATTATATACTGAAAGCTCTTGATACGCAAAGTCTTGTGTTCAGTACAGTTTCAGTTACGACCAGCTTCCTTGCCTGTGCGCTGACACTGCTCAGGAGCCCGTATTACGCACTTGGGTATTCTGCAAATGATATGGTTCTTATAATCTTGTGGATAATAGCCACGGTAAAGGATATTGCATATTTACCCATGGTGATATGCTTTGCAGTATTTCTTGTAAATGACCTCTATGGATTCTATAATTGGAAACGTATGCAGAAAAGACAAGGTTGACCGGTATGAAAGAATGAAGTATAATATATGTTGAAGGAAGGTGAAAAAATGGCAAAGTACATAAGCGACGTGATTTTTGAAGGAGAGCTTGATCATGGCTCCTATCTCTGTGGCTTGCCTGTTGTAAAGCATCTTAAAAAGCATGAACGTCTTCACCTTTCTAAAAGCGTTACCTTTTTCGTTGGTGAAAACGGTACAGGAAAATCCACCTTGCTCGAAGCAATAGCGATTGCACATGGCTTCAATCCCGAGGGGGGTACGGTAAACTTTAATTTTTCAACTAATAAGACCCATTCCGAGCTGTGCGATCATCTTACACTTGCAAGAAAAGCTAAGCCTAAGGACGGATTTTTTCTTCGCGCTGAAAGTGTATATAATGTTGCAACCAATATTGATAAAATGGATAGTGAGCCGTCATTTGACGATCCGGTAATATATAGCTACGGCGGAGTTTCACTTCATAAGCAGTCACACGGAGAAAGCTTTCTTGCCATTGTGCAAAACCGATTCGGCGGAAAGGGGCTGTATATTCTCGACGAGCCTGAGGCAGCATTGTCCCCTATGAGAATAATGACACTGATGGCGGCAATGGATGAACTGGTAAAAGATGATTCTCAGTTTATAATCGCCACTCATTCCCCGATTTTGATGGCTTTTCCCGATGCAGAAATATTAGAATTTTCAGACAACGGTATAAGAAGTGTCCCCTATAAGGAAACGGAACACTATCAGGTAACAAAGCGTTTTCTCGAAGCCCCCGAAAGAATGTTAAAATATCTGTTTGACAGTAAGTAATAAGGAGCAAATATATGTTTCGTAATATGAGAAGATGGAAGCAAGAGCTTCCAATCGAAGAGAGCTATGAGATATTGAAAAAAGAAAGCTGTGGTGTACTTGCGCTGCAGGGTGACGGGGGATACCCTTATGCTGTTCCGCTAAGCTATGTTTTTGACGGAAAAAAGATATATTTTCATTCAGCACCCATGGGACACAAGATTGATGCAATTTGCAGAGACAGCAAGGCATCTTTTTGCGTTGTGGCGGAGGATAATGTAATAGAAGAAAAGTTTACTACTGCATTTAAAAGTGTTATCGTTTTCGGTAAGATACATGTAATAGAGGAAATGGCAGAAAAGCGAATGGCGATCGAAACGCTTGGACGAAAATATTCACCCGGACGGGATAAGGAAATGGCAAAGGAAATCGAAGGCTCGTTTCACCGCCTTTGTATTATTTCATTGACTCCCGAACACATAACAGGCAAAGAAGGTATAGAGCTTACCAATATGAGAAAGGTGTAACGCATGAGACTTGAAGTAATTGACGGTGAATTTTCCGTAAGCAAGCTTGCCGACACAAAAACTGTCGATATAACTGCTCCGTTCACATTTCTTTCTGTCACGGATGATGAGGTATCACTTGTTTGCAGGACCAGCAGTCTACCGTCTAACGTAACCCACACGGAAAACGGATGGAGAATGCTTCGTATCGTTGGTGAGCTTGATTTTTCTCTTGTAGGTATACTTGCGGATATAACACGGATATTTGCTGAGGCAGGCGTTGGTATATTCGCTGTATCAACATATAACACGGATTATGTCCTGTGCAAAAAAGAAGCATTTCAAATCGCCTTGGATAGCTTGGAGAAGAATGGCTATGATGTGCTGTAGTTTTTCTGAAGAAACAGTTAATAGAAAATTTAATATAAGTGACTTGAATACCTTCCGGTATGGTTTTACAATATATGTAAACTATGAAAGAAGGTATTTTTATATATGGGACCAAGATTCGGACCTCCTTCCTCTGAAATAAACGATCGCCTTAAGGCTCCGAAGCCGAGAAGTATTCGCGAGATCCCGGGATATTTGAAGAAAACGGTAGGAGGAACTCTGTATCGCCTGCTTTATATATTTAAGTTGGTTTGGGAAACACAGCCTTTTTTGTTGATATTTATGCTGTTTATGACCGTGTACAACGGTGTAATGCCTCTTGTGGGAACGCTTATATCAGCTAATCTGCTGGACTCCATAGTCAGAAGCTTTACAGAAGAGGTAGACCTTGTCCTGCCGCTCGTGTTTCAGTTTGGATATCTGTTTCTCAACACGTTAACGAGTAGTCTTTCAGCAATGATAACCCAGATAACTGGCGAAAAGGTCACTAATCACGTTAAGAATAAAATAATGAACAAGGCAAAAACCGTTGACCTTGCATCCTTTGATATGCCGGATTTCTATGAAAGGCTTGAAAATGCAAACAGAGAAGCAGGAATGCGCCCTGTTAATATTCTTCGCTCCTCCTTTGAACTTGTTTCTAAGCTTATCTCCATGTTCAGCTATTTTGCTGTGTTGACAGTTATCCTTTCAACGCTCCCATCCTACAGTATAATTTTCTTCATTATATTTATAGGTCTGACAATAGCGAGCGCCGCAGTGTCTTTTCATTTCCGCCGTAAAAACTTTAACTATATGTTCAGCCGCTCAAAGGACCGCCGTAAGATGAATTATTACAGTGACCTTATTGTAAATAAGGATATGGTGAAGGAGATACGCCTTTTCGACCTTTCCGATCTTCTTATCGGTAAATATAATGACGTTTTCGCAGGATATTTTAAGGGAATCAAGAAGCTTATCTGGCAGGAGGGTGCATGCAATCTTGCCCTGTCTCTTGCAACCGCCGTAATGAACGGAGTTCTTTTCTATATGGTAGCAACCAATGTAAGTCAGATAGGCGATTATTCCGTCTACACGGGCGCGCTCAATTCTATCTCTGCAGCTCTTGCCGCTATTATTTCAGTAACTTCGAGCATTTATGAGGGCTCGCTTTTTATTGATAATATGATTCTGTTTATGAATGAGAAGCAAACTGTAAATCCGGTTATTGACGAACCGGTCAAGCCGCAGGTGCATACGGGACATACCATTGAGCTTCGTAACGTTACCTTCCGATATCCCGGAGCCGATCGTGACGTTATCAAGAATATGAATCTGACTATTGAATCAGGCTCTACCGTTGCCCTTGTTGGACTTAACGGTGCAGGTAAAACCACGCTTATTAAGCTTATTACCCGTCTTTATGATCCCACCTCGGGTGTTATTCTACTTGACGGAAGAGATATAAGAGAGTACGATATAAAGGCTCTTTATAAGCTCTACGGTATTATCTTCCAGGACTTTGGTAAGTATGCGGAGAGCGCGGGAGATAATATAGCCTTCGGTGATATTGACAGAGAGAAAACCGAGGAGACCGTTGCTGAGGCCGCAAGGAATTCCGGAGCTAACGCCTTTATCGAGAAAATGCCGGAAGGATATGACACTCCTTTGACACGGTATTTTGAAAAGGATGGAACGGAGCTGTCCGTAGGCCAGTGGCAGAAGCTGTCCGTGGCGATAGCGTTTTATTCTGATGCGGATATCCTTATCCTTGATGAGCCTACAGCATCTCTTGATGCCATTGCCGAGCAGGAGATCTATATGCAGTTTGACCGCCTGCGTGAGGGAAAGACAAGCGTTTTCGTTTCTCACCGACTTTCAAGTGCTACCATTGCTGATACGGTGTTGGTCCTTGAAAACGGTTGCGTTGCTGAGATGGGCAGCCACGAGGAGCTCATGGCGCTGAAGGGCAAATATTATAAGCTGTTCTCAACTCAGGCATCACGCTATCAAACAAAGGGTAGAGTGGAAAATGATAGACCTTCTATGAGGATGCCCTCAATGTAAAGATGACTGCAATGTACAATCTTTCATGGATAAAGAGTTACATATCCTTTTCGAGGTGTAAGACCACCAATATATAAATATTGAAAAAGGAGCTCAGTTGAGCTCCTTTTTGATATTGTTATGATGATATAGGAATTATGCACAAAACGGGACCGGTGATATTGTATTGCTTGTCGAAAAAGTAGAAGGTAAAAAAAGTAGAAAAAAGTAATTGACAAAGGGGAGAGTAGTTGATATAATAACAAAGCTGTCAGCGAGAGCTGAGGCAAAGGCCGAAGAAACAAGCGAGTGAAAAGAAGCGTAGCAGGAGCAAGGCTAAGAGCTTCAAAAAAACTCAAAAAAACTTTGAAAAAAGTGCTTGACAAAAGTAAACGGTTTTGATATAATAACAAAGCTGTCCACCAAAAGGTTGGAAGCGAAGCTCCTTGAAAATTGAACAACAATGACGAAAAGAAAAAGACTCCGAAAATTCTTTTGAATTTAAAAAAAGAGCTCTAAAAAGTAAGAAGAGCAGACAAACTCGGTATGATGTACTTACAGAAGTAAGTACTTGATATAT
>JAFUMU010000057.1 GCA_017482495.1 Clostridia bacterium | reverse complement strand
TTTTACCTCATATAATAAACAAATACCTACTCAAAGAATTATAGCACCCAAATATGAGTTAGTCAACAGCAAATTAAGCTTTGTTGCGGTGGGAAATAACAGAATAGCAACAAAAAATTGTTGCTTTGAACATAAAATTGTGATAAACTGTATACTGTATAATTATATGAAGAAGGTTTTTATCCAAATGGTCAACCAGAAGAAATTTATCACCCTTGTTTTCGGCATTATTGCAGTGGTCATGGCAATCGTGTGCAGCCTGCTTTTCACACAGGCTGTGCAAAAGGATTTTGACAGCTCCATCGGTCATTTTGCGCAGGGAAGTGTATTAATGACAGCTTCCTTTGCCATTATGGTGGCAGGTGCGGTAATAGGGATCATCCCGGCATTTCTTGTAAAAGGTGTATGTGTTGATACAAAAGCGGGCGCAGGTATTTCCGTTAGCTTTGTATCTGTTTTTGCGGGAGCGCTCCTTCTTGCGTCCTCTGTTTTCGGATTTGCAGATCCCGGGGTAACGCTTCCCGAGAAATATTCTTTCCTCACGACTCTTGCAGGTGTTTTCGGATGTATCGGTGCAGCTTCAATGCTGCTTTTTGCAATGCAGGGTGCGTACCGCTCCAAAATGGCTAAGCTGTTTTCAATGTTTATTCCCCTGTATTTTATAATACGTGTACTGGAGCTTTATTTTGATACCTCTGACGCATTCAACAGCACTACTAAGCTTGTGTCTCAGCTTGTTTTCGTGGCATTTTCACTTATGAGCACCTTTGACTGCGGCCTTTATCTTGAGAGACCTGTTTTGGGCAAGCTTATTTTCGGATGCATAGTTTCAGTAGTTATGGGCGCTCCTTTGGGAGTGGCTTCCCTTGTAACACAGTTTACCAATCCCGGCAGCTTTGCTCTGTCAGTTGTAGATACCTGTATGATAACGGGCTTCTCCCTTCTTGCGGCGATAAAGCTTTATCATATAGCAATGTCCTTTAAGCTGTGTGAAGAGGCTGAATGTGACGGAACGGATGAGGCTGTAGCGGAGGCTGAGTCTGATACAGCTACCGATGTCAAGGATGCGGAGGAAGCAGATGAACAGTAATGATGAAATGATAGAGGTCAAGAGAAAGACTGCATATCCGTATTGGGCAGCCTCTGCGGTGTGGATAATAGCGGCTCTCTTTTTCCCCATGTATAAGGTGTGGCACTATATACTGATAGCCGTATTAAGCGCGGCAGCGGGTATAGTCACATATAAGCTTAAGCCGTATTATATTTCCCTTGAGAAGGCGCCTGAGAAGCGTTATATGACAGGAGACAAAACTGCTGATGAGATAGCCAACAGCTTGCTTGATTCAGCACAGGAGCTGAAAAAACTGGAGGCTGTTGCTACACCGGTGCTTGCGGCAGATGTGGCAAGCATACGTATCACACTGGCAAAGATCGCAGAAAGCGTTCAGCACGACCCGGCTGACGCCAAGCAGTGCAGAAGACTTATCAATTATTATCTCCCTACTGTTTCCAAGCTTGCAGACAAATATATATTCCTTAAAGCTCAGCAATCGGCGGAAAAGAATATAACTGATACTCTTTCGGGTATCGAGGGAGCGTTCCGCAGTATCGACGATATGCTGAGAAAGCACCTTGATGCTCTTTATGAAAATGATGCCCTTGATATAGATACAGACATTACAGTTCTTGAATCAATGCTAAAAAACGATAAATTAATCTGACTGAGAGGTAAATAGAATGGACGAAATGAAATTTGGCGGTGAAATGCCCACACTGGTTTTTGACGAAAGCGCAACTGCTACAGCCACAGCACCTGCTCCCGAGAAAAAGGATGAGCCTGCTGCCGTTGAGATCGAGGATACCCTTTCAGAGGAAGAAAAGAAGGTAGTGGATGCCTTCGCTGAGAAGATAGACATAACAAACAGCGCGGCTATCCTTCAGTACGGTGCAGGCGCACAGCAGAAGATAGCAGACTTTTCCGAGAGCGCGCTTCAGGGCGTAAAAACAAAGGACCTTGGCGAGATAAGCGATATGATAAGCGACCTGACCCTCAAGCTCAAGGATTTCACAACAGAGGAAAAGAAGGGCTTTTTCGGATTCTTCAAAAAAACAGGAAGCAAGATAGAAGCTCTGAAGGTACGTTACAGCTCTGCCGAAAAGGCTGTTGACGGCATAGTCGAATCTCTTGAAAACCATCAGATAGTCCTAATGAAGGATATTGCAACTCTCGACAGAATGTATGAGCTGAATCTGCAGTATTTCAAGGAGCTGACAATGTACATTGCAGCGGGCAAGAAGCGCATAAAGCACGAGAGAGAGGTTACTCTTGCCCAAATGAGAGCAAAGGCTGAGGCGACAAAGGCTCCCGAGGATGCTCAGGCGGCAAATGATTTTGAAAATCAGATCCTCCGCTTTGAGAGAAAGATACATGATCTTGAGCTCACACGTACTATCTGTATGCAGATGGCACCTCAGATCCGTCTTATTCAGAACAACAACTCCATGATGACAGAGAAGATACAGAGCGTTATCGTTTCAACTATCCCCCTCTGGAAAAATCAGATGGTGCTTGCTTTGGGTATCCAGCACTCTACCGAGGCAATGGAGGCTCAGAGAGCGGTTACGGATATGACAAACGAGCTTCTTCGTAAGAATGCTGACACACTTAAGCAGGGTACTGTTGATATTGCAAGAGAGAGTGAGCGTGGTATCGTTGAGCTGGAAACACTTCAGTATACAAACCAGCAGCTTATTGAAACTCTTGACGAGGTTCAGAAGATACAGGACGAGGGCAAGGTCAAGAGAGCTGAGGCAGAAAGAGAGCTTGCCAAGATCGAGGGCGAGCTTCGCGAAAAGCTCCTTGCCAAGAAATAAGAAGGCGGCATAAAAATTGGATTTTTTTAAAAAGAACAGAGCTGCTGCGGCGCTCATATTGGCGGCGGCGATTGTCCTTTCTGTTGTATTGGGTACTGTTCGCAGTATCAGTTCAATAGAAAGCACTGTTGAAAAAAGATATACGGAAAAGGATAAGTACGGAGAAACCGTCAGCGGTACGGTTGAGATGCTGAAGCTCCATATATCCACCTTTATTTCCGAATACGAGGCAGTGCTGGGGAATTGCGGCGAAATATCTGTGCTGAGGGAATGCCTTGAGGCTCTTCCCGAAGGCGACGGTATTGCAGACGACACAGTTAACATTGATGATGTGAGAAACTGCGCTACGCTTATGCATCAGCGTCTGGACCGCTCAGACAGCTACAGCGCTGAAGCAAAGGCGGCATTTGCAGGCATCGACAACGACATATCAATACTGAAAAAGTACGACGCATATAACAAAGCGGCAAAAAAATATAACGACGCTGCAGAGACCTTTGCGGGGAAAATGCTTGGTCTTGGCTACGCCGTGGAATTCTGAAGGGATCTATGAAAAAGAAAATAATTGCCCTGACGGCGGTAGTTTTCACCCTGCTGTCCCTTGTTTTTACCTCATTTGCGGCATCTCTTCCCGAAGCGCCGAAGGACGTTTATGTGCTTGATAATGCCAAGGTGCTCGCTCCCTCAACAGAGCAGTATGTTATTGAAAAGGGTAATGCCCTTTTTGCTGTTAGCGGAGCACAGATAGTTATTGTAACTGTAAACGATTCCGGCTACAGCGATATGGAGGTGTTTGCATACGACCTCTTCAATAAATGGGGCATAGGCTCAAAGGAGCTTAATAACGGCGTGCTTCTTGCTATGGAGCCTTCCTCGGGAAGAATATGGTGTACCGTTGGAGCCGGACTTGAAAGAGAGCTTTCCTCCGGCGTTCTCACTGCCATACTTGAAAACAGAGTATATCCCTGGTATGACAGCGGCGACTGCGATACCGCAACAAGGAATTTTTTTGACGAGATATATTCACGTCTTGAAGATCTGTACGGAGTCGATGCTGATTCCTGGGATGGACAGACATATAAGTATTCTCAGGGTGGAAGCACCAATACTGTGGTAAACACCGTCAGCCGAGGGCTTGTTTCGCTTATAAAGATAATTGGTATTATCCTTATCTTTATTGTGATATACAGTATCCTTAGAAGCATGAAAAACGGTGGAAACGGCGGAGGCGGCGGATACGGAGGAGGAGGCTTCAGAATGCCCTTCTTTATCTTCACAGGAGGTCCCAGATTCCACCATCACCATCATCATCACGGTCCCTACGGCGGATACAGACCGCCCCGCGGCGGCTTTGGTGGTTTTGGAGGAGGTCACAGCGGTGGCTTTGGCGGAGGCCGCGGCGGCGGATTTGGCGGAGGCGGCTCACGAGGCGGAGGCGCCGGACGAAGATAAAAGCTTCTTGCAGTTTCACGTCAGTTTAACAAACCATTGCAAACAAAAAAATATTCCCCTCACGAGAGGGGAATATTTTAGCGAACAGACAACAGAGAAACCATTTCGGAGAACTTATGATTTCACTTACACTGAGCAACGTGGGATTTTCCGTCGGCACGAGAGATATACTGACGGGAGTCTCATTTGCAATTGAAGATAACGATAAACTGGGCGTTGTAGGAGTGAACGGAAGCGGTAAATCCACACTGCTTCGCCTTATTTGCGGTGAATATGAGCCAACGGACGGAGCAGTATTTATTGCAAAGGATAAAAGCGTTGGCATCCTTTATCAGGACGACGCATTTAAAATATCAAATGAGGGAGATAATACCGTTATTTCCCAAATGTATGCCGCATTTCCCTCTCTGCTTCGTGACGAGGCGGCGCTTCTGCGTATAGAAGCGGAGCTTAAAGTTGCAGAGGGAGACGAGCTTGTTCGCCTTTCGGGCGAATTTGAAAAAATCAATACAAGATTTATCGACGGCGGCGGACTTCACTACAAATCAAGATGCAAAAGTCTGCTAACTCGCCTTGGCTTTGGTGAGGAAACTCATAATATGCCGATCGATGCACTTTCGGGAGGCCAAAGAACACGCCTTGCCCTGGCAAGACTTCTTTACCGCGAGCCTGATATCCTTATTTTGGACGAGCCTACAAACCATCTTGATACGGAGACCATGCTTTGGCTTGAAGGTCACCTTGCTGCATATAAAAAGAGTGTTATCCTGGTCAGCCATGACAGATATTTTCTTGAAAAGGTCACCAATAAGACCTTGGATGTTGAAAACTGCAGAGCAAAGCTCTATAAATGCTCCTATACGGAATTTACCCGTCAGAAGGAGGAGGCAAGACTTGCTCAGGAGAGGGCATACGTCAATCAGCAGAGAGAGATAGAGCGCCTTGAAAAGTATATAGAACAGCAGAGAAGATGGAACCGCGAACGTAATATCATCGCTGCAGAAAGCCGACAGAAGGCGATCGACAGAATGGTGAAGGTGGAGAGACCCGAGGATGCACCGGGCGGTATCAGCTTTTCCTTCACACAGGGCGGCGAAACAGGCAACGACGTTCTTTCCGTACGAGACCTGCAGATGTCATTCCCCGGACGCAAGCTCTTTTCAAACCTTTCCTTTGAGGTGAAGAAAAGAGAAAGAGTTTTCATCGTGGGTGCAAACGGCACGGGAAAATCCACTTTGCTTAAGATACTTCTCGGAAAGCAGACACAGACCGGAGGAGTTTATCAGTTCGGTTACAACGTCAAGATAGGCTACTACGATCAGGAAAACCAGAACCTCTCCCCTGAGAAAACAGTGCTTGATGAGCTGTGGGACGCATATCCCGATATGGGGCAGACAAAGCTGAGAAGCGTTCTAGCACTTTTCCGTTTCAGAGGAGACGATATTGAAAAAACAGTTTCCGTCCTCTCCGGAGGAGAGAGAGCACGTCTTACTTTTGCCAAGCTTATGCTTTCGGAAACCAATGTGCTTATATTGGACGAGCCCACAAACCACCTGGATATTGCCTCAAGAGAAGCACTGGAGGATGCAGTTACCGCATTTGAGGGAACGGTTATCGCAGTTTCTCACGACAGATACTTTATGAAGCGACTTGCTACAAGGATAATCGAGCTTGGAGAAAAAACGGTTGACTACAGAGGTACATACGACGAATATGTGGCAAAAAAAGAGTCGGAAGCAGCTGCTGTGCCGTCTTCAACCGATGAAAAAACGGTAACCGAGCCAACAGGCAAGGAGCTTTATCTCCGGCGTAAGGAGGCAGAAGCCAAAAGACGTAAAGCAGAGGCAAGATATAAAAAGGTGCTTCTAGAAATAGAACAGCTTGAAGCCGAGCTTGTAGAGATAAACGACCGTCTCTTCGGAGAAGCGGCAACGGATTATATGCTTGCGGCAGAGCTTGACGACAGAAGGATAACTGTCGAGGACAGGCTGATGCAGCTTTATGAGGAAGAGGAAAAAGGAATTTCCACCGATAATTGAATATTTGTGTTGACACTAAAAAAAAGGTGTGCTATACTCAGTATACACGGTAGAGGTGCATTTTGTAATGAGTATCCGAGGCGCGATCAGGGTAGACCGCCCGTTGCTTCGGTGAAAGGTGCAGGTGCCGAGGGCAGTCATTTGGTCGCTGGCTGTGCCGGTTTGGATGAATAATATCATCCCGACTGTCGCTTTTGCGGAGAGCTATCCGGGTTTATTCGCCCATTTTGTTTTTATAACAAAAGCTTTTTTGCAAGGTCGACCGTGGTCGACTTTTTAATTTTTATAGGAGTTTATTATGAAAAAAACAATTTTCCGCGGTATTGCAACCGCACTCATCACTCCCTTCAACGAAGAGGGAATCGACTACGAGCAGTTCGGCAATATTATCGACTGGCAGATAGACAGCGGCATCGACGCTCTCGTTATCTGCGGAACAACAGGCGAGGCCTCCACACTTACAGACGATGAGCACAGAGACGCTATCGCGTACGCAGCAAAGAGAGCTGCAGGCAGAGTTCCGATAATTGCAGGTACAGGCTCTAACGACACAGGATATGCCAAGGACCTTACAAGATGTGCTTGCGAGGCAGGTGCAGACGCAGTTCTCGTCGTTACTCCCTATTATAATAAGGCAACTCAGAAGGGCCTTATCAATATGTTCACAGACATCGCGGATATGAGCACAGCTCCCGTTATCCTCTATAACGTTCCCTCCAGAACAGGCGTGAACATAGAGCCCTCCACATATAAGGTCCTTGCGGATCATGAAAATATCGTTGGTATCAAGGAAGCAAACGGTAACCTTTCCAAGATCGTTGAAACAATGAGCTACGTTCACGGTAAGCTTGACCTGTATTCCGGTAACGACGACCAGATCGTTCCCCTTATGTCCCTTGGCGGTATCGGAGCTATCTCCGTTCTCTCAAACATTATGCCCAAGGAAACATGCGAGATCACAAGAAAGTATTTCGCAGGAGATATCGAGGGCGCGGCAAAGCTTCAGTATAAGTATCACTCCCTTATTGACGCTCTGTTCTCAGAGGTAAACCCCATTCCCGTAAAGGCGGCAATGGCGGCAATGGGCTTCTGCGATAACAAGCTCCGTCTTCCTCTTACAGAAATGGATGAGGCGAAGGCTGAGAAGATGTATGCTATCATGCGCTGTCACGGACTTATCAACTGAGGAGATTTGTGATGATAAAGGTAATACTTAACGGCGCAGGCGGCAGAATGGGTCGCGAGATCGAGGAGATACTTCTGGGCGGCGACGGCGAGGCGATCCTCGCGGCGGCTGTTGATAAGAACGTTGAAGGCGTTCAGTATAAAAAGCTTACCCAGTATACAGGTGAGGCCGATGTTATCGTAGACTTTTCCCACCATAGTGCAACAAATGAGCTTGTGGCATACGCAATTGCAAGAAGACTTCCCGTTGTTATTGCCACAACAGGTCATACAGACGAGGAAAAGGCACTTATCCGAGAGACAGCAAAGAGTGTTCCGGTGTTTTTTGCGGCAAACTTTTCTCTCGGTATTGCAGTTCTTGTGGAGCTTGCCAAGAAGGCTGTTGCAATGTTTCCCGACGCCGATGTTGAGATAATCGAGGCTCACCATAACAGAAAGGTGGATGCGCCCAGCGGTACAGCTAAGATGATAGCCGATTCTCTGCGCAATGTTCGTCCCGAAGCTGAATTTGTCTACGGAAGAAACGGTATGAAGAAGAGAGAAAAGAACGAGATAGGTATACACGCTCTCCGCCTTGGCAACAATCCCGGTATGCATCAGGTCATCGTTGCTACCGATTCTCAGACACTTACACTTCAGCATCAGGCAGAATCCCGCTCTGTGTTTGCCGACGGCGCCATCGTTGCGGCAAAGTATATTGCAGGTAAGGAGCCCGGTCTCTATGATATGGAGACTATGCTTGCCGACGTTCTTTGAAAGGAACTCACATAATGCTTCACAATAATCTTTCAATAAATGAAAAAAATCACCTTGCCCTTGCAGGCGTTGATACAGTAGAGCTTGCCCACCGGTACGGTACCCCCCTTTTCCTTATGGACGAGGAGCGCATCCGTTACAATGCAAGAGTCTATATCAATGCTATGAAAAAGTATATGGGCGAGGGCTCAAAGCCTCTTTTTGCAAGCAAATCCTGCTGCTTTAAGAGAATATATTCCATAATTGCAGAGGAAGGAATGTCTACCGACCTTGTTTCTCCCGGCGAGCTTTATATTGCAAAGGAAGCGGGATTTCCTCTTGAAAACGCCTATTTCCACGGCAATAATAAAACTGATGAGGATATTTGCTATGCTATGGACTCCGGTGTTGGGCACTTTATTGCCGACAACCGCGAGGAGCTTGACGCTATTTCACGATTTGCAGGAGAGAGAGGCATCACTCAGAAGGTCATTCTCAGACTTTCTCCCGGAATCGATCCCCATACGCAGGCAAAGATATCAACAGGTAAGGTGGATTCCAAATTTGGTACAGCTATCGAAACAGGACAGGCTATGGAGCTTGTTAAGTACGTTCTCACCCTTGCAAACGTGGAGCTTGAGGGATTCCATTGCCACATCGGATCTCAGATATTCGAATATTCCAGCTTCAGCGACGCGGCTGATATCATGCTCCGCTTTATCCGCGACGTAAGAGACGAATGCGGCTACGTTGTTAAGGTGCTGAACCTTGGCGGAGGCTTCGGTGTTCGATATGTGGAAAGCGATCCCCATATCGATTATGAAGCTAATATCAAGGGACTTGGTGCTGAGATAGATAAGCTTTGCGCAGAGCTTGAGATGGAGCGCCCTATTATCCTTATGGAGCCCGGCAGAAGCATTGTTGCCGACAGTGGCGTTACTCTCTATACAGTGGGCTCGGTAAAGACCATCACAGGCTATAAGAGCTACGTTTCCATCGACGGCGGCATGACAGATAACCCCCGCTATGCGCTGTATGAGTCGGATTACTCTATCCTTCTTGCCAACAGAGCAGGGGATGCTCCCGATCTCACCGCTACAATTGCAGGACGTTGCTGTGAAAGCGGCGACCTTATCCAGGAGGACGTTGCACTGCCCACTCCCGTTCGCGGCGATACTCTTGCAGTCCTGGTTACAGGAGCATATAATTATTCCATGGCATCCAACTATAACAGGATCCCCCGTCCTCCCGTGGTCATGGTCAAGGACGGCGGCTCATATGTGGCGGTAAAACGTGAAACATATGAGGATCTTTGCAGAAACGATATGTAAACCTTATGCCCAAGTGCCATTCGGAGCACTTGGGCATCTTTTGTGGCATAAATGGTATTGTTAAAATTGCTAATTGAAGGCGGTCTCTTTTGGAACAGTTGCTAAAAATACTTTTTTTCTATCTGCTTCATTGCTTTAGTACAAAAAAGCGAGTATAATTATTCTTATCTACTTATTATGCGAGGTAAATCCTATGGTAAACATGAATTTCAAGAGAAAGCTCCCTGTACCGAAGGAGATCAAGGAACAGTATCCGGTAACAGAAGAGCTGGCAAAGATCAAGGCGGCAAGAGATGCCGAGATCGCTAAGGTCTTCAGAAGTGAAAGCGACAAGATGGTGCTTGTAATAGGCCCCTGCTCTGCTGACCGCGAAGATGCTGTTCTTGATTATTCTTATCGACTTGCCAAGGTTCAGGAAAAGGTAAGCGATAAGCTTATCATCATCCCCAGAGTTTATACTAACAAGCCCAGAACTACAGGTGACGGATACAAGGGTATGGTACATCAGCCTGACCCCGAGAAGAAGCCTGACTTGCTTGAGGGTATCGTAGCGATCAGACGTCTGCATACAACAGTTCTTGCTGAGACAGGACTTTCCACAGCAGATGAGATGCTTTATCCAGATAACTACAGATATCTGTCTGATCTGCTTTCATATGTGGCTATCGGTGCAAGAAGCGTTGAAAACCAGGAGCACAGACTTACATCCAGCGGTATCGATATTCCCGTAGGTATGAAAAATCCTCCTTGCGGCGATATTTCCGTTATGCTCAATTCCGTTATGGCGGCTCAGCATCAGCACTCCTTCATCTACAGAGGATGGGAAGTAGAGACAGCAGGTAACGAGCTGGCTCACGCCATCCTTCGCGGATACGTTGACAACTACGGAAGAAGCCTTCCCAACTATCACTATGAGGATCTTGAAGGACTATACAAGGCATATTCCGAAAAGGGGCTTGCTAATATGGCTGTTGTTGTGGACTCCAACCATGCCAACTCCGGCAAGAAGTATCTTGAGCAGGAGAGAATATGTAAGGAAGTTCTCCATGATTGCCGTCATAATGCACAGATCAAGAGCTTTGTAAAGGGCTTTATGATAGAAAGCTACATTGAGGACGGCAGCCAGAAGATCGGTGAAGGAGTGTACGGTAAATCCATTACCGACCCCTGTATCGGTTGGGACAAAACAGAACGTCTTATTCTTGACATTGCTGAACTTATATGATCACGTTTTGTGTGTGGGGATCTACTTAGGATCCCCACACGCCTTTTAAATAACGCCTGTGAATCACACATAACAAAGCTATCCTTATTCAAAGCCTTATGAATGGAAAAGGGGGGACTCTCTGTAAAAGAGAGTCCCCCTTGCTTTAAACGCATATTATCAATATCTTATACTTCCGTCGGGATTATAAGTTCTGTCGATGTAAGAACCGGATGACTGATATTCTCGTTCGATATAATATTCCATCTTATCGCTTGTATTATAATGAGCCACTTTAACAAAGGTTTCCGGAGGATTGATGCCTGTGGAGTAATCAGTATTATAAGCGGAAACACTGTAATCTGCGTTATCGTATGTATATACCTCGTAGCCCTCGTATGCTACTGTATAAACAGCCTTTGTCAGCTTGCCTTCTTCGGAGAATTCCTGCTTATAGCGGATCTTTGGTACAGAGATGGTATTCTCGAAATATTTCAGCTCCGTAAGCTTGCCGTCACCGGTGAAGGTAAATTCATACTGCTCCTTAAGAGAGCCGTCGGAATTATATTTGGTGATCACCTTGGGGACCTTATGGCAGGAATACTTAGCAACAGTCTTTTCGCCGTTGTAATCGTCCTCGTTTGTAACGGTGATGTCGATGCATCCGTCGGGAAGCTTTCCTTCAAAATTGGTCATTTCCATTGAATCTGCCATATTGTAAAGCGCCCAAAGCTGATCTTCGGTTGCACCCTCAATAAGCTTGCGGTCGATGGTGATAGGCTCGTATGCTATTCTGCCGATCTTATCCTTATATGTGTTCATAGCATATTCACTGTAGATAGAGCTTTTCTTACCCTTTTCTGAGTAACCTTCTTCGGGGAGATCTTCTTCAGAGAAGGTATGATTTTCTGCCTCAAGTGCATCCATAAGCTTTTCAAACGGGATACTGAAAATGCCCCAACTTTTAACTGTCTCGTTGCAGCCGATACCGAAGCTTTCGGAAACATAGTTAAAGCTCACCATATATGTGTGTCCCATATATGCTTCGTCAGTTTCGCCCGTGATATAGGGAGAGAAGGTGGATTTGTCCTTTGCTTTGTCTGCAAGCTTTGCGGCAACCTCAGGTAAGAACCATGTATCCTTAACGTAGTATTTGTCTGTAGCTGTCAGGTTAACATCTGTTACCAAACGCTGGCCTACGGTTATGCTTGTAAACTGACCGTTGATATCATCTTCTGTAAGGAGATCCGATGTTTCGGTAAGTGCCGTAGCGACCTTTTTGGAAAGCATATCATATCGCGCAAGAACGTCCTCTGCTGTGATTCCGTCTGCTGTGATCTCTTCCTTTGTTTTTAGTGTGATCTCTGGAAGATCCACTGTGAATTTGTTGCCGATATTGTCAAAGGGGCCTGCTGAACAGGATGCCAGTGATCCTGCTGCAATTATAAGGGTCATGACCAATGCGAGAATCCTTGCAGCGCGAGGCTGAGAGTTTCTTCTGTTCATAATGTTGATTCCTTTATAATTAAATAGATTTAAGAACTTCGCAAATAAAATCGTAGCATCTGTTGGCGGAAGCAACGCTGAGCTTTTCGTCGGGAGTGTGTACTCCGCTCATTTCAGGACCGATGGATACTGCGTCCAGCTCAGGCTTTTTAGCGATAAGCACGCCGCATTCAAGACCTGCATGGATGCGCTGCACCTTCATTTCTTCTCCTGTCATTTCATTCCAAATCTGACACATCTTGTCTCTGAGCGGTGAGACTGCGGCTCTTTCCCATCCGGGATATTTGCCTTTTACGGTTACCTCTGCTCCGCATTTACGGGACTCCTCGGCTACCTTTTCGCTGTAGCGATCGCGGTAACTGTCATCGTATGCACGGAAGGACACAGTGGCATTGACCGTATCACCTTCTGTGGTTACAACGCCGAAGTTGTCGGAAATGCTGGGGGGAAGTCCGGGCTCGTCGGGGATGCGGTCAAGCACTCCGTTGGGAATTCCGTTAAAGTATCCGATGATAGTATCTGTAAATTCTCTTGAGAATGCGTATGCACCCTCATCGGATATTTTTTCCACAGTTACAACTGCGTCCTTTTCTATTTCCTTTATACCGGGTGTAACAAGCTCTGCCGCTTCACGTACCTTCTCAAAGTCTCCGCCGCAAAGCACGATAGACATATTTCTTGCGATCGCGTTATCCTTTTCGCCGCCATTCATGGAAACAAGTCGGTATGAGGGAGTCTCGCATGCAAGCTTAAGAGGATGAACCGCTGTGATGATGGCATTGTATCTCACTTCAACAAAGTTGTCGATATTAACGCCGCTGTGACCGCCTCTGAATCCTGACATCGTAAGCTTATATACATCCCCGGGGACATATTCCTTTTCCCCATTAAAGGAGATATTCATTGTAAGTCCGCCGCAGCAACCTGCTGTGATGATGCCTTCCTCCTCGGAGTCCAGATTGATAAGATATTTTGCCTTGCAATCGGAAAGATCGATGGCATCGGCGCCGTAGAGACCTGTTTCCTCGTCGGATGTGAAAACACACTCAAGGGCGGGATGGGGAATAGTATCATCGGCAAGAATTGCCATCATATATGCAACGGCGATACCGTTGTCAGCACCGAGAGTAGTTCCGTCGGCTGTTAACCATTCACCGTCAGAAAGCACCTTTATTCCCTTGGAGAAGTCCCAATCAACGCCTTCCTCGGTGCAGCACACCATATCTGTATGGCCCTGAAGCATGAAGGCAGGCTTATCTTCATAGCCTTCTGTAGCGGGCTTAAAGATGATGACGCTGTCCATATTGTCCCTTTGATATTTAAGAGAATGCTTCTCGGCAAAGGCGCAGAGATAATCTGCTATAGCTTTGCAATCGCCTGACGGGCGGGAGATTGCAGATATTTCATAAAAATAATCAAAAAAATTCATAATAGACCTCCGGTTCCTACTATTGTATCATATATATATAGCTTTTGTCAAACAAACGTTACAATTTATACAAGAAAATTCCCCCAAAAAGGAGTTGGCATAGCGGAATACAGCAACTTCCTGTAAAAGGGGAATCTTTCTTTTTATTTACTGTCAAGACGAATAATATCCCAAGGGGTTATCATACCCAGCAGTGTACCGTTTCTTTTGCCGCCTTCGGTCACAAAAACCGCCGCAACTCTGCGTACGTCAGGTCCCTCGCTGTTGAAAAGCTTTTTTATTTTATAGCAGGTGGCGTTACTGTCCACAAATGCATACTGCTCCGTCAGGTGCTTTTCAGGCTTGATGATCTCTGCAATATCGCCAAGAAGCAGAGTCTTTGCATCTCTCTCCTCTCCGCTTCTGAGAAGGGAGAAAAGAGTACCTGTACTGAATACGCCTACCAACCTACTGTTTGCGTTAACCACCGGAACGTGGGAAAATCCTCTTTGTTCCATTTTTTCAGCCACCCATGAGACCCTGTCGCGGTAGTCAGCCTTGAAGAGCCGGTCGTAGGTAACAGCAGCCTGCATCGCCACAGGTGGATTTTTGGCAAATTCAAGTATTTCCCTAAGCAATGCAACCGCGGCATCTGATGGCTCCACGATATATTCGTTGCCTATTTTTCCGTGATGGGACAGCAGGTTTCTCATTTCTCTGAAAACGTCCAGCTCTTCGCGGTATCTCTGTCCCTCTTTACTTGCAAAATCCTGAACGAGACCTGTTCTGCTTCCCCCTGCCTTAGCAGCAAGGTATTCCTCTAAATCTCTGTAGAGGTTAAGAAATTCCTCACATCTTTTCATATGAGCTCCGCTTCCTTTTCAGCCAGCACAAGAGCTTCGTGTACAACATGGTGCATGTCGAAATATTTATACATACCAAGTCTTCCGCCGAAGATGACCTTATCCTCTTTGTCTCCAAGTTCTTTATATTTCTGATAAAGAGCATTATTTTTTTCGTCGTTCATGGGATAGTAGGGCTCGTCGCCCTTTTTCCATGCGGTGGGATATTCTTTTGTAATAACGGTCTTTTCCTGAGTACCGAATTCAAAATGCTTATGCTCGATTATTCTTGTATAGGGCACATCGTATTCAGTATAGTTGACAACGGCATTTCCCTGATAATTTTCACAGTCCAACACTTCAGTTTCAAAGCGGAGGCTTCTGTATTCCAGCTCGCCGTACACATAGTCGTAATATTCATCTATCATACCTGTGAAGAGCACCTTATGTGCCATGGCGTTATACCTTTCACGGTCCTCAAAATAGTTACAGGAAAGCTTTACGTCGATGCCGGAAAGCATGTTTTCCACCATTTTTGTGTAGCCTCCCTCGGGGATGCCCTGGTATCTGTCATTAAAATAGTTATTGTCATAGGTAAATCTGACGGGAAGGCGCTTAATGATGAAGGAGGGAAGCTCTTCTGCTCTTCTTCCCCACTGTTTTTCCGTATATCCGCATACCAGCTTTTCGAAAATATCACGGCCCACAAGGGAGATCGCCTGCTCTCTGAGGTTTTTCGGTTCGGTTATTCCTGCCTCACGCACCTGCTCTTCTATCTTTGCTTTAGCTTCATCGGGAGTGACCACGCCCCAAAGACGGCTGAAGGTATTCATATTGAAGGGTAGATTATATACTTCTCCCCTGTAATATGCGATGGGACTGTTGGTGTATCTGTTGAAGGCGGCAAAGCGGTTGACATAGTCCCACACTCTTTTATTGGAGGTATGGAAGATATGAGCTCCGTACACATGCACATTGATGCCCTCTGTTTCTTTTGTATATATATTGCCACCAATATGATCTCTTTTATCTATAACAAGGCATTTTTTGCCCATATCAGTCATTTCTCTTGCGAAAACTGCGCCGAAAAGACCTGCGCCAACTATCAGATAGTCATACATAATACAGCCCGCCTTTCAGATTATATTAAAATTATAACATCGGGTATCACATTTGTCAAATGCTCAATAAAAATCGGCTGTCCCTCCGTAGGTAAACATAATTCAGGCTACTGGCTCATATGTATATAAAAAACGGAGGTTTTAACATATGGATATGATCACAGGATCCGGCGAAATGAGCCGCGTAACAGAAACAAAATTTGATGTAGCCACAGTAAGCGAGGCAGGCGGCGAATACACCATGCCTGATTATTACCCTGAGGTGCGCCGTATAGTCAGCTATACGGCACAGGCGCTTCCCGACACGAAATTTCTTTCCGGCGATACTCTTGAATTTGGCGGTGCGCTTGCGTTTACCGTTGTTTATATAGGAGAGGACGGCTCTCTTGTATCCTTGCCCTATGCAACCGAATACAGCGGAAAGCTGCAGCTTCCATGTGATGTGAGAGGGACGAACGAGGTCTGTATAGATGCATCTGCTGAGGATATCCAGTGCAGAGTTCTTGCCCCGAGAAAAATATCCATAAGGGGCAGAGTGCGTCAAAGAGTCTACTCAGATCAGCCAACGGAATACAGAATGACCTGCTGTGACGGAGAAGGAGCAGCTCTCGGGCTTTCAGACAGAGCAAGTGTACAGATGCTCAGAGGTAAGGTCCCTGTTATGCTGTGCGGCAGGGGAAGCGCAACGGGAAATGCAGAGGGAGAGATAAGAGATAAGCCGGGGGCAAAGCCGGTATCCTGTACCGGAGCGGTAAATGTACTTGAGGTCAGGGCGAGAAGGGATGCTGTTACCGTCCGTGGTGAGGTGGCGGTGCGGTGTCTCGTTTTTACGGCTGACGGTATGTATGCTCAGGCGAAGGGAACACTTCCCTTTGAAGAAACTGTTTCCGCACAGGGCTGTAATGAAGGCGATCCCTGCAGAGCATGGGGAAGAGTAGCATCTGTTACAGTATCGGAGAACGGAGAGGGAGGCTTGAAGATAGAGGGAGAATATGATATGGAGGCAGAATGGATAAGACAGGGAGAGGTGACCTTAGTGGAGGATGCATACTCTACATCATGGGCATCAAGGGCTGAAAAGAGTGATGTTTTTTCAATAAGCCCTGTTTGCTGTTTTAATTCCCCCCTAACCTTGAGCGGAAGCGGGAAGAGGACTACCAAGCCTGCAAACGGTGAATATCTGACGGATATGTCCTGCGAAGCGTCAGTAGCTTCTGTTGAGATAAATGACGGAAAAGCTGTGTTTACAGGGAAATGTATCATAAAGGCGTATATTGCCTCAGACGGAGAGGTTATATGTCAGGAAATATCTCTGCCCTTGAAGTATGAGTGTCAGGCTATGACTGTCAGCGACGGAGGAAAGTCGGTTTTGCGCTCTCAGGTCAGCGTTGCGGATGTAAGCGGTAGGCTTGAAGGAGATACGGTGTTTGCAAGCTGTGAGCTGTGTCTGAGCATATGCTGTATGCAACAGACAAAGCTGTCTCCCGTAACAAAAGTAGTGCTTGATAAAAAAGCTCCCGTTGCAAGGGAGGGAGCTCAGATAAAGGTATTTTATCCTGACCATAAGGAAACGGTGTGGGATGTTGCAAAAAGGTATCTTTCCGATGCGGATATGATAGAGAGCGTCAACGGCGTACGCCGCAAGGATGAATGCTCGGCCCCCATACTTATTCCTCAGTGGTAAAAGAGGATCAGCCATCAGAGTGAAAATGACACAAATCACTTGTAATCTTTGCGCAATTGTGGTAAAATAGCAACAAGTATAAACCCAAGATATCTTGATTTTACACAAAAACGGAGGTTTACTAATGAAGAGTGTTCAGAAAAAACTTGCAAAGATAGGTGAGGTCTTTCGCATCAACGGTAAGCTGTATGCCTTTAACGTGCTGGCAAACGGCAATATCAATACCACCTATTCAGTTAAATACAGAAGATTCGATGGTTCTGTCCGTTCATATATAATCCAACGCATCAACGGATACGTTTTTAAGGATCCTGCTGATATCATGTCAAATATCGAGGGCGTTACCAAGCATCTGGCAGGTAAGGTCACTGCAGGAAGAGTGGCGCTTAAGTTCTATCATACAGAGGACGGTAAGAACTACTATGTTGATGAGGACGGCAGCTATTGGAGAATAATGAATGATATCGACTCCGTTACTTTCAATGTCTGCAGCGATCTCAATATCCTTCGCAGTGCCGGCAAGGCATTCGGTGAATTCCAGATGCAGCTTTCAGATTATGATGCAGCTTCTCTTGCAGTAACGATACCTGATTTCCATAATACAAAAAAGCGTCTTGATAAGTTCTTTGAGGATGTTGAAGCAGATCCCTGCGGCAGAGTTGCTGAGGTTATGCCTGAAATAGATACTATCCGCTCAATGCGCCGTATAGCTGTTAAGCTGACAGAGCTTCAGGAGTCGGGCAAGGTGCCTCTCAGAGTAACTCATAATGATACTAAGATCAATAACGTCCTTTTCCATAAGAAAACAGGCGAGCCTCTCGTTGTTATCGACCTTGATACTGTTATGCCCGGTCTTGCTATGCATGACTTTGGTGATGCTATCAGATTTGCGGCAAATACCGCGGCAGAGGATGAGCCGGACCTTACTAAGGTATCTCTTGATCTTGATAAGTTCAGAGCATTTTCTGAGGGATTTATCTCTCAAACGGCAGGCGCTCTTACAGAAATGGAGATCGGTACTATGGCATTGGGTGCTTTGTCTATCACTATCGAGCTCGCTTCCCGCTTCCTTGATGACTATATAACAGGTGATAAATACTTTAAGACAAACTATGACGGTCATAACCTGGTCCGCGCAAGATGTCAGCTTAAGCTCGCTGAGGATATGTGGGATAAATATGAGCAGATGGAACAGATAGTAACCTCTATCGCACATAAGGCTTAAAATGGTTTAGATTTTTGAATTTAAAACGGGAGTTATGTGGGGGAAACCTCTCTTTCGCAGAGAGGTTTCCCCCAAACCCCTTTCCAGAGAACCTATAATATATTACAGTGGGCTTGTGTTATTAATGATCGGAGCGCAAAAGGTTCAGACAGACGGTGGGGCTTAAATAACATTTTCCGTCTGCGACGCAGTCGCAGTGATAAGGAGTAAGTCAAGAATGACGGATGATCTCATCCGTCCGTCTTGACTTATCTCCTTATCTTTACAAATTGCCCATGGCAATTTGCGGAAAGTGTTATTTGAGCCCCACCGTCTGTCTGAACCTTTTTAGTAATGCCGAAAAACAAACCCAAGAGCGCAGTTTAAAAAGGATTGGGGGAGCGGGGGGATTTCCTCAAAATCCCCCCGAAAAAAGACACCTTCCCCAAAAAATAAATTCTGAAGTCTGACCGGTGACCGAAAATGTATGCTATCCTGTGATGTCAGTTCTTTCTCTGTTACCGAGACCGAAGCTGACAGTGATCGCCTCATCCACACGATGCATGACAGCATCATCCAGATGCCCCATTTTTTCTTTAAGCCTTGTTTTATCGATAGTGCGTATTTGTTCAAGCAAGACTACGGAATCACGTTGAAGGCCCACCTTGTCCGCAAAAACATCAATATGTGTGGGTAACTTTGTTTTGCCCAGTTTGCTTGTAATAGCTGCTGCGATGACCGTGGGGCTGTATTTGTTACCGATATCATTCTGGACTATAAGTACAGGTCGGAGTCCGCCCTGTTCACTGCCTACCACCGGACTCAGGTCAGCATAATAAATGTCTCCCCTTCTGATATTCACCGTTTTCCTCTCCGTTTTTATAAACTTCCTTTGCTACGATGTTATTATTTCGCACAGGAGCAGGTTTTAATCATTGCAGTTAAAATTTGCGCTCCCGATATTATTTTATTCTTGCGGCAGGAGGTTGGTTACATAAAGAAAGCGGTGTGAATATTTTTCACAGTTTTCCATATATTAGATATATATGGAAAAAGGGGTGTTTCGATGAAGATAAAATGGAAAGAGCTTGTTGCAGCGATCCTTATACCGCTTGCGGTGGGAGGTTTGTCAGCGTTTATAACAGGGGATAGCATGGCAGCATTTGAAGCTGTGAAGCAGCCACCGCTGTCGCCTCCGGGATGGCTGTTTCCTGTGGTGTGGACGGTGCTGTATATACTTATGGGCATTTCCTCGTATCTGATATATATATCCGATGCACCGCGCGCTGATAAGGTGCTTTCTCTGGGGCTTTACGGCTTTCAGCTTTTCTTTAATTTTTTCTGGTCGATCATATTTTTCAGTCTTGAAAAGTATCTGTTTGCATTTGTGTGGCTGTTTGCCCTGTGGCTGCTTATTCTTATGACCATCCTTGCGTTCAGAGGTATATCGAAGACCGCTGCATGGCTATTAGTGCCGTATCTGCTGTGGGTCACCTTCGCAGGATATCTGAATCTTGGAATATATCTGCTTAACTGATGCTGAGTCTCCCTACCGTAAAAACGGTAGGGAGACTTTTGAGTATATTCTATTAAGTGTGCAGCGTCACCACTGCTATGGGATATGTATGATACGGTGTGTTCTTGTATCTGAAAAAAGAGCAGACCATTTCTAACCTCCTTGATAACGTGCAACATCAAATGACGATTAAAAATATATTAGATGTTTTATATTTTACTTTTGCTCAAATATTGATCAAGTGCTTTTGTTTAATGCAGCAATTTTTAGTTAAAAGGCCGTGTACACTCGCAGTAGATACCGATTCTACCATCGGTAGAGGGGTGGAAGCAGCAGTAGGTTGCCAAAAAAACAAAGCTATGCTATAATGAGACAGATAACGAAGAAGGAGGTGTTCGTATGGCACTGTCAGCAAAAACTATAAAGAAACAGCTAATGATGCTCAGACCGCTTCTTGAAGCTTGCTCGCTTGAGACGTCCAGAAAGGGTCAGAACAAAATAGGCGAGCTGATGGAAGCGAGATATAAAAATAAGGTGCTGATACGCGAGCACCGTTTTGATAATTTTGACGGGGCATGGATAATTCCCAAAGACGAGCGCCGCAGAGGAGTTATACTGTATATACACGGCGGCGGATATACCTGCGGCGATATTGAATATGCCAAGGGATGCGGAGCGACGGTTGCCTGCATAAGCGGCTCAAAGGTGTTTGCACCTGCATACAGACTTGCCCCCGAACATAAATTTCCCTGTGCGCTTGAGGATTCCCTTGAGGCATATAAGTATCTTCTTGATAAGGGATATTCGGCGGATCAGATAACTCTCTGCGGTGAAAGTGCAGGCGGAGGTCTGTGCTACAGCCTGTGTGCACTTATGAGGGAGGCTCGAATCCCTCTTCCTGCGGCGGTGATAACCTTTTCACCATGGACAGACCTGACAGCAAGCGGCGAGTCCTATGCTACAAATAAGGACAAGGACCCTTCCATGTCAAAAAAGATGCTTGATTTTTATGCTGACAGCTACACCGACACGAGAAAGGATCCCCTTATCTCTCCGCTTTTTGCAAAGACAGAGGGGTTCCCCCCGTCGCTGATATTCGTGGGCGGAGATGAGATAATGCTTGACGATTCCCGTCTTATGCATGAAAAGCTTTTAAACAGCGGTTGCAAGAGCAAGCTGGTCATATCTGATGAGAGATGGCACGGTTATATTCTTTATAATTTGCGCGAAAATATGGATGATCATAAGGTCATCAATCAATTTCTCAATAAATATGTCACTGAGGAGCACAAGCTCAGATGGATGAAGCTGGATAATGCCGCCAAGATATATCCTGCGGCAAGACGGCAGAATTGGAGCAATGTTTTCCGTCTGTCTGCAACACTTAAGGAAGAGGTGGATCGGGAGGTGCTTCAAAGTGCTCTTGATGTAACGGTACGCCGCTTTCCTTCTATTGCCGCAAGGCTGAGAAGAGGAGTGTTTTGGTATTATCTCGAGCAGCTTTCCGATCCACCTAAGGTGTCTGAGGAAAACAGCTATCCTCTTGCAAAGATGTCTAAGGCGGAGACTTCAAGATGTGCTCTGCGAGTTATTGCTTATAAGAAAAGAATAGCTGTGGAGTTTTTCCATTCCCTTACAGACGGTAACGGAGCATTGATTTTTTTAAAAACTCTTGTAGCTGAATATCTCCATCAAAAATATGGAATATATATTCCTGCAGTGAACGGAGTTCTGGGAAGACTTGAGGAGCCCTCTCCGGAGGAGCTTGAGGACAGCTTTCTTAAATATGCGGGAAATGTCAGCGCATCAAGACAGGAGAATACTGCGTGGAGGCTGACAGGCACTCCCGAGGAAGGTGATTTTCTCAACCTTACCTGTTTTAAGATTCCGGTGCGTCAGGTACTTGATATGGCACACAAATATAAGGTCAGCCTGACAACATTTTTGTGCGCGGCCGTGATGCAGGCAATACTTGATATACAGAAGCAAAGAGTTCCCGACGTGAGAAAAAGAAAGCCTATAAAGGTGCTTATTCCCGTTAATCTGAGGAAGCTTTTTCCCAGCAGCTCTCTTCGCAACTTTGCTCTGTATACTACACCTGAGATAGACGCCAAGCTGGGAGAATATAAGTTTGAGGAAATATGCAGCACCGTTCACCACAGAATGGGCCTTGAGGTCAATGCCAAGCAGATGAGTACAAGGATAGCCACCAATGTAGGTGATGAGACTTTGTTTATAGTAAAGCTGATGCCGCTTTTTATAAAGAATATGGTTATGAAGGCGGTATTCAATGTGGTGGGAGAGAGGAAATCCTGTCTCAGCCTGTCAAACCTGGGTGTAGTCAAACTTCCTGAGGAGATGATGCCTTATGTTGACAGATTTGATTTCATCCTCGGGGTTCAGGCAACAGCCCCCTACAACTGCGGAGTGATCTCCTATGGAGACACGCTTTATGTGAACTTTATAAGAAATACCAAGGAACCAACCCTTGAAGCAAGCTTCCACCGTGTACTCAGAGATATGGGAATAGAGGTCACTGTGGAAAGTAATCAGAATGAATATTAGAAAGGGAAGATTATGTACTGTATTAATTGCGGCGTGAAGCTTGAGGATACGGAAAAGAAGTGTCCTCTTTGCGGGACGGTGCCCTTCCATCCTGAGATAGTCAGGGAGGAAGGTGAGCGCCTGTATCCTGAAAATAAATATCCCCGTCGTGAGGTCAGCCCAAAGTTGGCGCATATTATAATCAGCACCATGTACCTTATAGGACTTATCATTCCGCTTCTGTGCGATCTTCAGATCAATTCGAGGGTCACATGGTCGGGATATGTGGTGGGAGCGCTTATACTGTCCTATGTAGTGATGATCTTGCCATACTGGTTCAAAAGACCCAACCCCGTTATATTCGTACCCTGCGGCTTTGCCGCAGCAGGGCTCTATCTGTGGTATATAAATTATGCGGTGAACGGTGATTGGTTTCTCAGCTTCGCCTTTCCTGTTGTGGGTGCGGCGGGAGTCGTTGTAACGGCTGTGGTTACGCTGGTCAAGTATGTGCGCCGCGGCAAGCTGTATATTTTCGGCGGTGCCTCTCTTCTTCTCGGTGTGCTTATGCCTGTTCTTGAGCTTCTTGTAAATATTACCTTTGCAAGGCCGAGGTTTGTATTTTGGTCGCTGTATCCTTTGACAGCTCTGGTTCTTTTGGGCGCAATGCTTATATTCCTTGCCATTTGCCGCCCTGCAAGAGAATCCATGGAGAGAAAATTCTTTATATAAAAAATCAAGCGGTAAGCAGGAATCTACATAAAATTTCCTTCTTACCGCTTACAATATTTATTTGATGCTCTTTCTTGCCTCAAGGAACTTGATCGGTATACCCTTTGAGGAGAAATTTGCCTCATATTCCGTTACTATATTTGTGTCCGCACGGTCGCTTGCGTGCAGATCGCGTGTTACGTATAAAAGCTCAAGATCGGACGACTCAACACTTTCAACGGAAAATTCAAAAAGCTCGTCGTTGTCTGTTTTAAACCGGAAATATCCGCCGGGCTTAAGCAGTTTAAGATATCTTGCAAGAAAGTCGGGATGTGTAAGCCTTCTTTGGCTGTAGCCGTTCTTGGTCCAAGGGTCGCTGAAGTTGGCATAAATGGATTCAAAGGTCTCGGGGGCAAAATATTCCTCCAAACGGCTTGCATCAAGGGGCATAAATCGAACATTTCCCCTCATCTCCATGGGAATATTCCACATTTCTCCCTTGTATATCTCGCCATCGGGTGTCCTCCAGCCGCCGTGATAGTCAAGCTCGCCAAGACCGCGTCCACGAGCATATTTTTCGGTGGCAGCTACGCAAACGTCTTCTACTCTCTCCATTGCAAGATAATTGTATTCCTTGTCGCGCTCAGAAAGCTGACAGATAAAGTCGCCCTTGCCGCATCCGATCTCCAGACGGAGAGGGAGCTTCTCGTAAAAGGGAAAATCGCCCTTTTCTCTGTACTTTTCAGGCTCTGTTATAACGAGAGCTGAAAGAGCTTCAAGTCTTTCGTGTCCTCTCTTTTTTTTTCTCATTCTCATACTTGAAAAATGCTCCGTTATTTGTTAGAATAGATGTGATAGCTAATTATAGCATATTATTTTCAAAATTACCATACAGTTTATGATAAAAATCCGATGAAGAGGAGGGATAGTGTTGACATTAAAGGCTTTTGCCGTGACCTTGGCAAATTCTCTTATATCAAGAGGTATCGATAAAGAGACCTCTGTTTCAACAGTACTCAGGATCACTCGCTCTCTTACGGAGGAGGATAAGGCCGAGATAGCTGCATATGAGGGAGCTGATGACTTTGCCCAGCTCTCCGATGCTCTCGTAAGACTTATCGAGGACGAAAAGCGAGCTGCCATTATTGAAAATGCTACAGCAGAGACTGTCGGCACCTCTGATGCTAACACCTCTACCAAGCATATACCTGCAGTGCATATAAGCACAGCAGAGCATCCCGTTATAGGTGACACAAGAAAAATAGATGTAATAAAGAGTAATACCTCTGAAATGACAGCAATGGGCGATACTAAAAAAATAGACGCCATTCAGTCGGAGGCAGTATCCGAGGCGCCCATGGGCGAAACAAAGCAGATGGACGCAGTTAAGCGCGGAAATGCTGGAAGATCTACTGCAATGGATGAAACGAGACAGGCAGATGCTGTCAGGCAGACAGATGAGGAGATCGTTTTTCAGCAGACAAGAAAAAACGATGTTGTGAAGAAGCCTGTGAGAAAGCCTGTGTCAGAGCCTCGCGAGGAAAAGGCAGAGACATACGGTAAGGAAAAAAACAGCTCTCACTATACGGAATACCAGTCCACCTCACTCACAGCAAGAGGCGCGAAGTTTTTTTGGACCTTCTTTGTTCTCACACTTCCGTTGCTTGCTCTTGCAGCAATAGTGTATTTCGGCATATTCGCACTGTGTGTGCTGTCGGTGTGCGCGCTTATAGTAGCGCTGTTTATAATACTCAGCGCAATAGTTATCATTGCAAGTCTTGTGGCAATAGTCAGCCTGATATACGGAGCTGTGATGATGATATCAAGCCAGATAGGTATAGGCATATATGAAATAGGTGTTGGCGTGGTAACAAGCGGTCTTGCCATTCTTCTGAGTGTAGCGGTATATCTTGCGGCTACAAGAGCGATGCCCTATCTGCTTCGCCAGCTTGTGGCATTTACCGGACATACACTCAGCCAGATCCCTACCCTTTGGGACCGTGCAAGAGAGGAGTGTAATAAGCTGTGAATAAAAGAATCAAAGCAACATTGCTCATGGGCTGTATAATAATGGCGGCAGGCTTTATGATCTGTATTGCCGGAGCCATAGTTTCCAATGTTAACGGCGAGCAGCTTTTTGCAGATAAAATGGAAAACGGTAACGGATACGTTTATTCGGTTGCCGAGGATAAGCTGACAGGCATAGATATCACCGTGACCGATGCAACGGTCAATATTATAGGCGGAAGCCGTGAGAGCAGGATAGAGGTCATCAATTTTGATGAAAACCTTTATTATGTGGATAACGATGCGGCAAAATTTACCTTTAGGGAAAGCTCCGGATATAAACAGGTGCTGAATTTCTTTGAAAGCGGATTCACCTTCAAGGGCGTGAGATATATTATGCGCTTTAGCCCTCCGTCAGGTGAGAAGATCATCAATATCTATCTGACAAATAAGAACATTCTCAAAAACTGTTATATAACCGCAGGAACGGGCAAAATATCTATCGAGGATATACAGTCCGATGCGACGTACAGATTTTCAGTTCTTGACGGCTCTGTGACAATGAATAATGTATCCACCGAGTCGGATATATCGCTGTCGGCACTTGAGTCAAGCGACTTGAATATAGTTTTCAACAGTGTAACTGCAAGAGATATCAGTGTCGAAGCCGCATATGCTACCTTGAAAAGCCAACAGCTTTCATTTGAAAGCGGTAAGCTGAATATAACTCACGGCAGCGCTCAGGTGGATTTCATCCCCCTCTCGCAGTATTTCAAGCTCAACGTCAACGCTAACGGTAAGCTGACGGTCAACGATTCTCCCTATACCAGCACATACTCCATTGAGAAGCTGCCGGAGGCAGTGGAAGACCCGGAGGAAACAGAGACCACAGCAGTTATCCCGTCAGTTACAATACACGGCAGAGAGCTGTCGGTGTATCTTACAGGCGAGTGCTTCGGCCCGTCTGCAGGAGAAGAAACAACTACAGAATAATAAGGAAAAAGAAATGAAGCATACATTCAGAACCAAAGGCGTTTGTGCCTCTCAGATAAGCTTTGAGCTTGAAGGAAATACTGTTTCCAATGTTCAGTTTTTCGGCGGATGTAACGGTAATCTCAAGGCCATTGCAAAGTTGGTTGAGGGCATGGACGCGGAAAGAGTCATAGAGCTGCTCAGCGGTAATACCTGCGGCTTTAAAAAGACCTCCTGCGCGGACCAGCTTACGGTAGCGCTGAGAGAGGCACTTGATAATCAGTAAATTTATATACGGAGGACAAACCGGTATGTACAATATCAAAACAAATGCGGCAAATTATGAGATCCGCACCATTGAGGAAGGTATCTTCAGAGTTCGCATCGCCAAGGGCGAATTCGGCGAGACCCTTCTCTCCAAGTATAACATTCTCCAGGAAAGCGGAGAGGTCGAGGCAAACGTAAAGGGTAATACAGTTGAGCTTGGCGGAGTATCCGTTGAGATCAAGGACGATGCTGTAGTTGTTAACGGTGCCAAGGCTCCCATTACCATCACATACGATGGTTTTGAGGGTAAGGCATATAACGATAAGGGCTTCACACTTAATGTTACAATGACAGACGAGGAAAGAATCTTCGGTCTCGGTGACGAATCCAGAGAAAATATCGCTCGCCGCGGTACATTCTCCCGACTTGACATCAGAAACATTGCTTCCTACGGTCCTGTGCCTTTCATTATGTCTACAAACGGTTGGGGTCTGCTGCTGAACTGCACATATGCCTCCACGCTGGACTGCGGCAAGGCTGATAATAACCTTATTACGATCGCCGCTCATAAGGGTCAGGTGGATTTCTATCTTTACGTGCCCAAGTCTCACGACCTGAAGGATGTCCTTGCCCTTAACGGTAAGATCGCCGGTACTCCCATTATGCTTCCAAAGTTTGCATACGGCTATACCTGCGTTCTTAACGAGCAGACAAACGCACGCGAGATGCTCTTTGACTGTCTCAACTTCCGTCGCGAGGACATTTCCTGCGACATGGTCGGTCTTGAGCCTCAGTGGATGACAAAGCATTACGATGCATCTATCGATAAAAAGTGGGACGATGATCGCTTCTACCTTCCCGGATGGCTGCCCGAAAACCAGAGCGGCCCCGAAACATTTATGTATGCTCTTCGCGAAATGGGCTTCAAGTTCAGCCTCTGGCTCTGCCAGAACTACGACCTTCTCTGGGAAGAGGAGAGACAGTGCGGCGTAAGAGCTGAAAAGTTCGGTAAGGAATATACATATGAGGGCGCATCCATTCTCGACCCCCACTTTGCTTGTCCTATGTATATGGACGGACTTACACACCGTGATGTTCCGTGGTTCGATCACCTTAAGAAATTTGTTGACAACGGCGCATCCGCATTCAAGCTTGACGGTGCTTTCCAGGTAAACGACCATCCCGACAGACTTTGGGCAGGTAAGTATTTCGACGATGAAGTACATAACGTATACCCTGTAATCTACGTTAAGCAGATGCAGGAGGGCTTTACAGAGCATACAGGCCGCCGTGCGGTTATCTACACACCCTGTATCTACGCAGGTACACAGAGATATGCGGCATCCTGGGCAGGAGACACAGGCGGCGGATTCGATACAGTTATCGCAATGCTCAACTTCGGTCTCTCCGGTCACAGTAATGCTACATGTGATATGGACGTTACAACTATCGAGGGCGTTCACTACGGCTTCTTCACACCTTGGGTACAGCAGCTCACATGGAGAACATGGAACTATCCCTGGTTCATGCGCGATGAGATCAAGGATGGCATCAAGTATTATTCACATCTCCGTAACAGCCTCTTCCCCTATGTATATTCCATGGCTCATAAGGCAAGTGAAACTGCGCTTCCTCTTTGCCGTGCACTTTCACTTATGTATCCCGACAAGGCTGAGTATGACTACGTTCTTAATACATATATGTTTGGTGACAGCATCCTTGTTTCTGTATTCAAGCCCGAGGTAACTCTTCCCGAGGGAAAGTGGATCGACTACTTCACAGGCGATGTTTACGAGGGTGGCAGAACCATCCAGTATAAGCTTCCCAAGGGTAAGGGCGGCGCTATGATGATCAAGGCAGGTAGCGTATTCTGCACTATGGAGCATACAAGATATATCGAGGAAAAGATCCCCGAGTCCTATACAGTTAACGTATATCCCGGCGCTGACGGAGAATTTACACTTTACGAGGACGACGGCTATACATACGACTACAAGAACGGCGGACAGGCTACAACAAAGTTCACTCTCAAGGACGAGGGCGACGCTTGCACACTTACAGTTGCTATGCGTGAAGGCTCTTACGAGGGCAGAGTTAAGGCTGAGGATGCTCCTCTCTCCACACCTGATATCAACGGTATGGTAGACGTAACAGGCTTCAAGGTTAAGGTATTCGGCGCAATTAAAGCAGTTGAGCTTGACGGTAAGGCTGTTGACTTCAAGGTATGTGAGGAGTGCGGCTACTCCTTCTTCGAGATCTCTAAGGAAGATCACGAAAAGGCTGAGCTTACTTATAAGATCACAAAGTGATCAGAAAGGGCAGGGGATTTTTTAATGGAAAATCCCCTGCTTCAATAAAGATAAAGGAGCAAAATAAATATGTCTGAGATTTTCGTATATAGATCCTCAAATAATGTTGAAATTAAGTATCGTTTGGTTGATAAATCCGTGTGGACTCTTGCAGGCAGACGAGGCATCATGGAAGAGGACGTTTGGGGACAGTGTAGAAATGAAACCGGCTTTTTTGAAAGAATGGCTGAAATCGATGTTGAAAAGCCAAGCAAAAGTCTTGCTTACTGTATCGGTGGCGGTGAGCCCGGAAAGTCTCCTTGGCTGATCGGAGTAGAAACCGAGTCAGATAATTTAGATGGACTTGATACAATGATCATTCCCGAAACAAAATATCTTGTGTTTGAAGCTCACGGTCCTATGGATCCTAACTTCTTCAACATGCAGAACGAAGTGTATAACGGCTATTTTCAGGATTCTTACAGAAAATACGATTGGCATGACGGTATGCGCTCATTTGAAAAGTATTGTACCGAAAATGCTCACAGCGAGGATACTTTGATCGAGCTTTGGTGCCCTGTTGTAGAAAGATAAAAATCTAAAGCCTTAAATAGAGGACAGTTTACTATGCCTATCTCATTTAATAACGAAAGAAATATGTTCGTCCTTCAGACGGATAATACAGAATACGCATTTCAGATACTTTACGGTAAATTCCCCGTGAATCTTTACTACGGTGCAAGAGAGAATGCAGAGTATAAGGATTACGAGGAACGTATAGTTTCCTTTGCTCCATTCCACAAGGAGCATCATCTTTCCTACCTTCCCGACACAGCGATGCTTGAGTATTCCGGCTACGACAGCGGAGACTACCGCACATCCTCACTTAAGCTGAGAAATGTAAACGGCGACTGCGCTACGTTCCTTTACTATAAGGGCTACCGTATTTTCGACGGCAGAGAAGAGCTGCCCGGTCTTCCCTCTGCAGATGCGGACGCAGACACAAAGACACTTGAGATCACTATGGAGGACGACCTTACAGGGGCTGAGGTAAAGCTTTACTATACAGTATTTCCCCGCGAGGACGTTATTTCAAGATACGTTAAGATCACAAACAACGGCGAGAACAAGCTGGTTATTGAGAAGTGCATGAGCCTTACTCTTGACCTGCCCCGATGCGATCTTGATATGATCAGCCTCTACGGTCGGCATTACGGCGAGAGAAACTATCAGAGAGTGCCTCTTCACCACGGACTTCAGAGCATTTTCAGCCGCAGAGGCGCATCCAGCCATCAGTACAATCCCTTCTTTGCCCTGTGCGATCACGACGCAAGAGAGGAGGAGGGAAGAGCTTACGGCTTCAACTTCGTTTTCAGCGGAAGCTTTGCAGACGAGGTTGAGGTTTGTCAGGTTGGCAGAACAAGGATCCAGGTTGGTCTTGGCGAGGAGAATTTTCAGTGGCATCTTGGCGTAGGCGAGAGCTTTGTTTCTCCCGAGGCTGTTATGACCTATTCCGACAGCGGTATCGGAAAGATGAGCCGAAATTTCCATGATTTCGTTCGCCGCCGCATTCTCCCTCCCGAGCCCTTTGAAAAGAGACCTGTTGTTCTCAACACTTGGGAGGCTTGCTACTTCAAGATAGACGAGGCGGAGATGCTGCGATTTGCTGAAACGGCAGCTAAATACGGCTGTGATATGCTTGTTATGGACGACGGCTGGTTCGGCGAGCGTCACAGCGACTGGACTTCTCTCGGCGACTGGTATGAAAACAAGCAGAAGTTCCCCAAGGGACTTAAGTCATTTATCGACAGCGTTAAGGAGCGCGGCATCAAGTTTGGTATTTGGGTAGAGCCCGAGATGATCAATGCTGCCTCCGAGCTTTACAATGCTCATCCCGACTGGTGTATCCACTGCAAGGACAGAGTGCGTATGGAATCCCGTCAGCAGCTTGTTCTTGATATGGGCAATCCCGAGGTCGTTGAGTATCTTAAGGACATCTTCTCGAAGACCTTTGAGGGCTGCAGCATAGACTACTTTAAGTGGGATATGAACCGTAACATTTCTCAGGCGGGAAGTGCGGCTCTTCCTCCCGAGCGTCAGGGCGAGGTCTACTATCGCTATATGCTTGGCACGTACGAGCTCTTCAGATGGTTCAGAGAGAAATTCCCCAATGCTATGATCGAAAACTGCGCCGGTGGCGGCGGTCGCTACGATCTCGGTATGATGAAGTACAGCACTATGATCTGGACCAGCGACAACACTCTCCCCTGGGACAGAGTTCGCATTCAGTATTCCTCTATGCTTGCTTATCCTGCGGCAACAATGAGCTGTCACGTTGCAAACCACGGCGGATCCTGCGAGGACCCCCGTCAGCTCAGATACGGTTGGCACGTTGCTATGGGCGGTGCTCTTGGATACGAGATCCATCTGCCCAATCTGAGCGATACGGTGAAGGAAACTGTTAAGAATCAGATAGAAACATACCGTCAGTACGAGCCCCTTATTCTCAGAGGCGATTACTACAGCATTCTCAATCCCTTCGAGACGAATTACAGCGCTTATTACTACACCGACGGAAGAGATTTTCTCCTTTCCTTCCTGCAGTTTGATGAGGATACGGAAAACGAGATCATTCTCCCCGTTTCCACGGCTGATGCCAATGCTACTTACCTCGACACCGTCAGCGGTAAGCTCTATTCCGGCGCTGAACTCCTTGCCGGCGTCTCCGCTTTCAGCGATACTTCAAGATTTACTTCCCAAATTTGGCATTTTGTCAGACAGTGAATTTTAATATTGCAAGGGGGATTTTAAGGAAATCCCCCCTGCACCCCCAAACCTTTTCGGATAACGGATTTATGTGGGGTGCCTTTTAAGGAAAGGCCCCCCACGCCCCCCAAACCTTTTTAAGTAACGCTTATATTGGTGCTTAGAATATTCTACAGCTAAATGGGATTCGGAGGGGATGGGATCAGTTAGTCTTCCCGTAGGCGACTATAGTCGCCACGAAAAGAAGAAGGATATTAAAAAAGGAAACGAGCTTCCTTTTTTAATATCCTTCTTCTTTTCTTATCCCCAAATGCACAGCATTTGGGCGGGAAGACGCGAACGTTCAGTGCACCTAAAAATATTCACCCCTATTCAAAGTTCTCTGAAAGGGGTATGGGGGAAACGCTCTCCGAAAGAGAGTTTCCCCCATAAAAATATCAATCTTAGTCGCAGAGATAGTAGCGGCCGTAAGCGTCAGCAGCCTTGATAGCAGCGAAAACGGATTCGGCAGTAACCTTGAAGGGCATGTTGTGGATAGTTTCGCCTTCAACGCTGGCAGCCTTTGCAACCTCCATAAGTCTCTCGTCGGAAACGTCGCCTGCGCCGAGCTCAGAGAGAGTAACGGGGAGACCGAGCTCGATGCACCAAGTGATAACGTCAACGAGCTGCTCTTCGGGAACGTTTTCGAGAACGAGCTGAGCGATAGTACCGAAGGCAACCTTTTCGCCGTGGTACATATGGTGGCACTCCTCAAGAACTGTGAGGCCGTTGTGAATAGCGTGAGCTCCTGCGAGACCGCCGCTTTCAAATCCGATACCGCTGAGGAGAGTGTTAGCCTCGATAACCTTTTCAACAGCAGTTGTGCAAACGCCTGCCTCGAGAGCCAGCTTAGCCTTAACGCCCTCTTCCATAAGAGTGTTGAAGCAGAGCTCAGCGAGAGCCATAGCGGCAGTTGTAACCTTGCCGCCTGCGCAAGTTGTTCCGTCGCTTGCCTTAACTGCTCTTGCCTCGAAGTAAGTAGCGAGAGCGTCGCCCATACCGGAAACTGTGAGACGGGCGGGGGACTTTGTTATAACGTCTGTGTCCATGAGGACCATGTTGGGGTTAGCGGGAAGGAAGAGATACTCTTCGAAAACGCCCTCGTCTGTGTAGATAACGGAAAGAGCGCTGCAGGGAGCATCTGTGGAAGCGATAGTGGGGCAGATGAGAACGGGGAGAGCCTTGTAGTAAGCAACAGCCTTACAGGTGTCAAGGATCTTACCGCCGCCGACACCGATGACCATATCACAGCCGTTAGCGTTAACAACCTCGATGAGACGGTTGATCTCATTCTTGGAGCATTCGCCGTTGAAGTAGTCGAAAACGATGTCGCAGGAAGCACTCTTGAAGCCGTCCTCGATCATAGCGCCAACTCTCTTGTAGCCGGAGGCTGTAATAACGATGAGAGCCTTCTTGCCGTACTTTTCTGCATATGAGCCAAGCTTGCCAAGCTCGCCTGCGCCCTGAACGTACTTAGAAGGGCTGATAAGAATATTTGCCATTGGTTTATACCATCCTTGTTTTTATTTGTACCATAATTTTAGCACAACCCATTCCCCCTGTCAACAAGGGGTGCGGAGAGTATTTCTTGCTTTATTGTCGGTATCTCTTTGAAGAGTGGCATCTATGCAACATATAGGAGCTATGATGGGGAGAAATAAACTCTGTGTTTTGATAAGATGATGTCAACAGATCATCAGAGGACGGTTGCGGATGAAATCCGGCGTATGAAAGGAGGCATTTTATAAGCGTTTTGAAGTGACAGTCTGATTTTGTTCTGAAGTATTTAATAATCAAAGGAGTTTTTATGGCATATTATACTTTAAAAAATGCTCATAGCAGCAAGTATCTTGCAATTGCGAATTACAATGGAAGTCTTTCTAACAATCAGAATGTTTGTGTTACGTCTTTGAATACTACCGTTCAGGCAAATAATTCGCATATTTGGTCTATTTCTTCACTTGGTTCGGGCGTATATGCTAAAGCATACGTAAATACGGCTTTCGGTCTCAATGTATATCGAGCAGGTGATCCTTACAACTGTGACGTTTATCCCATATCCGGCAATGAGACAGACGCAAAAGTGAATTTTATCTTTCATGTTGCTTCCGGGCAGTATTTTGTAAAGCTGTCCAATTACAATCTGTATCTGACTATTTCCGGAGATAACGTTTGTTGGAAGCCTTACGGGGGAGAGAATGATAATACACAGAAATGGTATATTAATACTGCAACACCTTCCGCAACACCCACGTCCAGAACCCTGTCTATGCCTCAGAATTTGAATCAGAAGTATAATAATAATGATGATGTTATTATACGTTATGGTTGTTGTGTGTGCTGTGTTTGCGACGTGGCTTCATATTACGGTGGAGTTAATTATACACTTCAGCAGATGAAAAATTGGGGTGTTTACAGTTCTATAGATGCAACATGTAATTGGGGAAATGCCCCTTCTGCATCATTCGCTTATCATGATCTTCCCACGCAGAACGATTATTTTGCAAAGATACGTTCTGAGATCAATGCAGGACGACCTGTTATAGTTTATATGGTTGGTGAAGACTATCAGCATTACGTAGTAGCGTATGGGTATACGAACGGAGGAAACACCTATGCCAATATACAGGTGCTTGATCCCTATAATGATGATGGTACAACTCCTGTTGGCAGATATGTTTCCCTTGCCACTGCATTGGAAGATCAGTATTGTACATCAATAAACCGTCTTGTTTTAACATCACGCAAGTAACCAAAAAAGGAGCCATTCGGCTCCTTTTTACTTTACTTTTATCGAATCGATAATATCATAAATGCAATGGTAATTTTTTGAATCGTCTGCATAGTCTATTTCTAATATATAGTTTTCCTGAATTCTTACAAAAATTCTCACACGGTATCTGTCAGCGTCACCTATCTGAAAATACACATATTCATATCCATTCGACAAAGTACCTTTGTGCGAACTTATGCGATCTTTGGAATACATTGAATCAAGACGATAAATATATGCAACCTCATATATGTTTTCGTCTAACACGAAATCATTTGACACATATCCCATTCGGCAAATTTCAAATCCGCGAATGTACTTACCCATTTCTTCATTGTATACCCTATACAGGCTTTGGATCTCTGAAGGATAATCAGTTTTGATATGTTTCGGCAGCATCATAGTAACGGCAAGGCCTTCAACCTCGACAGGTTTACCGTAGTTGAAATCCTCGAAGACTTTTTCGATGCGGTACGTTATTTCGTAGGTTTCAGATTCCTGCGGTTCTGCTGTTTCGGAGGCAGTATCGGTTTCCGTTATTGCATCTGTGGTACCGTCTGCAGGCAACTGGCTATCGTGAGTACAGCCGCAAAGAATGATGCAAAGCAGAAGGAACAATGAAAGTATCGAATTTGTTTTCATAATTACTACCCCCTTAAATATAATATAGCTTCTAAACAAAGGCTATCACATAAATTGTGATTTATTAGACATTAACTGTCCTACACTCTAAAAACCCTTGATATTACTGGGGTTTTCGCCTGTTACAAACTCAATTGTTATGTATTTTCCCTTATTTTTGCCCTTATGAGCGAAAAGAAGGGAAACTTTTTATATAGGGCCGCCAACCACCTTATCGAGCAGTCGTGCAGAAGTACGCTTCGCCTCTCTTGTAGAATGAGCGTAGACATTCATCGTGGTACTGACATCAGAGTGACCTAAAAGCTCCTGCACATCCTTCGGCGCCGCTCCGTTTGAGAGCAAATTACTTGTGAAGGTATGGCGCAGTTGGTGAAAATGAAACCCTTCGAGCCCATCTACCTTTTTGCTTGCCCGTTTGCACATAATACCGATCGGGCTGGGCGATTCATACGCTCCATCAGGTCTTAAGCATACAAAGGATATCTCTTTGTATCCCTCGGGAACCTTCTCGTTTCTCGGAAACGTATAGACCTCGTAGTATGTACGGTCTTTCTCCTTAACCTCAACGTAGTAGTTAAGGCAGAATAATTCGCTGTATTTG
>JAFUMU010000056.1 GCA_017482495.1 Clostridia bacterium | reverse complement strand
TAATTTTTACAATTCCATAAAAGTGAACCACCCACAAAGGACATTTCCCTTGTGGGTGGTTTTTTCAGTTATTCAGCTATAAATTCAGGGTTCTCAATTTGCATAGTAGGGAGCGTAGTCGTATTTACCGCCGATGATCTGAGTTACAGCAGCCTTGTCGCGGGCGTTGACCTTGCCGTCAAGGTTTACGTCTGCTGCATCGGAACCGTCAGCTACTCCCTTGATGATCTGGGTGATAGCAGCCTTGTCGCGAGCGTTTACTTTACCGTCGCCGTTTGTGTCGGCTACAATATAGTATTCTGAGCTTAGGGTAACATCGCCGTTTGCGATTATGCAGTAGCTGTTTGTTTCTTCATCGTATACTATATCGCCCTCGCCGTTTTCAACAGTGTAGCCCTTTAGGGCATATCCGAGAATACCGTCGCGCAGGAATGAATTGCCTTCAAGAGGTGTTTTCTCTCCTGCCGTTACGAAGAAAGGCTTATCATCTACAGATACCATAGCAACAGCTTTCATTTTAAGCACTATGTTATGGATGACAGAGGCATCATCGACTTTTGAAAGTGTGGCGCAGTCCCACTCGTCTCTGGGAAACTCAAAGCTTATTCCGTAGTCGTAGTCTATTTCGATGTCACCGTATGCTGTTATAACAGAGTCGCAGTTGTTAGACACAAGAACAAAGTTGCCTCCGTGTATATATACTGTTTCGTCAGAGTACATACAGGTGGAAGTTTTTGCGGTTATAACAAAGTTACCGCCGTTTATAATGATATCACCATAGGTGTCGATTCCTTCATAATCGTTGGTGGTGATATAGAGGCATCCGTCGTTGATTGTTACATTGTATCTGGAGTCAATGCCTATATCCTCAGCTTCAATGTTAATAATGCCATCGTTAATAAGAACGCTACCTTTAACGTCAATGCCGTCATCTCCGGCGATAATATTGATGATGCCGCCGTTTACTGTAAGATTATCGATCACCTCGATTCCGTTATCAACGGCGGAGATGTCGAGGCGTCCTCCGTTGATCGTAAGACTTCCGCCGTTGAGATCGATAGCATCGAAATCGCCTTCAGAGGTAACCTTCAGCGAGCCGTCTCCCTCTATAGTAAGATCCCCGATGCAGAGATATATAGCATCAGCAGGAGCGCTGATAATGTTAGTACCCTTAAGCACAAGAGTGTAGGATGATTCAGTGTAGACGGTTACTGTTTTGTCAAAATAATCTGAATGCTTATTGAAGCTGAAATCGGAGAATGTAAGAGTGCTGCCGGAAATGTGTGCATATCCGCCTGCAGGCTCTGTTGTCGTTACGTTTCCGTAGTTGTCAAGATATTCTCCGTCTTTCAGATGAATGTCGGCGAAAAGAACTCCTGTTATCTTTTCCTTGCCGCACACCTCGCATCGTCCGTCAACGTAGTTATGAGCCTCATAGGGATTGTCGGGATTAATTCCGCAAAGTGAGCAGGAGATCCAATGCTCGAGGTAGTCGTATTCAAGCTTATCTTCCTTATGCTCGTGAATGAAATAGCCGCATAAACACTTTCCGTCTTCGTCATAAATATGATCTTCATAAACAGACAAGTCACATATCTCACATATGGATTCGTGTATTTCATCGTTGAAGGTATATTTGGTAAACTTGTGATCATGGATAAAGTATCCGCAATCGCAATAACCTTCTTCATTATATTCGTGGGTCTCCTCTACGTAGAACTCACAGATATCACATGTGCCGTAATGATAGTCAGTGTCGTAGTAATATTCGCTTATCTCGTGATCGTGCAGCTGGTATCCGCAAACGCAAGTATCTCCCTCAGAGAAATTATGATCTTCCTCAAACCATTTTCCGCAGATATCACAGTATCCGCTGTGCCAGTCGAAGCTTATATCATAGTCAGAGGATATGTGATCGTGCAGCTCATATCCGCAATCGCAGCGTCCGTCTTCGTCGAGATTATGGATGATTTCGTCGTATTCATCGACTCTGGATACTATTACAGGAAGAGGACCTGTTTCGGTGTGATCAAAGAAGGATGCTTCAAGCAGATATTCCTTTCCTGCCGACATTTCAAGCTTAACGATGAACTGCGAATTTGAACCGCCGTCGTCATTGTATTCCAGCTCTTCCATAGTAGCGGCATCGTAGATTCTTCCGCAGGTGTCTTTATCGGCATCGGAGTAAAATATATAAGTTCCGTCGATCTCAGGGATAAAACGCAGTTTAAGTGTTGTATCCTCGGCGGCGATGATACCGTCGAATCTTGAACAAACGGTGATATAGGGGATCTCCGTAACAGTTACAACACATTCCGCCTTGAGACCGCTCTCGCTTTCTGCGATCACTGTTGCTACGCCGATAGCATTAAGGCTGACTGTTCCGTCAGAATCAACAGTAACTACGTTTTCGTCCGAAGAAGACCAGAAAACATATTCTGATATGGAATTATAAGGAGCAAATTCGGTGCTGAGCTTTATCATTGAGCCGATTGTACCTGTAAATTCGGTATAGTTAAGGCTTACAGATGTGGCATTTACCATAGCAGACAGCTTTACGTTGTAGCCGCTTGTGCAGTCTTCGCTATCGTGTCTGGCTGTGAAATAGTATGTTTCGCCTTCTATAAGGTATGCTTCCATTCTGAAATCATTTTCATCGGGATAGATCGATAAAAATGAATTCATATTGGAATCATAGGCATGAGCCCAGATCATGTCAGTAGCTCCGTAAGAAAAGAAAACGTAATAGCCGCTTTCCTCGGGAGTAAATGAAAATGCAGCAGTTTTGTATTCCTCATGCGATACCGCATATTCTGTGTCAAGAGCAATAGGATCTGCGCCTACTACGTTAAATTCAATGGAATCTGAGATGCCGTTGGGCAATGTTGCCTTTACGGTTGCAGTGCCTTCCTTGAAGAACTGTGCGTATCCGTAGTCGGAAACGGACACCACATCTTCGTTATCTGTTGTCCATGAAACCGATATAGGAGATGCGTTCTCGGGCTTGAATGTGTATCCAAGATACAGCTCACCACCAATACGGTCGGTGTAGCTTTCGCCCTGATCAATGCTGATCTCAGTAGGCTCGATTCCTCTGATGATTCTTACATTCATTGTTTCCGGGGCTTCGGCTGATAAAAAGTAGGCATTGAGAAGATAGGTTTTATTCGCCTCAAGATAAGCGGCAATGCGGAAATTGTTGTCTTCTCCGCCGTCGTCGTCATAAGCGACATCTGTGCCTTCCTCATCCATAATTAATGCGGCGGGGTCGCTGGTGCTGTTGTAGGAATAAAATTCGTAAAGTCCGTATTCGTCGGGCACGAATTTAAAAGTCATTCCGTCCCCATCGCCCGCTTCAACGGAAACTGTAGTTTCCGTATCAAGCGCGATTGTGGGATATGCCTCCTCTGCAAACGCCGCAAATGGAAATGCGCCGAGAGTCAGCATCAGTGCAATCACCAGTGCACCGAGTTTTTTAAGAGATCGTTTCATATTGTCCTCCTTAAAGGTTATTTTTATATCTGAAGCAGGTCAAGCAATGCCTGCTCATTTGACTTGTTAACAAATTCCTTGAAGCCTTCCATAAATCTTTTGCCAAGGTCGTTATAGTTCATTTCAAGGATATGATCTATAATAGCGTGAGCCTCGTCCTTGCCGACGCCGTATAAAAACAGTATGCTTTTAAGAGCTGCATATATTCTGTCCGTGAGAGAAACTGATCCCTCCGGCTTCATCAGAAGACCGTATTCTATTCCCGAAACGACGATCTCTGCTACGTCAAAATCCTCGGATGTCCAGTTTGGCTGGTAATCCTTAAAGACTATCTGAGCGCGCTTGCTGTCGTTTCGTCGGATTATATTAAGACACATTGGGCTTGTATACGTTGAGAGATAGAAATCTCCGGAAACTGGATCTGTCTCACAAAGAGCCGCCATAGTCACAAGCTCAAGACAAATTGCCGTAATATAGCTTTCTCCCTCGGAGGTCTCCTGCTTTGTTATCTCCCATTGGAAGCCGCAGAACATATCTGTCATCTCGGCGAGCAGATGCTCCTTACTGGGGAAATAGAAGGTAAGATTGCCTGTGCTTATGCCGAGCTCGTTGCATATCATTTTGGCTGTTGTAGATGAATAGCCTTTTTCCAAAAATAATTTGGTTGCGACCTTTATTATTTGGAGCCGAGTAAGATTATTTTTCTGTGCTCTGGCCATAGAACTCCTCCTAAATGCATATCTTGTGCAAATTATAGCACGAGTGCTAAAAATAATCAATATCCAAAAAAGACAAAAATACGGCATCCTCTTTAGTGAAGATGCCGTATGCCTATTTATATTTTTTTGAATATTGCGACATTAGCCTCGATGGTAATATCGAGCTTATCCGTTGCCATAAGACGTTCTCTGCCTTCATATGGACAGCGATGGTAGAAGGGAGTCATTGTGAAGAGATTTTTGATAGTGTCTCCGTCGGGAATAAATGCCCTGTCGAAAACTCTTGAGCCGTCGATCTCTTCGAATCCCTCGGGACATTTGATGCCCTTGGTAATTTCTCTGGGCTCATCGGATATGATGCTTCGCATTTCCCAAAGATGGCGTACTCCGGAAGCGCACACCACAAGTATACCGTCGTCTGTAAGGACTCTTGCAGCTTCATCTCCGCCTATGGGAGCAAACATACTTATAAGCACATCAGCCGAGCGGCTTGCTATGGGAAGAGAAAAGATATTGCCTGCAGCGAAAAATACAGGAAGCTTTTTTGCTCTTGCCGACTTTGCGCCCATATCGGCTCCGTGCTTTGATGCATCGATTCCCACCGCGCTAACGTCAAACTGTTTTTCGAGGCGGGATGTTATGTTGCAAAGGTGATATCCTTCTCCGCATCCTGCATCAACTATGGAAACAGATGACCTGCCGCGAAGAGTTTCGGCAATATGATCGGCAATGCGGTTTGAGATCACGTCATAGTATCCGCCTGAGAGAAATTCTATTCTTGCGCGAAGCATATCCTTTCCGTCGCCGGTTTTTGCATTTTTCATTTTGCCGGGAGGCAGAAGATTAACGTATCCCGATGATGCCATATCATAGGAGTGGGGCCTCTCTCCTCCGCACACAAAAGCTTTGTCCTTTACATTGAGAGGACTTGAGCAGAGAGGACAAATAAGATTATTCGGTATCATCGCTGTCCTCCGTGGGTTCGTCAGTAATATGGTCCACAAGAACTGCGTGGAGTGCATATCTTGCGTTTTGAGGACCGTTTGTACAGGTGGAAAGAGTTATCATTGTATCTCCTTCTTTTACGGTGACATCATTTTGAAAACTGGAAAGTGCTTTTACTTTGGCGGCGAACTGAAGGAATTCTGTTTCCCCTGTAAATGTGGTAGTAAAGTAGAAATGGTCTGAGGTGGTACCGTAGATGGAAAAGGGCTTGTACACATAGATGCCGTCCATAGTATAGACGTATATCACGGTATTATCGAAATAGTCCTTGTCAAGGAATTTGGTCACATCGTGAAACATAGAGCTTCCCTTGCGGTCAGTAACAACATTGTGTCCGTAGAAAACGGTGTTGTAGTTGTCAGTTATCTTTTCCTTGCAGTTGCTGTCGGCAAATATAGTACCGATTGCAAGATATTTTTTCTCTATGCTGTGATTAAGGTAATATTGGTTGTCGCTTCCCTGAACTATTGGGTAGTTGATATCTGAGTCTGACACGAATATCCAACCGTAAACATCAGGATTTTTTTCTTTGAGAGCCTTTAGTGAGCTTCTCACCTGAGCAAGCTTGTCTGAATCATCGGAGGAGCCTGTCTGTGAATCGGTGGTTCCTGAGGTCATTCTTTTTTCCAATGTCTGCATCGGTGCATCTGATGAAGGGAGAATGTGAGGAATACTGCCGTCGGAGGTGACGGTGGCTGTAGGGTCAAACACTGAATATTCACCTGCGATACCCTCATAGATCTGTCCTCCCTGAATCTTACCTATATAGTTTATAGCAAGATAAACGGCACAGACAAGAAAAACGCCGCCAAAAAGGCATATAAGGGATATCTGAAAGATGTTTGCCGCTTTGGAACGGATCTGATTTTTTGGATTTTCAGAGGTCTGGTGAATGTCGTCTTCATTATTCTCGCTGATATCCTCTGACGGTCTTTCTTCCTCGGATAAGACGGAGATATCTTCCTCAGACTGTTCTTTTTTTGTGTTGTCGTCCATTTGGAGATCCTCTTATTTGATCACTTCTGTGAGAATTGCATGGAGAGCATACCTTCCATCTGCCGCGCCGTTTGTACAGGTGGAGAGAGTGAGTATGGAGTCTCCGTTTTTAAAGGTTATATCAGTTTCATGCTTGCTTTTTTTCGCAAGGTCCTCTGCAAATGCGTGGAAGGTTGCTTCTGTTGCAAAGTTGGTTCTGAAATAATAGTAATCTGCTGTTGTCTGATAGATGGAAAAGGGCTTGAATACAAAAATGCCGTCCATAGTATAAATATAGATCAGTTTGGATTCAAAAACATCCTTTTTCAGAAATTCCGTTACGTCGTGGAACATGGCACCTGAGGTAACATTATGACCGTAGAGTACAGTGTTGTGGTTTTCGTCAACAATGTCCTTGGTGGTGTAATCGGCGAAGATGGATCCTATGGCAAGGTATTCCTTAGTATAGAATCTGTCCAGATAATATTCGTTATCGTCGCCTCTGAGGATGGGATAGTTGATGCGTGTACCCTCAACATAAATCCAGCCGTAAACGTCAGGATTTACATCCTTAAGAGCTGTAATGGATGCCCTCATGTTTGCAAGCTGCTCGGAGTATTCGTTTGTTCCCTCGGATGAGTCTGTAGTGCCACTGGAGAGACGGTCGAGAAGGGTCTGCATGGATGCGCTGGACGAAGGAAGTGGGTCTTCTGTGTACAGCTCTTTGTCGCTCCCCTCTCCGGGTATAAATGCCTGAAACTCTTCAAGAGTCTGATTGTAGAGGTTTTCACCCTTTATCTTGTCTGTAATGTTAAAAATAAGCCATATTGCGCATATGAGGAATATAATGCCGCACACTCCGAATACGGCAAACTGGACAATATTTTCCGCCTTGGAAAATTTCTTTTTGCCGGAGGTGTCTTCTATGCCGGACATTTGGCGTACAGATTCTTCAAATTCCTCTGAGGTAATGCCGTCAGTTATTTCCTCATCCTCTGAATCAGACTTTTTTGATTCGGGGATAAGCTTGGTTAATACAACTGCAACTGCAGATATGATACTGCTTTTTTCTTCTTCGCATGTTTCGGGCAGGACGGTTTGCACGGCTTCGTGCTTCTGTTCTTTTTTTGCAAGAGCTGCCGCACTTCGCTTTGAAGTCCTATTGGCTCTTTTTTCTTCTCTGGCTTTTTTTCTTGCGTTAGCTTTTTTAGCCTTGCGCTGACGACGGGCTTCCTCCGCCAGCTTCAGCTCTTCTTCGGAGGGGCCCTCTTTTTTTTCGGTTGAGGGATTGGAGCTTTCGGCTTCTTCGTGTTTACCTGCTTCCTCAGGCTCCTCAGCCTCATTAGCTTCCTCGGCCTTGCGGGCTTCCTCAGCCTTACGCGCTTCTTCGGCCTTGCGGGCTTCCTCAGCCTTGCGGGCCTCTTCAGCCTTGCGGGCCTCTTCAGCCTTGCGAGCATCTTCAGCCTTGCGGGCCTCTTCAGCCTTACGCGCTTCTTCGGCTTTGCGAGCATCTTCAGCTCTGCGAGCTTCTTCAGCCTTACGCGCTTCTTCGGCCTTGCGGGCTTCCTCAGCCTTGCGGGCTTCCTCAGCCTTGCGAGTCTCCTCGGCCTTGCGGGCTTCCTCGGCCTTGCGAGCTTCTTCGGCTTTGCGGGATTCTTCAGCTCTGCGGGCTTCCTCAGCCTTGCGGGCTTCCTCAGCCTTGCGGGCCTCCTCGGCCTTGCGGGCTTCCTCGGCTTTTTGCGCTGCAATTCTTCGTGCAAGTAGTTCTGCACGTTTTGCCGCTTCAGCTTTTCTTACAGCCTCAGCCTTGCGCGCCTCTTCTGCAAGTCTTGCCTCTTCTGCAACTCGCTCTTCCTCTACCTGCTTTGCTTCTTCGGCTCTTTTCGCTTCGGCGCGCACTATTGAGGTCTGCAGCTTAGCTTTTATGTTTTTAATATCGTTATTACTCATTTAAAACAATCCTTTTTTGTGAAACGGTTCAGAATCGGTTGTTAGCGTTTACCTTTGCAATGGAGTAGTTGGATATTATAGTTTCATCAACAGTTAGCCTGTCAAAATGTTCGCGTGTAAAAAGTCTGAAAGCTTCGTTTGTTGCAAGAGTTTCAAAGGATGCAAAGAAATCACCGTTAACAGTTTGCTTCCATGCCTCCTCATCAAGCTCAAGACGCTTTATTATGTAAGTACCCTCGTCATATTCAACACAGGCTGTACCGTTTATATCTGTTTCGGCGATGTCTCCTATTAGCTTGTAGAAGATGGGCTTGCCGTAGGATTCTCCCATTGTAAGATAAAAACCGTTGGTGTAGGTACCGATGCTGTCTTTTTCCTCAGAGTATTCCTCGTAGAGCTCTTCAAAAGATTTACCTTGGGCAATACCGTCGTTTACAGCCTTGATTGCTGCATTTTTCTTATCAAGAGCTTCTCCCGTAATTGCTCTTGTAACATAGGTGCCGTCCGTGTTGGTGGTGTAATTACCGTCCTCGTCGAGCACGTATTCGAATTTGTTGTTGATATAAATTATCTGACAACGGTAGTAGTTGTTTTGATAGTACTGTTCATAATCGCTGTCGGTGAGCGCTTTTTCGCCTCCCTCTCCGAAAAGATGAGAGAATACGAGACTTCTCTTGGCATTAGCCATCTTTACGCTTCTGAGAATGTCGATATTGGCGCCGTATTTTGAGAGAGCGCTGTTAAGCGTGCTCTTATTACCGCCTGCATATTCTGTGATGTAGTCGTTTATCTCATCCTCCACCAGCTGCTTGGCAGAGTCAGGGAGTGACAGTCGGTATTCGTTATAAAGCATCATGCAAACGGCAGTTGTCTTAATGTCTTCAAGAACAAGGTTGTCAAGGTATCCTGCATAGGTGAGTCCCTCCGCATACTCGCTGTTCCAAAATTCGTGGGAATCTGTAACATCGGCATAGGTGTTCATGAAATTCGCTTTGCTGGTACTGGCCCAGAAGTTGTACATATTAGCAGTTATGTTTGCAGAGGATGTATCTGTAGCTGAGATCACTACTGCACTTGAGTCTCCTGAGCAGGAGGTCAGCAGGGAGATGACCAATAATGCTACCATAAAAATCTTGAATCTTTTCATAATTATCCCTTCGGTCTTTAATAATCCAACCTATATTATATACCATATTTATATATAATTCTACATCATAGAAGCATATATTTGTATATAATCGGTTAACAAATCGCAAATGAAGTCAACTGTCTGTTTTCCTTTGGGCTTTCTTACCACCATTGCAGGGGTAGCGCCGGGAAGCATACGTATGGTGCCGGGATTTTTATTTGCCAATGCCTGAACTACTGAAAGATGAGGATTTTTTCCTGTGAAAAATATTTCTCGCTCTCTTTCTTCTATTTTGTCAAACTCAGCCTTTATTCCAAGTCCGCGCAAAAGTGCTATACGGCAAAGTGTGTATGCTGCTCTCGGGGGCTCGCCGTAGCGGTCGCAAAGCTCATCTATCATATCAGAGAAGTCGTCCTCGTCTCTTATTCTTGCGATCTTTCTGTACATTTCCATTCTCTGAGCCTGATCCTTTATATAGCTCTTGGGTATATATGCGTCAGCCTTGACAGACACTCCGCATTCAGCCTTGGGCTTCTTTGCTTCGCCCTTTTCCTCAAGTACAGCCTCTTCAAGAAGCTTTACATACATATCATAGCCAACACTCTCCATATTTCCGTGCTGCTCACTGCCAAGCAGATTGCCTGCGCCTCTTATCTCAAGGTCACGCATTGCGATCTTGAAGCCTGCACCAAATGCTGCATATTCACGGAGTGCCTGAAGACGTTTGTCGGCTATTTCCGAAAGCTGTTTCATTTTGGGATATGTGAAATACGCATATGCACGTCTGCTTGAGCGTCCAACACGACCTCTTATCTGATGAAGCTGGGAAAGACCGAAGCGGTCGGCATTTTCGATTATTAGAGTGTTTGCATTGGGGATGTCAACACCTGTTTCGATAATTGTAGTACAAACCAGGACATCGATCTCGCCTTTTGTCATCTCTGCCCAGATGTCCTCTAATTCCTCGCGGTCCAATTTACCGTGACCGATGGCGATGCGCGCATCGGGAATGGCCTTTGAGAGCTTGCCTGCAAGGGTATAGAGATATTCAACGTCGTTGTTGAGATAGAATACCTGCCCGCCACGTCTCATTTCACGTCGGATAGCCTCGTATATCATTTCGTCATCGTGCTCGCAAACGTAGGTTTGGACAGGGGAACGAAGCCCGGGTACGTCATCAAGCACACTCATATCAAGGATTCCGCCCATTGCCATATTCAGTGTACGTGGAATAGGAGTTGCGGTGAGGGTCAACATATCTGCGCCTATGGCGATCTCCTTTAGACGCTCCTTTTGAGCCACACCGAAGCGCTGCTCCTCGTCGATGATAACAAGACCCAGATCGTGGAATTCTATATCCTTTGAAATGATCCTGTGAGTACCGATGATAATGTCAGTTTCTCCTCGCTTAAGCTTTCTGAGGGACAGCTCCTGCTGTTTTTTTGTGCGAAAACGGGAAAGCATATCGATAGTGACGGGGAATCCTCTGAAGCGGCTTTGCGCCGTTCTGAAATGCTGAAGCGCGAGAATAGTAGTTGGAACGAGGATAGCTACCTGTTTGCCGTCGTTTACGGCCTTGAATGCGGCTCTTAACGCAACCTCGGTCTTGCCGTAGCCAACGTCTCCGCACAGCATTCTGTCCATAGGATAGGATTTCTCCATATCGGAGTATATGTCCTCAATTGCCTGGAGCTGGCTGTCTGTTTCCTCGTATTCAAATGCTCCTGCAAACTGCCTCGTCATATCGTCGTCAGGTGAGAAGGCAAAGCCCTTTGTTCTGCGGCGCTTAGCATAAAGCTGTATAAGCTGCTGTGCCATTTCCTTTGCAGCGGCGCTTGCCTTTTTCTTGGCTCTGTTCCAATCTGCGCTCCCCATTTTTGAAAGCTTTACATTGGCTGTGTCGGCGCCTGCGCCTATATATTTTGAAACCATATCAAGCTGGTCAACAGGCAGAAAAAGCTGATCTGTTCCGGCATATTTTATTTTAACGTAGTCTCTAGACATGCCGTCAACCGTAAGATTTTCAATGCCGAGAAACTGTCCGATGCCGTATGCCTCGTGAACGATATAGTCTCCGCTCTCAAGGTCGCTGTAGGAAAGTATCTCCTTGGTCTTCTTCCCTTTTGCTTTGTTTTTTCTGATCCTTCTTTTTGTGCCTGATGAGAAGATGCTTCCGGAAAAGTCAAGCAGGGCAAATTTCTCGCCAAACATTTCAAAGCCTGCCATGGACTCTCCGTATATTACGGCAACAGGATAAGTTCTTGATCTCGCTCCGAAATATTCTGTCTCGCTGTCGCATATTCCGGCAGATATACCCTCATCGCTGAGCTCGGAGGCAACGTTTTTTGCTTCGGTGGGGTTGGCGCAAAGAAGTGCCACACGGTAGCCGTTTTTTACCATAGGTATAAGATCCTCTCTCATGAGAGCGGCGTTGCCGCCGTAGGAGGGAATGTGGCGTGTTCTGAAGGAAAATTCACCGCCGACAGTCAGACCGGGATGAGAACGGGAAAAGGATTCAAGCAGTATTGAGGGCATTGCACTGAGAGCTGCTTCTATGCGTTCAAATGTGTTGTAGTATGCTCCGTTTTTAAACGTGGGAAGCTCTCCGGAGAGCACAAGCTCAGCTATCGTTTCGTCGTTGAGCGCCTCTGTTGCCTTCATTCTCTCTCTCAGACTGTTTACATCAGAAAGCAGTATCAGTCCGTCAAAGTAGTTCATCATACAGGGAGCTTCGGGATATATTATGGGAAGATATTTGTCTGCGAAGGGGATATCTGCTGAGTTTTCAAGTCTTTCAAGCTCCTCGTTGAGCACTGTGACTGCGTGAGAAAGCTCACCTTTTTTGAGTATTTTTGACGCCTGTGCTTTAACAGCCTTTTTTATAAGCTCACGCCTGTCGCTGTCGAGAATGATCTCGCGGCAGGGTGGAATGAGAAGTCCGCTTCCGGTATATTGGGTGAATCTCTGGGTGACCGGGTCAAAATTGCCGATTCTGTCGATCTCGTCGCCGAAAAGCTCGATTCTGTAAGGTGCATCGGAGGGAGGATATATATCTGCAATCCCTCCGCGTACTGCAAATTGACCGGGGCCCTCGACAAGCTCCACTCTTGTGTATCCTCCTGTTGAGAGGGCGGAGGTAAGACGCTCAAGGTCAAGGGTGGAATTTTCTTCTATACTAAGAGTGAGATGGATAAGCTCCTCGGGAGGGATCGTGACCTGAAGTGCCGCCTCAGGTGTAGTGCATATAACGAAGGGATCTTCTGTGAAAAGCAGTTTTGAAAGCACAAGAAGCCTCTCGTGCTCATAGTCACGGGAGGTGGTTGAAAGGGTGAAATTGTAATCTCTTGCAGGATAGTGGCAGGCTTCTATATCTGCATCCTGAAGTGAGGCTGAGCATCTTGCCGCATCTCCTTCTCCTGAAAAGAGCAGGAGAAGTCTGTTTCCCTTTGACATTTGGTCTCTTGCAAGGGCTGAAAGAAACACGGGGGTAACGCCCTCGGAAAGTCCGATGACGGAAAAGGGGTGAGGTGTTGCTCTCTTGCTTGCTGCAATAAGCGCCTCCGACAGGTCGGAAAATTCCTTGGAGGCAAGCATTATCTGAGTTAAAAATTCGTGATTATTCATTAGCTTTTTCCTTAGGCTTTATGCCGTTGCATTTGCTCATTGCCATATCTGTTTTGCCGTCTGCAATAAGGGGAATAGCTTCCAGTGTTGCATCAAGACAGGGCATCATGGAATCTATGTCTTCTTTTGAAAGATTGCCCAGCACCCAATCAGCAAGATCATACTGAGGGTTAGGACGTTCCCCGACGCCCAGACGGATACGGGGAAATGTGTCCTTTTCAAGATGATAGATGATGCTCTTGAGACCGTTATGTGAGCCTGCACTTCCCTTAGAGCGGACTCTCATTGCTCCGGGGGCAAGCGCAATCTCGTCAACAAGGACGATAATGTTTTCAGCAGGTATTTTGTAAAATGACGCCGCTTCGCGCACTGCCTCGCCTGAATTGTTCATAAAGGTCTGAGGCTTCATTATCAGCATACGCTTGCCGCCAATGGTTGCTTCTCCGCAGAGAGACTTGAACTTGGCTCTGTCGCAGCGGATGTTCAGCTTTTCGCAAATGTAGTCGATGGCAATAAAACCTGCGTTGTGTCGTGTTTTTAAATATTTTTCGCCGGGATTGCCGAGGCCGCATACTATATGAGTTATAGGAACCTGAGACTCGCTTTTTTTCTCTATTTTCTTAAAAAGGTCGAATATATCCGCCATTTGATTTCTCCTTTGAGGTGGTAAACGCCACAAATCCCACCGAGTGCATACGGTGGGTGTGACATTTGTTTTTTACACTGAAATAGTATCATAAAAGAGTCGTAAAGTCAATGGTATATTGTGTTATTTACCGTCGTATCTGCTCAGCTTTCTGCTATTCTGAGTAGTGATTCTGCGGTCATGGGAGGTTTTTTGCCCAAAATATATTCTGAGAGCGCAGAGGAAAAAATGGCGGCGCTTCTCTTTGCTTCCTCTATGGTGTTTCCGCAGGAGCCAACCTCCACAAGCATTGCTCCCGGGCTTCTGTCTTGAAAGAACGATGCTTTTCTAAGGTTGACCGGGCGTACGGATGAGGGGGATATACTTATCAGAAGCTCCTGCAAATGAAGCACCGATGTAAGATTCTGTCTCCATTCCGTGTGTGAGCTTCCTCCCTCGTCTGTGCCTACGACAAACATAAGCTGTGCTGCAGCTTTTCCGTTATATGAGAAATCAACGCTCGCGTTGTTACCAGCTTCGTCAGTAATGCTGTCACGGTGTATGTCAAGTATGTATTGTATGGAAGGATATTGCTCAAGGGTCTTTTCTACTGCGGCGGCAGAGTTGTAGTAGGCGTCATTATATGATGTAAGGTCAAACATTTCTCTCAGGTGAACGGCCTTTATCCCGTTGGCTTCAAGACATTTAAAAATGATATCTCCTATGGCAACGGTGTTTCTTGATACATCAGTGCTTCTGAATGATCCTGTATCGTTTGTGTCGCAGTAGCTTTCTGTGGCGTGTGAATGATAAATAAGTACTAATGGAGAGCCGTCAAGATAGCGCTCATACAGCTTATCTGCCTTGTCTATAGGATTTGGTGAGTTGTACAGGACTTGCAGGTCGGGGTTGTATGAGGTCTCGTTTTTTAAGAGAAGTCTGCTAATATCGGCATCTTCTTCTGTGGAAGGTAATGCGTGCTCTGTGGAATGATCTGAGGGATCAGCTTCACCGAATGTCTCTGTGGACTCTCCGTCGTTTTTTTCTTCAGTGTTCTTGCTTGTTACAGAGTATCTGGGTAAAACTGACAGTATAAGTATTTCCTTCATTTCATCACGGAGGGTGAAGCCGAAGGCGCTTACCGCGATCAATGCGTGAGCGGCGACGGATGTAATTGTGAAGAGCATGCACATCAGTATACAGCATCTTCGAAGTGCTGTTGATTTGGCTTCTTTCTTTTTTACTATCTTGGCGGCTGTCAGCATCGGCACCTCTGTTATATCCATTTCGTTATACCTCCTTGCTTTTTTTACATTTATATTTGTAAAGACAGGGAGATATGAGAAAAAGTTGTAAATAAAATGTTTACAATTTCAGCGAAAATATTTTGTTTTCTCTATAGAAATGTGCGACAAATTGTGTTACAATATAGTCTACATTTAGTCGCAAGTAGTTTTCTGAGCGGTATAAAGTGCCTGTTTCCTTTGAGCGGCTGCCTGTGGGGATGCGAATGTACATAGTCTACAATATTGCATTCATAAGCCTCTCTATGGGCGGCCCCTCAAGGGAAACAGGGAGAAACGGTGATCTGTCACCGTTTTTTTTGTGCTTGTGTTGTATTTTTGCGTCTGTCATGGTATTATTAGGAAAAAGCTGTGCTTTGTGAGGCGCTTATGAAAAGATATATATCAATTATATTTGTTATGATTTTACTGATCCTTTTTTCCTCTTGTGCTCAGGAGTCTACTACTAAGACGCTTAAAAAAGATGACTATTTGTACGGTATCGGTGAAACCGTAAATTTTTACGATATCGAATCTGAGGCATGGCTCGGTTCAATAACTGTTGAAGAAATATTTATTATTTCCGATAAGGTGTTTTATGAAGGCGAGGAGATAGTTGGTTATAGTGAGGATGACGGTTTTAAATACGGCGATAAGAGATATGAGGGAATGGTGCAGATATGTTATTCATATGAACGTATCGACAGTGCTGTAAGCATAAGCGGAAGTAATTTTGCTGTTTATGACAGGGATGGAAATCCTGCTCTTCTTGATCCGGAAAAATCTTACAACATCAGGGAAACTGAATACGAAAGCTTTGTTGTAGGGGTGTGTGAGCTTGATGAGGGGCTCACTATAGGCGTTTCCCTCCATGCTGTGCAGAAGCCTTGCGCATGGATCGCTGTTAATTATGACGGCACCGATGTGCAAGGATTTGAAGAGGTATTTGAGGATAAGGAGGAACTTGAAAACTATGAGAGCGGCACGGAAGCTTCAAATATTATGGAACAGATATTTATCATACTGGGTACGGCATGGACATACGGTATACTGAACAACTTTGTATTTCCTGTTGTTATCGCAGTAGCTTTTATGATGCTTGTGCCATGTATCGCTGCGGTAATATGTCTTGTAGTAGTGAACCGCAGGCTTAAGAAAAAGGTCAGAGCATTGGAGTTACGCGCTGATAGCAACAGATCAAATGTACATCAGAAGAAAGATCAAGACTGAAACATTCCGGAGGTGAATGCCATGTTTATTGCGGAGGATAGGATGTCCGCGGCGCAGTCGCAGATGGTGTCGCTTTCTCCGTGAGAAACAAATAAACTGCGGGATCTGTGAAGGACATCCGCAAGAGATGAGTCTATCTCAGTCGTCCCCGCTTTTTCAAGGGAATCGTATACAAGAGTTGCGCAGCTTATAACGGTGGGTATTCCTATGGCTATGACGGGAACGCCCATCGTTTCTTTTGTTATGGCAGTACGGTGATTACCTATTCCCGAGCCGGGGCTTATGCCGCTGTCAGATATCTGAACGGTGGTGCAAAGCCTTTCGGTGCCCTTGGCGGCAAGAGCATCAATGGCGATGATGATGTCTGCATTGGCGCATTTTGCGGCACTTTTTATGATATCTGCAGTTTCCATGCCTGTCTGAGAGGAAACACCCGGGGAAATAACCGAAACCGAGGGTATTCCCAAAGAGGCGAATTCCTTGCTGCTGCGGTTGAGATGAGCTGTTGCGATCACCCTGTCAGCTGTTCTTGATCCGATGGAGTCTGCGGTAAGCGACCTGTTGCCAAGGCCTGCTACAAGTATTTTTGCATCATTCTTGACAAGCCCTTCTGTGATCTTTTTCAGCAGAGAGCAGACGAGAGCAGAAAGCGTATCCTGCGACAGCGTTTCGGGAGAAGTCAGCTCATTGCAGTAGACTGTAATATACCGTCCCTGAGCCACACCGCATGAACGGGAGGAGCTTTCGTCCGATACAGTTAGCTCGGAAATATCAAAATCACCTGCACGGTAGTCGTTGAATACTGCTCCGGAAATGTTTCTTGCATTGGCAGGAGCTTCGCAGGCAAGATCTGTGTGCGAATATGACCGAAAATTGTGCATTTCAGTAAATTTAGCTTGTGAAATTTTCATTTTTCTATTGCCTTTCGTAAAAAAAAGCACTATAATGAATATAGCTTGTACCGAAGGGCCGTACGTTATGCCCGGAGGTGAAAATAAAAAAAGTCAGATAGCCATTTTGCCTAAAAAATCAAAGCTTTCTTGTGCATATGGATGAATATTTATGAAGTGCGCAAAAAAGTCATTGATAAAACCGGAAATATGTGGTACAATCATATGTATTATAAAGGGTGTTTTCTGCTTTGGCATAAATGCCTGACTTTTTGCAAAAGTATTTAGGAGGATTACATCAATGAAAAGAGTCCTTGCTCTGATTCTCGCATTAGTGATGGTAGTCTGCTGCTTTGCTTCCTGCTCGACACTTAAGGGCGAAGATAAAGGCGCTATCGTAACAGTTTATCTCGGCGATCAGATCTATGATTTAGACCCCACACAGTCTTATACCAACGATGCTGTGGCTCAGCTTACAACACTTATGTTTGAGGGCCTTACAACCCTTGATTCCAACGGTAATTGGAAGAAGGGTATGATGAAGAGCTATAAGATGGTCGAAGGTGAGGACGGTACAGAAAAGCTCCAGATCACTCTCCGTGAAACAAAGTGGAGTGACGGACGTACAGTTCAGGCTAATGACTTTGTATATGCATGGAAGCGCCTTATCGAGCCTACATTTGGCAACGATGCAGCATGCCTTCTTTACGATATAAAGAATGCACGTGAGATCAAAATGGGCGATAAGACAGTTGACGATATCGGCGTATATGCAGTAGAGACATACGTTCTTGAGATCGAATTTGCCCATGAGGTCGATATAGACGCATTTCTTCGTACAGTAGCAAGTCCTGCGCTTGTGCCTCTCCGTGAGGACAAGGTAGGTCAGAGCGACGAGTGGGCGAAGAAATCCTCTTCTATGGTGACTAATGGACCTTTCGATATCAGAAAGTTTGATATCAATAACGAGCTCCGTCTTGAGCGCTCTTCCTATTACTACCTTGATTCCGAGAAAAATGAAGCGCTTGATAAATACGTAATTCCTTACAGACTTCGTGTGCTCTTTAATCTTGGTGATGAGGCAAAGCAGCTTGAAAAGTTCAATCAGGTAGATACTACCGACGATAATGTATATTACATTACAGATATCGCACTTGCAAGCCGCGGTGAGTATGTTGAAAGCGCAACTGTTTCTAATGCTCTCAATACATATTCTTACTATTTCAATACAGAAAATGAGCTCTTCGCAGATGCAAGAGTAAGAAAGGCTCTCTCTCTTGCACTTGACCGTCAGGCTATCGCAGAAAAGTTGGTGTTTGCAGATGCAGCGACAGGCTTTGTTCCTGCAGGTATAGCAGATAAGACAGTTAAGGAAGACTTCAGAGCTAATGCAGATGCAAGCGGTGCTCTTATTGTAAGCGCAGCAGACGCTTCCGGTGCAAATAAGCTCCTTAAAGAAGCAGGGATCACACCCAGCAAGTACTCATTTACTATTACTTGTCGCGATGATGAAACGGATAAGGCGGTAGCTGATATGGCTAAGGCTTCCTGGACAGCTCTCGGCTTTAAGGTCGAAGTTGAAGCACTCGGCGGTGAGCAGGAAGGTACAGTAGCTGCAGGTGAGACCGCTGTATATAAGGATCTTTACACGGAGGCTTATGAATCAGGCGAATTTGATGTTATAGCAGTAGAAAGCCAGGCACTTGCAAATGATGCATATGCGGTTCTCGCTCCCTATGCAACAAAGTTCTCCGGATACGGTGTTGATATGGAAAGTGAATCATACGATGTAGTAGGTCACGTGACAGGCTACGCAAGTGCAGAGTATGATGAGCTTATGGAGGCTGTTTATAACGCAGAGGGTGCTGACGCAAGAAGCGAAGCTCTTCACAATGCAGAGAAGAAGCTGGTTGAGGATATGCCCGCTATACCCGTAGTGTTCCAGAAGCACGCAGGTATCGTTAATGCCGATGTGCTTTCCGGAATCAGTATTACCTTCTGGGGAACAACTGATTTCAAGAAAGTTAAGATGAAGGATTATATGAATTATAAGGCCATCATCGAAGGCGTAGATACTACTTCTGCTGAGCAGTAATAGATACAAAGCATCTTTTGGGGGGCTGACAGCCCCCCAAATTTTTCCCTATAGCATAGGAACAAAAATACAGGAGATAAGGTTATGGCAACCCAGTTGAAGGATGAAAACGAGATAAAAATATTTATATTGTATTTGCTCGATAAAATCGGATATCCCCTCGATTACCCCAGTATCGGTTCAATAATGATGCAGGACGGTATCGTTAATTTCTTTGACTTTGCGCAGTGCTTTTTCTCGCTTGTGGATGCAGGACATATAAGAGAGATAATTTCAGACAAAAGAGCTGCTAAGTTGCTTGATATAACTCCGGACAGCGAGGAGGAAGCAGGTCTCGATGACGATCCTGTTCTTTATGAAGTGACGGAGACTGGCAGGCATGTGGCAGAAGCGCTGTCAGGGAATCTTATGGTGTCAGTCAGAGAGAAAAGCTATAGAAGCGCGCTCAGACACCTCTCTTTTGCAAAAAGAGGAGCGTATGTTAATCAGACATATAAGCCGGACGGAGATGGGTATTTGGTCCATTGCTCTATCAAGGATAAAAACGGTGTAATGATGGATCTTACGGTGAGAGCAGACAGCGAATATCAGCTTAAATGTATGATGGACAATTATGCAGATAAACCCGAAGTTGTTTTCAGAGGCGTGGTGGCATTGTTGACGGGAGACGTTAATTACCTGTTTGAGAGCTGATGTGTAGCTTGTGAAAAATATACAAATAATTCGCCAAAAAACGATTGGTCTCAACATGAGACAATCGTTTTTTTGACGAAATTGTACAAAAAACGATTTGGATTTGACAAAACTTAGAAAATATGCATAAAAGCTATTGACAAAATCAACAATTGTGCTATAATAGACTAAGCATTAATCGTGAATGTTCACCAATTATGAAGAAGCGGTGCTATGGCGGATAAAAATAATATGATCATTGAGGACAAGGAGCTTTTCGATATCGTATCCGATGTTCAAAGCGGGAACGACGAGAGCTTTTCTGTTCTAAAGAGAAAATATGCGCCTCTTATCAGCAGGTCGGTACGCTCATTCGAGGGGGAGACTGCAGATGTAGAGGAGTACCGTCGCGAAGCGGAATCTGCACTGCTAAAAGCGGCACTAAAGTATGATCTGAGTCGTACAGAGGTCTCCTTCGGACTTTTTGCTAAGATATGTATTAAGAACGCGCTGATATCGCTTTTGCGTAAGGAGATGAGTCGCAAGAGACGATTGGAGCGCCATGTAAGCAGGCGTGTTGCGAAGAAAAAAAGATCCTATTTTGTTGCTCCGACGGAGAGTAGTAGCTCTGCGGAAACGGAAAAGATAGTATCAAGCATAAGTGAAATCCTTTCTCCGTATGAGAGAGAGGTTTTCAGAGAATATATGTCTGATAAGACAGCAGAGGAGATCGCCCTTGCGTTGGGCAGATCCAAAAAATCTGTTAATAATGCTCTTTACAGAATTAAAGAGAAGGTAAAGAACATAGACGATACCGATAAATAAGCTTCATAGAGCAAGTCTCTTTGAATATATGCCCGAGTAGCTTAATAAGAGCGTTGTTTACTTGTAATCAAAGGTGCGGTTTGAATCCGACAAGGGCGCAAAAAATATTATTACACCAAATGAGGTAAAGGAAAAATGTACGAGGACAAGACATTAGTATGTAAAGATTGCGGCAACGAGTTCGTATTCACCGCAGGCGAGCAGCAGTTCTATGCTGAAAAGGGATTCCAGAACGAACCCCAGAGATGCAAGGCTTGCCGCGATGCAAGAAAGAACGCTGCAAGAGCACAGAAGGAGATGTTCACAACAGTTTGCGCACAGTGCGGTAAGGAAGCTAAGGTTCCTTTCCAGCCCACAAGCGACAGACCTGTTTACTGCTCCGATTGCTTCGCAGCTATGAAGCAGCAGTAATATACATATAAATATAATATATAGATATGTACAGCAAACGGCCGCAATCTGCGGTCGTTTTGTCGTTTTTCTTTTAAAAATAATCCCGGCATATCAAAAAAACACCTGAAAATTGGATAAAATGTTTACATTTGTTGAGTTGTTAAGGAATGAAAAATGAAAAAATATATGTACAATCGCAAAAAAATGTGTTATACTGTTAATAATAATGGCTAAATAGTCCCTGTGGGGGAATTATTATAAATAAAGGTGATGGCCGCGTTTTTTGCGGTCAGCGGTTAAATATGGAAGATAATAAGCAGAAGAAGCATAAGCCCTATAACGGTCATAAGAGCGCGGGGAGAAATAACGGAGCAAAGGTGAACGATCTTGCCGCAGTAAAGTCTCCTGAGCGCAGAAGCAGACCTGAAGGGGACAGAGCAGAAACGGTCACAAACAAAAAGCCCTATGATAAAAGAGGTGCTAAGAAGCATTCCAAGGGGTACGGCTCGCGAGAAAGGCGAGATGACCGCTTTGACGAT
>JAFUMU010000055.1 GCA_017482495.1 Clostridia bacterium | reverse complement strand
CGGCTTTGGTAAACGTGCCCCATTACCTTGTAGGGCGGTGGCTTGCTGCCGCCGAGAAACAATTACAGAGATTTTAACGGCGGGAGATAACCCCACCCTACGGGTAAACGGGGGAGCTTAGCTTGCGGATATGACGTTTTTTAATATCGTTTGCCCCGCAGTAAACTATTTTACAGCAGAAAAAAGAAGACCCGAAGGTCTTCTTTCAATATTATCTTACATAGCAACTGCTTCGGCGGTCTCTGCGTTGCTTTTGCAGGCCACGCTATGCACCTGATATTTTTTAACATTAAGTATGGTTTCTCCATCTATCTGAAGCGCGACGGGGCGGTCGAATTCCACTGTTATATTATGACCGCTTATAACGTCCACCATCTCTGTATGTGAAACATGGGCTCCTTTAAAGATGGAGGGAAAAACGCAAAGTGTTTTCAGCTTACCTGCAGTATGGATAGCAGCAAAGGACACTGTCTTGTCCTTATTATCTCTGCTCTGAAGCGGTGCGGGCATCATTCCTCCGCCGTAGTATCTTCCATACATTGTGGGAGCTATCCACATTCTTTTATATTCCTTAGTATTACCGTCCACGGTCACCTTGGCACCGGTGGGCTTATATCCGTAAAGGAGTCCCTTAATGGCTATAGCTGTATAATCAGGCTTTTTGTCCTGCTCTCTCAGCTTATCTCCCACTTCACAGCAATATCCGTCTATACCAAAGCCTACAGCATTGATAAAACGGTAATCCCTTCCGTTTACTGTTACTGTGGGAAGCTCCTCTATATACTCATTTATCCGGAATGGCGCCGCTCCCGCTTCCTTACCCATATCGCGAAGGAAGTCATTACCGCTGCCCATTGCGTAGTACATTATATTATTTTTAAGATGAGCACCGTAGATATCGTTTGCAAATCTGTTAAGCGTTCCGTCACCGCCGCATACTATTATCTCATCATCACTGCCGAGACCGTCTGTGAAGTGCTTATAGTCATCGATCTTAGTTATATCGATATACTCAAGCTCCTTGGAATTATACAGTGTGCTGAGCGCTCTTGCCTTCTGCTCTCCGTCCTTATTACCTGACTTGGGATTATAAAGAACATATGTAATACTCATTGTCGAAAAAGCTCCGTTTCTGTCATTTACAAAAGGATTTTAGAATACTTTTCTAAACTGAAACGAAACATTTTCCATTTTTTGAATATTATAATATCATTTTGGCAGGTTGACCGTAAAAACAGTAGTGCCGTTTTCACTTGTAAGGCACACCTGTCCGCCGTGAAGCTCGGTCACTCCTTTGACTATAGCAAGTCCTATTCCGTTTCCCTCTGAGGCATGGGATTCGTCTGCCTGGTAAAATTTATTGAATATACGGTCCTGCTTATCTACAGGGATATCCTCACAGTTATTTGACACGGACACGGACACCATTCCGTCATTCTCTTTTACTTCAACACCTATCTTGCCGCCTACGTCAGAAAACTTCACTGCATTATCGATCAAGTTCAACCACACATGTCCCAGCGCATCTCGGTTAGCCGCTATCATATACTCACCAAGCTGCAGATCAAGCTCAATATTTTTCCTGCTCCACTTTCCCTCAAGTGACAGTATACTTGAGCGAAGCTGTTCCGATAGATTGTACTCGCAAATATCCGTAAGTATAGTCTGGTTTTCCAGCTTAGTCAGATTCAGCACGTTTGTTGCCATATTTGCAAGGCGAACTGACTCCTGCTCTATTATATCAACATACTCCGCTTTTTGCTCCTCTGTCAGTTCCCCTCGCTTGAGCAGCTTTGCAAAGCCTGCGATGGAAACGATGGGCGTTTTAAATTCATGTGAAAAGTTATTAATAAAGTCTTCTCTGAGCATTTCCGTATTCTCAAGCTCACGTGCCATTGTATTAAAGCTGTCTGTGACCTCTTTGACTGCAGGGTGTCTGCCCAAAGCTCCCTTTATTTCAAGTCTTGCCTTAAAATCTCCCGAGGCAAGGCGGTTCATTTTTGAAATGAATTTATTTACCGGCTTAAGGGGAAAGAAGCTGGCGCCAAAAGATATGGCAGCCCCCAGGGTCAGGCTGACCACAGACATCAGTCCTATCAGATCCTTATATGAAAGCTCTGCCGCATCTGCAGAATTCAGTATTCCTGCCCTTACAAGAATATAGACGATCAGCGATGCCAGCGCTACGGAGGCTATCATAAATATCAGTATGATGCCTGCAACAAGCAAGGTAAGAGAAAATCTGTATTTCTTCTCTTTACGTCTCGATCCTATAACAGGTATATTAAGCTTTTTATCAGCCATCTGCTTTTTTCACCGCCCTGTATCCCAGACCTCTGACAGATTCTATCTCAAATTCGTCCCAACCCTCGAAGCGTTTTCTCAGACGTCCCACATGCACGGTAACTGTTTCCCAGCCCGTCTCGCTGTCAGCACCCCATATCTCATCCATTATCTGTATCCTTGTGAATATCTTTCCGGGAAATGACAGCAGCTTATAAAGAAGCAAGAATTCCTTTTGAGGCAGCTCCACCGTCTCTTCTCTGCGGGACACTGTCATAGAATTATAATCCAAAACAACATCTCCGATGCATATCCTTTTTTCGCTTGCGATCCTTGCGCGTCTGAGAAGCGCCTTTATTCGAAGAAGCATCTCCTCCTCGTCAACAGGCTTGGTTATATAGTCATCTGTTCCTGCAAGAAAACCTCTTCTCTTATCATCGGGAAGCTGCTTTGCTGACACCATCAGCACCGGCAGGTCATTATTTGATTCTCTCAGAATACGAGTAAACTCATACCCGTCCATATTGGGCATCATAATATCAAGCACCACAAGATCAATATGCTCTCTGTCTGTAAGAGCTAACGCCTCGGCACCGTCTGATGTGGTAAAAACAGTATAATTTTCAGCCTTCAACACCGCTTCAAAAAGCATTCGTGTGTGCTTATCATCGTCAACAACAAGGATTCGAAACATCTCACCACTCCCTTTCTGTTATCTTAATTCTACTACATTTTTCGCAAATTGCAACATAAAAAAGCTCCCCTGAAGGAGCTTCGTAAGCATTCGTGCGGGTTCGGTGAATGTACCCGCTTCGTTTGCAGGGCGGTGGCTTGCTGCCGCCGTAAATCAATATGTTTAAGCCCAACGTTGCGGCGTGAGATACCCCCGCCCTGCATAATCATCACCCTGCATGGATCGGCATTCACAAGCCTGTAATTTCACTCCTCCGAATCATCAAGGGTGGGGATAAAGCTGCCTGCTATCTTTCCTTTACCTCTGCTTTTTACATAGAAATAACCTATGAAGGAGAACACCACTGCTCCTATAAAGTTTACAAACAAGTCCTTCATAGTATCAATTATACCAATATCGAGGTATCCGTTTATGCCATAGTCCGAAAAGGCTATCTGCTGTCCGTCGGCTGTTATCAGCACTGTATCGACTATGTCCCCGAAATAAACTGCTTCATTTGTTGCCGTCATATCAAACGCAACGCTTGAGACAGTATTTACCACGGTATCCTTCTGCATATCAAGCTGCACAAGCATATCCATACCGAATTCAAAAAATTCCCATATGACTCCCACGGTCATAGAAAAGCAGAAGGCTGTTACGGCAAGATAGAAGGGTGACAGGTCAAATTTTATCTTAGAGCTTCTGTTGAACACGTCCACCATTGCAAATCCTATGGCTGCAAATAAAAATCCGTTTACAGTGTGAAGCATGGTATCCCAATGAGGTACCCGAACATAGAAGCTGGATATCTCACCAAGTATCTCTGCCGCAAAAATAAAAAGAAGTACTATTATTTCAAGTGTGTCGGGAAGATTGACCTTAAACTGTCTCTCCACAAATGCAGGAAGCAAAAACAGAACGAGCGAAAGCAGGCACAGGAAGAAGTTTTCTATATTACCGCTTATAAGGCTCATTACCGCTACTGCAATAACAAGTGCTCGCAATATTATATAAACTGCAAAAACATTTTTATTTTTCTTTATCTCTCCTACAAGACTATCCTTAAATCGTCTGAATTTTCCCTTTTTCATCTGAACCTCTAAAAAATTGATACTACTATTATATGCAGACAATTATTAAAATTTGATGTAAATAATATTAATCTTATATTAATTTAGTTTTTCTGCGTTTGCATAACACGGTCTGATTTTATGCAGATGTAAAAAACAGATGCGATCCTTGGTTTCGGCATCGCATCTGAGTATATTAATTAAAATCCTTCTGTGAACCTACGGGGTTTACAATACTGTATCCGATATTTACAAGGTGGTCTGCTACTCTCTCAAGACCTACCACTACAGATGAGTAATAGGGGCTTGCATCCATACTGCAATTACCTTCAGCAAGTCGGGCAAAATGGCTTGCTGTCAGATCTCTCTTCATAGCATCTACCTTATTTTCAATTGTTGCAAGCTCGGGAAGTCTTGAATCATTAAGGTTTTCAAATGCGTCCTTTGCGATCTCAAGCATACCTACAACTGCTCCATGCATTTCCTTAATATCGCACTGAGCGATCTCTGAGAATGTCAGTTTCTTTGTGTACATCTCTTCACCGATCTCGTAGAAGTTCTCAGCGTGGTCGCCTATACGCTCAAGGTCATTAAGAACGTGGAAGCATGAGCCGATAAACGTCTCATCACTCTGCTCAACGTTAGGTGAAAGTTTAATAAGGAACTTAGTAAGGGCACTGTTGGTAAAGTTGATAATGTCCTCGTTCTCTGCAATCTTTTTGCCGTGTTCAACGGAGCCGTTCTCCATAGTAACAAATGAAAGTCTGATATTCTCTTCAACAAGACTGAACATATAGTCCATCTCTTTCTTCACCTGTCCGAGAGCCACGGAGGGGGTAGCAAGAAGTCTGTCATCGATATACTTAAGAGCAAGCTCTTCTTTTGTATCCTCCTTGTCCTTGATAACAAGGCATGAATACTTAACAAGCTGCTTTACAAAGGGAAGAAGTGCAAGGGTCGTGGTTACGTTGAATATTACGTGGAAAGCAGAAACTCTCATCTGAAGCGACATAGGATCATCTCCGGGGAAGAAGGATATAAGGAGATTTACCATAGGCTCTCTGAATATCCAGATGATCGCTGTGAAAATAACTGTTCCTATAACGTTAAAGGTAAAGTGGATAAGAGCTACTCTCTTAGCATTTACCTGAGCACCGATGGAAGCAAGAAGCGCTGTTACACATGTACCGATATTGGCACCGAGCACAATAAAGAGCGCAAGGTCAAGGGGAAGCACGCCTGTGCCCACCATTGTGATAACTACACCTGTTGCGGCAGAGGAGCTTTGAATGAGAGCTGTAAAGATAATGCCTACAAGGATAAGAAGCAGAGGATGATCAATAACGCTGAAAATATTTGTAAACAGAGTTTCAACAAGGGGATTGCCGAATGCCTGGTCACTGCTCATAACCTCAAGGCCTACGAAAATAAGTCCGAGACCGCTGCAAAGGCTTCCTGCGATCTTGATCTTTTCCTTTTTCGCAAAGCCCATCATAACGCCTGCAAATGCAAGGAGGTACATTGCCATATTGAAATAATCGTTTTTAAGAGCAACGAGAACGCCTGTTATGGTGGTACCGATATTGGCACCCATGATAATAGGTGTTGCCTGCATAAGGGTCATAACGCCTGCATTAACAAGACCGATTACCATAACGGAGGTAGCGGAGGAGCTTTGAATTATGGCTGTAACGCCTGCTCCGATACCAACTCCTGAAAAACGGTTGTTGCTGATCTTACCGAGAAGCGTCTTCATACCGTTACCGGCACTCTTTCCAAGGGCATCGCCCATAAAGTTCATACCGACAATGAACACTCCAACGCCTGCAAGCAGCCATATAAGGCTCTGCACAAGCTGCATGATATCTCCTGAGGATAACATTTTTTTCTCCTTCCAAGGTTTAAACCGTATTATATTTTAACCATAAAAAATACTCACTAAGCTTTTTATGCCTTAGTGAGTATATCAAAGGTAGGTTAAATGTGAAACCGCAAGTTCATTAAATCTATGTTAAATCGACATTTTTTCAAAAGAGCCAAGCAGTCCCGGCATAATATTCCTTGCATTTTCCGCAAGAGGATAGTTTCCTCCCACAAGACACCAGTCATATATAAGCGCTCTTTCACACATAGCATAGATGCGCACAAGCTCGGCAGTGCTTTTGTCTGAGGTAAGCTCTCCCGACTGCTGTCCCTCGGATACTATGCGGCGCAGTAGGCGGTAGTACACTCTGTTATGGTCAAGCAAATGCTTTTCACCCTTGGTAACAAGTTGGGTAGAGTAAAGTCTTGTCAGCAGATCTATATCTATGCTCTCTTCTATCATTTTAAAAAGCTCGTAGTTTAGAAAAAGCAGCTTTTCCATAGCCCCTCCCGAGGGAAGCACCTCTTCAAGCTCCTCATATTTGTCGTCGAAAAGGTATGCAAGAGAGCCAAGCAGCCCGTCCTTGCCCTCAAAATAGTGATAGAAGCTACCTCTCGACGTGCCTGATTCCTCGATTATCTCCTCTATCGTTGTATCATCGTAGCCGTGAAGATAAAAAAGCCTCCACGCCGCAGATACTATTTTCTTTTTCGTACCCGATCTGTTCTTTTTTGCCATATGCTTCTCCTGATCGTATGTCTTATGTGAACGTGCCCGCTATTCTGTAGGGCGGGATGCCCTCATCCCACCGCCTCGTACGGCTTAAACTTATCTTTGCGGCGGCTTTACTAAAGCCGCTCTACAGGGGTCTTGGATACGTACGGCTTAAATTTATTCAAGCGGGAGATGGGTGCTCTCACCTACGGTTGGGTGAAGACGCCCGTTTAGCCTGTAGGGGCGATCGATGATCGCCCGCATCAATCGGCTTCGGTGAACGTGCCCTCTGTCTCTGTAGGGCGGGATGCCCTCATCCCGCCGCCTCGTACGGCTTAAACTTATTCTTGCGGCGGCTTGAAGGCAAGCCGCCCTACAGGGGTCTTGGGTTTGTATAGCTTAATTCTG
>JAFUMU010000054.1 GCA_017482495.1 Clostridia bacterium | reverse complement strand
TATTTTATGCGGTTTCAGGGCTGTTATATTCTAATCTCGAACAAAATTTATGAGCGTAAAAAATTCAGAAAAATACTGAAATGACCATAAAAACCACCGCAAACAAAAATCACAAAGATACATAAAACCCTTGAAAACACTGGGTTTTCAAGGGTTCCGTTGGCGGAGACGGCGAGATTCGAACTCGCGGGGGATTGCTCCCTAACTGATTTCGAGTCAGCCCCGTTATGACCACTTCGATACGTCTCCGTGTATGTTAAACTCCCGAAGGAGTATTAACGCAAATATTCAGTTGTCTTAGAATTCTCGTTAGAACTCGTAGTATTTAAGAAGCGAGGGAATGCCAGAAACCCGCATGGTTAAAGGGTTTTCGGCATTTCGGATTCCGTTTGGCGAAGAAGATTTCGAGTCAGCCCCGTTATGACCTCTTCGATACGCTTCCGTGTTACGCTCGAGTGCGTTTTAGTATTATACCACAGGGATGATTTATAATCAAGTATTATTTTTTGCAAGATGCTTATTTTATTTTACCGATGTGGTGTTTTGTATTGACAAAAGGGTGAAAGAGTAGTATAATTATGCGTAATTATTCAATAGGATGGTATATTTATTCATATGATACGTGTATTTATAGATGGCAAGGAAGGCACAACAGGTCTTCGCATTTGGGAGCGTCTTCAGGGCAGAGACGACATCGAGCTTATCACTCTCCCCGAGGAAAAGCGCAAGGACAGGGATGCGCGCCGAGAAGCTATCCACTCAGCCGACACAGTTTTTCTCTGTCTTCCCGACAGTGCAGCTATTGAGGCTGTAGAGCTCGCCGAGGGCTCAAATGCAAGAATAATCGATGCATCCACTGCTCACAGAACCAACGCGGCTTGGGACTACGGTTTTCCCGAGCTTTCCCTTAAATCAAGGGAAAAAATAGCTGATTCCAAGAGAGTTGCCAATCCCGGATGCCACGCAAGCGGCTTCATTTCTCTTGTTCGTCCTCTTGTTGAAGACGGCATTCTTTCTCCCGATGTGCTTCTCACCTGTCACTCTGTTACGGGCTACAGCGGCGGCGGAAAAAAGATGATCGCTCAGTATGAGGCGGCGGGAGATGACCTGCTTCTTTCCTCTCCCCGTCAGTACGGTATCTCTCAGTCTCACAAGCATCTTCCTGAGATGGCGAAGGTATCCGGCATTGAAAATGCTCCTGTATTTTCTCCCATTGTTTCGAATTTTTATTCAGGAATGGAGGTAACAGTTCCTCTCTTTGCAAGTCAGCTTAATAAGGGAAAAACTATTGAGGATATAAAGTCTGTATACAGAGAGCTTTACTGCGGACCTGTTGTGAAATATGCCGAGGCGGGTGACGAGGGCGGATTCCTTTCCGCTACTGCTCTCAGCGGTAAGGATTCAATGGAAATATCCGTTTATGGAAATGAGGAAAGAATAATTCTTGTGTCAAGATATGACAATCTTGGTAAAGGCGCGTCAGGTGCGGCTGTTCAGTGCTTCAACATAATGCACGGCATTGACGAAACACTTTCGCTTGAATTATAAGATCATTATATAATTGTAACAAAATTGATTTTGGCAGCAATATTTTGGCGTTTTATGTTTGACTTTGTATATGAAATATAGTATAATATATTGAATATGTTTAGGTCCGCCAAAAAGTGCGGAAACGGAGACAAAAATGAAGTTTACTACAGGCGGCGTTTGTGCCGCAAAAGGATATAAGGCAAGCGGCATCCACTGCGGCATACGCAAGAATCGCACTAAGAGAGATCTTGCGCTTATCGTAAGCGAGATCCCCGCGGCGGCAGCTTGCACATGCACTCGTAATCTTGTTAAGGGTGCTCCCCTTACTGTAACTAAAAATAACATTTCCGACGGCTATGCTCAGGCAGTTATCTGCAACAGCGGCAATGCGAATACATGCAATGCCAACGGTATAGAAATAGCCGAAGGAATGTGCGCTCTTGTTGAGAGAGAGCTTGGAATAGATGCAAAGAATGTTGTGGTTGCATCCACAGGCGTTATCGGTCAGCCCCTTTCCCTTGAGCCTATCGACCTTGGAATGAAGGCGCTGTGCGAAGGACTTGATAATAGCGAGGATGCGGCAAATGCTGCAGCCGAGGCTATTATGACAACAGATACAGTTAAAAAGGAAGTTGCCGTAGAGTTTGAATGCGGCGGAGTTACGTGCAGAATGGGCGGTATCGCTAAGGGTAGCGGTATGATCCATCCCGACATGGCTACAATGCTGGTGTTTATCACGACCGACTGCGCTGTCTCCCCCGAGATGCTTCAGAAGGCGCTGAGCGCCGACATAAAGGACTCCTTCAATATGGTGTCTGTTGACGGCGACACTTCAACCAACGATATGGTCGCCCTCCTTGCTAACGGCATGGCAGGCGGCAAGATGATAGAGAGCGAGGGCGAGGATTATGACATCTTCTGCCGTGCGCTTGCTATGATAACAAGAACGCTGTGCAGAATGATCGCCTCCGACGGAGAGGGCGCAACAAAGCTTATGGACTGTAAGGTAAGCGGTGCTGTAAGCGTTGAGGCGGCAAAAACCGTTGCCAAGAGCGTTATCTGCTCTTCTCTTCTCAAGGCGGCAATGTTCGGAGCCGACGCCAACTGGGGCCGCGTTCTCTGCGCTATCGGATATTCCGGTGCCGAGGTGGATATAACCAAGGTCGATGTGGATTTCAGCAGCGAGGCAGGCACTGTGGCAGTATGCAGAAACGGCGCAGGCATTGAGTTTGACGAGGACGTTGCAAAGAAGGTCCTCAGCGAAAAGGATATATTCATTCTTGTAGGTCTTAATGACGGAGAAGCTGAGGCGGAAGCCTGGGGCTGCGACCTGACCTACGACTACGTAAAGATCAACGGAGATTACAGAACATGACATCAAAGGCCGAAACACGACTGAGCGCGGCACTTACAAGCGAGGTGCTGACTCAGGCTCTTCCAAATATTCAGGAATATAAGGACAAGATCGTTGTTATCAAATATGGCGGCAACGCTATGATCAACGAGCAGTTAAAGGACGCCGTAATGGGTGATATAGTCCTTTTGTCTGCTATTGGTATCAAGATCGTTCTGGTTCACGGCGGCGGACCCGAGATCACCGATATGCTTTCCAGAGTTGGCAAGAAGAGCGAATTTGTGGGCGGTCTCAGAGTTACCGATAAGGAAACTGTTGATATCGTCCAGATGGTGCTTTGCGGTAAGGTAAATAAAAGCCTTGTTTCCCTCATTGGAAGGAAAGGCGGAAAGGCTATCGGTCTTTGCGGACTTGACGGCGGAATGATCAAGGCAGAATGTGCCAAGCCCGAGCTTGGATTCGTTGGTAATATAACATCAGTCGACACAGCTCCTATACTCGACGTTCTCGAGAAGGGGTATATTCCCGTTATTTCAACCGTGGGCTGTGACGACGAAGGCAACGCGTATAATATCAATGCCGACACAGCGGCGGCAATGATCGCAGGAGCTATGGATACCGAGTCTCTCATAATTATGACAGATACTCAGGGCGTGCTTCGCGATAAGGACGACCCGTCCACATTAATATCTAAAATATATGTTTCCGATACTCTCCGTCTGGTGAATGAAGGAATAATCTGCGGCGGCATGATCCCTAAGGTCAATTGCTGTAAAGAGGCGATACGCCGCGGTGTTGAAAAGGTCTTTGTCATCGACGGCAGGGTTCCTCATTCTATTCTTATCGAGATAATGACAGATGAAGGTCTGGGAACGATGTTTGTCCGCGGCTGACGCGGCACCTCAAACTGCATCCCGGATGCAGTTTGATTTGTATATACCCGAAAAAGGAAATTATTATGACTATTACAAATAAAGACAAGACCTACGTTGCAGGAACGTACGGCAGATTTCCTCTTGAGATCGAGAGAGGATGCGGAGCCCGACTCTGGGACACAGCGGGCAAGGAATATATAGATATGGGCGCAGGCATCGCCGTTAATACCTTCGGCTATTGCGACAGCGTGTGGGCTGATGCGGTAAAGGCGCAGGTGGATAAGCTTCAGCACACCTCCAACCTTTACTATACAGAGCCCTGTGCCCGTCTTGCAGAGCTTCTCTGTCAGAGAACAGGCATGAAAAAGGTGTTTTTCTCCAACTCCGGCGCCGAGGCAAACGAATGCGCCATCAAGGTTGCAAGAAAATATGCCTTTATGAAAAACGGTAATGAGGAAAAGAGCAATATCATCACCCTGAGAAACTCTTTCCACGGCAGAACTGTTACAACTCTTGCGGCTACAGGCCAGGATACCTTCCATACAGATTTCGGTCCCTTCCCCGAAGGTTTTGACTATTGCGAGGCAAATAATTGCAAGGAGCTTGAAAGACTTGCTTCAACAGGCGAATTTTGCGCTATCATGATGGAAACGGTCCAGGGCGAGGGCGGAGTCAATGCTTTAACAGAAGAATTTGTCCACCTTGCGGCAGAGCTTTGCGAAAAGTACGATATGCTCCTTATTTTCGACGAGGTTCAGGCGGGTAACGGCAGAACAGGTAAGCTCTATTCTTATATGCACTACGGTGTATCCCCCGACGTCGTTTCCACAGCAAAGGGCCTTGCGGGAGGACTTCCCATGGGAGCAACAATGCTTTCCGAAAAGGTTGAAAATGTTCTCACTCCCGGCTCTCACGGATCAACATTCGGCGGTAACCCCGTTTGCGCGGCGGGCGCTGTCAGCATAGTTGAAAGACTTACAGACGAGCTTATGGACGGCGTTCTCAGAAAGGAACAGCTAATAAGAGAACGTCTTGCACAGTGTAAAAACGTCCTCAGCGTAACAGGCAAAGGACTTATGCTTGGAATTGAGTGTACAAAGGCGGGCCGCGACGTTGCAAACGAAGCGCTTGACCGCGGACTTCTGGTGCTGACAGCAAAAAATAAGGTGCGTCTTGTGCCTCCACTTAATATTTCCGATGCAGATATTATAGCTGCACTTGATATTCTTTGTGATATTATCGACTCCTGAAAGGAATAATATTTGATGAAACATCTCATGCGTCTCTCCGAGCTTTCCAAAAAGGAAATAATGGAGATCCTCAATTTTGCAGATCAGCTCAAATTTGAGCGAAAAAATAATATAAAGCATAAAATTCTCAAGGGAAAAACTCTCGGAATGCTGATGACCAACCCCGCATCCGGCACAAGAGCCTCCTTTGAGGTAGGTATGTTTGACCTGGGCGGTCATGCACTTATGCTTTCTCATAACGGTCTTGCAACAGACCGCTGGGACAGCGTTTCCGACCTGGCGGCAGTTCTTACAAGATTTGTAGACTGTATCGCAATAAGAACAGATTCTCAGGAAGAGGCGGAAGCCTTTGCCGTGGGAAGTATAGTTCCCGTTATCAATGCAAAAACTGACAAGGCAAACCCCTGTCACGCTCTTGCTGATCTGATGACAATCCGCGAATATAAAGGCTCCTTCGAGGGCAGAAAATTCTGTTGCGTGGGAAGCGGCGGCGCCGCAAACTCTATAATCGTGGGTGCACTTAAAATGGGAATGGACGTATCCGTTGCCTGCCCCGCATCTCATATGCCTGATGAATGCGTTCTTGAAATGGGACGTGAATTCGGAAGACTTGCTGTGACGGAAAGTGTCGCAGAGGCAATAGACGGTGCGGATGTTGTCCATATTCAGGAGTGGACAAGACCTGAGGATAACGGATATACAGTGGATAGCGAAATGATGGAAGCAGCAAAGGCTGACGCTATCGTGCTCCATTGTCTGCCCGTTCATCGCGGAGCGGAGATAACAGAGGATGTTCTCGATGCTCACCACGCCGAGATCTATGATCAGGCGGAAAACAGACTGCACGCTCAGAAGGCAGTCATTGCAAAATTGCTTACAAAAGAAAATAATTAACACGAACTTGCAAAGTCAGAAAGGTGTGGTTTATTAAATGAAAAAAGCTTATCTAATTCTCGACGGCGGCCGCGTATTTGAAGGCTACAGCTTTGGCGCAGAGACAAGCGCTCTCGGTCAGTTGGTATTCAATACAAGCGTTGTCGGTTACCTTGAGGCGATCACTGAGCCTGCATATAAGGGGCAGATCCTTCTGCAGACCTTCCCTCTTATAGGAAACTACGGTGTTATCCCTTCCGATCTCGGTGATGAATGCACGATCTCAGGCTATGTGGTTCGTGAATGGTGTGATAACCCCTCCAACTTCCGCTGTGAGGGAGACCTTGACACATATCTCAGAAGCGCAGGCGTTCCCGGTATCTGGGGAGTTGATACAAGAGAGCTTACAAGACTTATCCGCGAAAACGGTGAGATGAATGCAATGATCGCGCCCGAGATCCCTGAGGACGTGAGCGTTATTGCAACATATAAGGCTGTAGACGCGGTAAAGAGCGTTTCCGTAAAGGAAAAGAAGGTGTACGCGGCAGAGGGAGAGAAGAAATACAGCGTTACTCTCGTTGACTACGGTACAAGACCTGCAGTTATCGCCGACCTTACAAAGCTTGGTTGTGAGGTAACAGTTGTACCCTACAATACCAAGGCTGAGGATATCCTTGCCGGCGCTCCCGATGCAGTAGTTCTTTCCGAGGGTCCCGGCGATCCTAAGGACAATCCTGAATGTGTTGAGGAGATCAAGAAGCTTATGGGTAAAACAGTAATCTTCGGAATCGGCCTCGGTCATCAGATGCTTGCCCTTGCTAATGGCTGTGATACATTTAAAATGGGTCACGGACACAGAGGCGGCAACCAGCCCGTCAGTGAGCTCTTCGGAACTCATACATGGATCACAACTCAGAACCATAGCTACGCAGTTGACCCTGCTACAGTTAAAGCTCCCGCAGTTGTGACAATGGAAAATACTAACGATAAGACCTGCGAGGGTATCGAATATGAAGGACTGAAGGCATTCTCCGTTCAGTTCTGCCCCGAAACAGCTTGGGTACCTCTTACGCCCAATGCTCTCTATGAAAAGCTGATGAATCTTATGGATAAGGAGAACTGATATGCCGCTTGATAAAAGTATTAAGAAAGTATTGATGATCGGCTCAGGCCCTATAGTTATCGGCCAGGCTGCAGAGTTTGACTACGCAGGCGCGCAGGCTTGCCGCGTGCTTAAGAACGCAGGCGTTAACGTTGTTCTTGTAAACAGCAACCCTGCTACTATTATGACAGACAACGCTCTTGCAGACGAGATCTACCTTGAGCCCCTTACAGCAGAAACAATTAAAAGAATTATCGAAAAGGAACGCCCCGACAGTATGCTTGCAGGACTTGGCGGACAGACAGGTCTTACTATCGCGATGCAGCTTTCTAAGGAAGGCTACCTTGAAAAGGCAGGCGTCAGACTTCTCGGTACAAGCGCCGAGGCTATCGACCGCGCTGAGGACAGACAGATGTTCAAGGATACAATGGCGGAGATCGGTCAGCCCGTTATCCCCTCCGATATCTCAACAACAGTTGAAGGCTGTATCGAGGTTGCTAACAGAATAGGCGGCTATCCCGTTATCGTTCGTCCCGCATTCACTCTCGGCGGCGGCGGCGGCGGTGTTGCTTATAACGAAGAACAGCTCCGTATTATCGCAAGAACAGGTCTCGACACCTCTCCCATCACTCAGGTACTTATCGAAAGATATATCGCAGGATGGAAAGAGATCGAGTTTGAGGTTATGCGCGACAGCGCTAACAACTGTATCGCTATCTGTTCTATGGAAAACGTTGACCCCGTAGGCGTTCATACAGGCGACTCCATCGTTGTTGCTCCCGCAATGACACTTTCCCCCGTTGAATTCCAGATGCTCCGTAAAGCATCTCTTGATATAGTATCCGCCCTCGGCATCGTAGGCGGATGTAACTGCCAGTTTGCACTTAACCCCAATTCCCTTGAGTATGCGGTTATCGAGGTAAACCCCCGAGTTTCCCGTTCCTCCGCACTTGCTTCCAAGGCAACAGGCTATCCCATTGCTAAGGTAACATCTCAGCTTGCTCTGGGCTATACTCTCGATGAGATCAAAAACGAGATCACAGGTAAGACCTGTGCTTGCTTCGAGCCTACAGTTGACTATTGCGTTGTTAAGTTCCCCAAGTGGCCCTTTGAAAAGTTTATAAACTCCAGCCGTAAGCTGGGACCCCAGATGAAGGCAACAGGCGAGGTCATGTCCATCGCTCCTTCATTTGAAATGGCAATTATGAAGGCTGTCCGCGGAGCAGAGATATCCGTTGACACTCTCAATATGAAGCCTAAGTTTGACCTTCCTCTCAGAGAAAGACTTGCAGCTCAGGACGACCTCCGCCTCTTTACAGTATTCGAGGCAATAAAGAGCGGTATGTCCTTCGACGAGATCTTTGAGATAACCAAGATCGACCGCTTCTTCCTCTCTAAGCTCAAAAAGCTTGCAGACTTTGAAAAGAAGATCGAGAGCGAGGGACTTTCCGATGAGGATTATTACCTTGGTAAGAAGCTGGGCTATACAGATACAGCACTTGCACGTATCTCCGGACGCGAAAACCTGCCCGAAAGCCAGCCTGTTTATAAAATGGTTGATACCTGCGGCGCGGAGTTTGCGGCTGAAACACCCTATTTCTATTCCACATTTGATCGTGAGTGCGAATCCCTTGCATTCCCTAAGAGCGGTAAGCCCGTTATAATGGTTCTTGGCTCAGGTCCTATCAGAATCGGTCAGGGTATCGAGTTCGACTACTCCTCTGTTCATTGCGTTTGGACTCTTAAGGAGCTTGGATATGACGTTGTTATCGTAAATAACAACCCCGAAACAGTTTCAACAGACTATGATACAGCCGACAGACTGTATTTCGAGCCCCTCAATCCCGAGGACGTTATGAGCATCATCAAAACAGAGAAGCCCATCGGCGTTGTTGTAGCCTTCGGCGGACAGACAGCTATCAAGCTTACAAAGTTCCTTGATGAAAACGGTATTCAGATCCTCGGCACCTCTGCCGACGGTATCGACCGCGCTGAGGACAGAGAGCGCTTTGATGCACTTCTTGAGGAATTCAATATCCAGAGACCTAAGGGACGCGGTATTAAAACAACAGACGAAGCGCTTGAGGCGGCAAACGACCTCGGCTACCCTGTTCTTCTCCGTCCCTCCTACGTTATCGGCGGTCAGAATATGACTATCGCACACGACGACGATGACGTTAAGCAGTATATGAATATCATCCTTTCAACAGGTATTGAAAACCCCGTGCTTGTTGATAAATATATGATGGGTACGGAGCTTGAGGTAGACGTTATCTCCGACGGTCGCGACGTTCTCATCCCCGGTATCATGCAGCACGTTGAGCGTGCAGGTGTGCACTCCGGTGACTCCATCGCAGTTTATCCTCCCTTCAGCATCAACGATATGATGATGGAGAAGATAATCGATTGCTCCACAAAGCTTGCGCTTTCCCTTGGCACAAAGGGTCTCGTTAATATTCAGTACCTCACATACCACGGTGAGCTGTACGTTATCGAGGTAAACCCCCGTGCTTCCAGAACTGTTCCTTATATCAGTAAGGTAACAGGCGTTCCCATGGTAGACCTTGCAAGCCGCGTTATGACGGGCGAGGAGCTCCGTGACCTTGGATATGGCACAGGTCTTTATAAGACACCTCCCTACTTTGCGATCAAGGTTCCCGTGTTCTCCTTCCAGAAGCTTTCCGACGTTAACTCCATTCTCGGTCCCGAGATGAAGAGTACAGGTGAGGTTCTCGGTCTTGGACGTACAATGGCAGAGGCTCTCTTCAAGGGACTTACATCTGCAGGCTACAACCTGAGACTTCCCTCCGGACAGAAGAAGCTTGGCGCACTTATCAGCGTTGATAAGCACGACTATTTCGAGGTCGTAACTCTTGCAAAGAAGCTGTACGACCTTGGCATCGACCTTTATGCAACTCCTAAAACAGCAGAGGCTATCTCTCATCTCGGTATCGAGGCAGAGATCGTTCCTGCAATGAAGGACGGAGATGCAATGATGAAGCTTCTTGATACAGGCAAGATCGACTACGTTATCTATACAGGCTGCGAGGGCGACACTGTTGATAACTATAAGAAGCTCAATCAGAGAGCTATCCAGCTTTCTATCGCTTGCCTTACAAGCCTTGATACGGCTAACGCGCTGGCAGATATCTTCGCTTCTCACTTCAACCAGCAGAATACAGAGCTTGTTGATATCAATAATATGAGAACAAAGCGCCGTAAGGTGAAGTTTGCTAAGATGGAAGGCAGCGGCAACGACTATATCTTCATTGATAACTTTGACGGAAGTGTGACGAATCCCGAATCCCTTTGTGTTTCTCTCTGCGACAGACATTACGGTATCGGCGGTCACGGTATCGTGCTTATGGAGACCTCCAAGGTTGCTGACTGCAAGATGCGTATCTTCAACCAGGACGGTAGCCAGGGTATGATGGCAGGTAACGCTATCCGTTGCGTTGGTAAGTATGTTTATGATAACGGTCTCTGCGGCGGAAAGCGCAGGATCACTGTTGAAACAGCAAGCGGAATCAAGAATCTTAAGCTCTATACAATGAACGGCAAGGTATCCACAGTATCCGTTCGTATGGGTATGGCAGACCTTGACCCCGCAAGCCTTCCCACAACTCTTGAGGGCGATAAGATCCTTAACCGTGAGATAAGTATCGGCGGTAAGGATTATAACGTAACCTGCGTTTCCATGGGTAACCCCCATTGCGTAGTCCTCTGTAAGAGAGTAGACGCAGTCGATATTGAAAAGGTAGGTCCCCTCTTTGAAAACAGCGAATACTTCCCTGACCGTGTTAATACAGAGTTTGTTCGTATCGTAAATGAAGGAACGATCAAGATGCGTGTTTGGGAAAGAGGTAACGGCGAAACAATGGCTTGCGGTACAGGCGCTTGCGCGGCTGTGGTTGCAGCTTGCGAAAACGGATTCTGTAAGAGAGATACTGAGATCACAGTCCAGGTTCCCGGCGGCGAGCTTATCGTTAAGTATAAGGAAGATGGCAACGTAACTCTCTCCGGCAACGCACGTCTCGTTTACGAGGGCGAGATCGAGATCTAATGGCGAAATGAATATGGGGGAGGGGATTTTAAGGAAATCCCCTCCCCCAAGCCCCCACCCAAACCTTTTTAAGAAGGTTTGTAACGGATAAAGCTTCGAACGATCAAAAGATAACTCAACCTTGATACACAAACGAGCGTTAATTAGAGTTTTTGGTCAAGCTTTTCCGAAAAAAGCTTGCGGGTTTTTAGGGCAGAGCCCTGAATCGCGCCCGCAGGCGCGAAATTCCTTTTCACACTAAAGATATAGACAATTCAATTACAAATACGCAACTCCAAGGGCGCCAAGACCTTTATTTGAAAAGGTTTTGGGGTCCAAGGGGGATTCCTTAAAATCCCCTTGATATAAAAATAAATTAATACGAGGTAACTGACAATGGCAAAGCTTACATCACTTGCAAACGCTATCGGCGTTAAGGGCCCCGTTGTAACTATCGTTATGGACGGCGTTGGCATTGCACCTGAAACAGCAGGCAATGCAGTTTATAAGGCATACACACCCACACTTGATTCCATCATGGCGAAGTATCCCATGGTAAAGCTCAAGGCTCACGGTACAGCAGTTGGTCTTCCTTCTGACGACGATATGGGTAACTCCGAGGTTGGTCACAACGCTCTCGGTAGCGGACAGGTATTTGCGCAGGGCGCAAAGCTCGTTTCCAACTCTATCGAGTCCGGTAAGATCTACGAGTCCGACTCCTGGAAGGCTTGTGTTGGCGGAGTTAAGGAAAACGGCAGCACACTCCACTTCCTCGGCCTCTTCTCCGACGGTAACGTTCACTCTCACATTGACCACCTTAAGGCTCTTATCGCACAGGCTAAGGCTGAGGGCGTTGCTAAGGTTAGAGTCCACATTCTTCTTGACGGCCGTGACGTTGGCGAGACATCTGCTCTTGATTATGTTCTTCCCTTCGAGGAATTCATCGGTGGCCTCCGCGACGACAGCTTCGATATTATGATCGCATCCGGCGGCGGTAGAATGAACATCACAATGGACCGCTACGAGGCTAACTGGGCAATGGTTGAAGCAGGCTGGAAGACTCACGTTCTCGGCGAGGGCAGACAGTTTGCAAGCGCTGAAGAGGCTATCAACACATACAGAGCGGAGACAGGTGTTATTGACCAGGATCTTCCCCCCTTCGTTATTGCAAAGGACGGCGCTCCCGTTGGTACAATTGAAGACGGCGACAGCGTTATCTTCTTCAACTTCCGCGGCGACCGTTCCATCGAGATCTCCAAGACATTTGAGGCAGGCGAGGACTTCGACAAGTTCGACCGCGTTCGCGCTCCCAAGGTAGTTTATGCAGGTATGCTCGAGTACGATGGCGACCTTCACATTCCTTCCCGCTACCTCGTTAGCCCCCCTGAGATCACAAACACAATGGGCGAGTACCTTGCTGATACAGGTGTTAACCAGTTCGCTATCTCCGAAACACAGAAGTACGGCCACGTAACATACTTCTGGAACGGTAACAAGAGCGGCAAGTTCTCTGAGGAGCTTGAGACATACGTTGAGATCCCCTCCGACGTTGTTCCCTTTGAGCAGAGACCCTGGATGAAGTGTGCTGAGATAACAGACCGTCTCCTTGAAGAGATCGCAAGCGGCAAGTATCCCTCCATCAGAGTAAACTTCCCCAACGGCGACATGGTTGGCCACACAGGTAACCTCCAGGCAACTATCTGCTCTATGGAGGCTCTCGATCTCCAGCTTGCAAGAATCCTTGCTGCTGTTGACCGCGCTGAGGGCGTTGCTCTTATTACTGCTGACCACGGTAATGCTGATGAAATGTATGAAACAGACAAGAAGGGTCAGCCCAAGGCAGGCAAGGACGGCTCCTTCAAGTCCAAGACAAGCCACACTCTTAACGCTGTTCCCCTTATCATTTATGATAACTTCTACAGCGACAAGTACACAGTTAAGGCAGATGAGGGCAAGTTCGGTCTCTCTAATGTTGCCGCTACTGCTGTTAACTTCCTCGGCTACGAGGCTCCTTCTATGTGGGACGAGTCCGTAATTGAGGTTAAGTAAGGTTTTAGATACGGAATGATTAGCGGGGGGAATCTCTCTTTCGGAGAGAGATTCCCCCCGTACCCCCTTTCAGAGAACTTTGAATAAAGGTAAATTCCATATGGTGCGCTGAACGAGCGTGTCTTCCCGCCCCAATGCTGTGCATTGGGGATAAGGAAAAGAAAAGGATATTGAAAAAGGAAGCTCGTTTCCTTTTTCAATATCCTTTTGCTTTTCCGGGCGACCTGCGGTCGCTTACGGGAAGACTAACCTAACTTACGGTGCTTCGAATCCCGTTTAGCTTCAGAATATCGTAGCCACCAAATGTGCGTTATTCAAAAAGGTTTGGGGGTGCAAGGGGGATTTCCTTAAAATCCCCCTTACATATCCTTCGGATTACAGCATGGCGGTATTTTAATCATCGGTCATTATAAAAAGATCATTGGGTGTGCAATTAAACAAAAGGCACATTGTTTCAATATTTTCATATCGGATGGATTTTGTTTCGTTGTTGATCATCTTGCTGAAATTTTGATAGCTCATACCAAGCTGTTTATAAAGCCAATATTTTGTTTTGTGATTTTTCTCCAGCAGTGCCAGCGCATTTAATTTTATCATAAGATATTCTCCCGTATCTCATTTTTTAATTAGATAATATCTTATTTTCAGTTTTTACATATAGACAAATACATTATATAATGTAATAGTCTATAAATGGAGGTATATATGATAACAGATGTGGCAAAGCTGAGTATTTCCCCGGGGAACAAAGGAGAGGATTGTATTGGAAATGGTAACTATATTGATGAAAAAGGTAATATGATTGAATATTGCTGTGATGAATGTGAATTTTTGCTTTGTTGTGTAGTTGATAATCCGCATTGTGAGATATGCAAAAACATGAACTGTCCGCGAAAAAACAACAAATATTGATGTATGGTTTACAGGGGGAATTCTCTTTTGCGGAGAATTCCCCCACGCCCCCTCAGAAAACTTTGAATAAAGGGGAATTACATATGATGCGAAGAATGAGCGCGCATTTCCGTATGCGACCGCAGGTCGCCCGGAAAAGCAAAAAGATATTAAAAAAGGAAACGAGATTCCTTTTTTAATATCCTTTTCTTTTCCTTGACCCCAATGCACAGCATTGGGGCGGGAATGATAATATGTCTTATACTGCTCCGAATCCCGTTTAGCTTCAGAATATCGTAGCCGCTAAATGTGCGTTATTCAAAAAGGTTTGGGGGTGCAGGGGGGATTTCCTTAAAATCCCCCTGCATAAAACCATCCCCAACTCACCCAAACAGATAGCCGCCTGCTTCAAAGGACACCTTATGAGGCAAGGGATCATCTGAGTGGTGAGTGAAATAAAGTGCGCCTTCTGTAGGATCTCTCCCAAGAAGCGCCAGCCTCAGGGCGTCCCGCGCACTTTCCGTAGCGCTGTGTGAAAAGGAACTATTTATCCGTCCATCCTCAACACACTGAAATGCTCCCTTCTGGAAAATGACCTCAGTCACAGAATCGGGATGATCGCTATGGGCGAGTCGGTTCAGCACAACATTGACAGCTCCCAGCTTTACAGCCAAAGGGGCATCCTCCCCAACTGCGGCATTAGCAAAGCGGCATATCAATTCTACTTCAGAATCGGAAAGCTGCACATTAACGCCGTGGCATTTCACCGAAAGCATCAACATCAGTGATAAAACAGAAATTAAAAGCGTACTGATTCTTTTCATCTTTTCTCTGAATGGCTCGCTGATACTATTATATGCGGATGGTGTTCATTTATGACCGGAATTATTTTCCAAGAACAGTCATAGCATTATTCCAAAGAATGTCTGCTCTCTCTGAGTCTGAAAGTCCCAAGGTATTCAGCAATCTCAGCTCTTTTTCGGGTGTACCCCACGGAGTATCTGAGGCAAAGAGCAATTTATCGCATCCGTGCTTTTCGATAATTTTCAGCGCAGTATTTCTTGGGATGATGCCGCTCCCTTGAGAGGTGTCAAAGTAGACAGGCAGAGAGCACAGATAAGTGAGCACCTCATCCTCAAGTTGCAGAGCCCCCCAATGAGCGGCAATAACCGGAGTGTCCAGCCATTTCAGCGCCTTGGCAAGTCTTTCGGGCGTACAGTGACAGGGTGCGGAAAATCCCGGATTTTTTCCCGAATGAAGGATAAGAGGAAGTCCCAGCTCCGATATTTTCTTATAGATAGGCTTCATTTTCTCATCATCAACGAAAAAGCCTTGATATTCAGGGTGCAGTTTTACACCGTAAAGTCCCAGCTCTTTTATCCTTTCAAGCTCCTCCTGCGCGTTTTCTCCGTCAGGATGAATGCTTCCGAAGGGGTAAACATTTTCGGCTATAAGTGATGCGCTGTAATTATTGACATTGGTCATCTGTGCCGGTGATGTAGCGATACTCAGCGGTGCGAAGGCGTGAACACCTCCCTCTTTCATGGCGTTTTTCAGCCCTTCAAATGTACCGTCAGTTGCGGGGATCATCCCTCCGCACTCAAATGCTACCTTCCCCACTGCTCTTGCAGCTATCCTATCGGGAAAGCAATGTGTGTGAAAATCAAAGATCATAATGGTTTCAATAATTTCGGGGAAAGCTATGAATGCTTTCCCCGATGCTGCTCCGTTATTTGATTTTACGTGATCAAAATATCACTTTTTAAGATGCAGAAAGCTGATGATAAGTCCTGCAGTTTGTGAAACGCCGATGTTTTCAACTGTGACTGATGCCCATTTTTTATATATGGGAAGTCTGCGCTCCGCCAGATCTGAAAGGGCATTGGACTCCGAGAGAGGTCTGCCTCTTGTGGCAAGCTGAGATGTAGGGCGGTTGATGAAGATAAGAATACCGTTTTGCCTCAGCAGATCGCGGTTTCTCTCCTGTGTTATAATACCGCCGCCTGTTGAGATCACTACTCCGCTTTTTTTGCACGCCTCTGAAGCGCATTCAGTTTCAATTTTGCGGAACGCTTCTTCACCCTCGCTTGCGAAAAAGTCAGGGATCGGCATTCCTATTCGCTCGACGATCATTGCGTCTGTATCAACAAATTCTCTGCCAAGTATCTTGGCAAGTCTGCGTCCTATAGTAGTTTTGCCACATCCGGGCATTCCTATAAGCACAATATTCTTTGTTTTTTTAGAAACAGCCTTATATGTTCTTTCGATCTCGCTGTCGCTGATCCTTTTCGAAGCAAAATGCTCCGCCGCATATGCCGCCTGAGCTACAAGCATAGGAAGTCCGCCTGCGCAAGGAACTCCGGCACGTTCAGCCTGAAGCATCAGCGCCGTTTTGGCAGGATTAGCAATTATATCCACCACGCCCTTTAGATGGGGGAAGATACTTAGATCTACAGGTGAGCTACCGTTATTGGGATACATTCCAACGGGGGTTGTATTTACGATTATCTCCGCATCGCTGTGCTTTTGCTTAAGATTCCCGTAATTATTCTCGCCGCTTCGTGAGATAACGGTCACAGAGGAAGCCCCAAGGTCACAAAGTGCCGTCTGAACCGTAAGTGATGCTCCTCCGCTTCCCAGCACAAGACACTTGCGTCCCAAGACCTTTATGCCTGAACGGCGCAATGTATAGAGAAATCCGCCGTAGTCTGTATTATCCCCCAGAAGTGTTCCGTCAGCGCGCTTTATCACTGTGTTGACGCTTCCGATCCTGCGGGCAATATCAGTCAATTCATCCATATAGGGTATGACAGCAGTCTTATATGGGATGGTCACATTGATTCCCCTAAAATCGCGGACGCGGAAGAATTCGTCAAGCTCATCAGCCTTTTTTTCCATAAGACAGTAGTTGTATTTCGCAAAATACGAATGTATCATAGGAGAATAGCTGTGACCCAGCACTTCTCCCAGCAGACCGTATTCCATATCAGTGTGACCTCCCTTCCTTAATGATGATTTTTATGCTGTAGGAATGTATGTGCCCTTGATAACTCCGGCAATTGCTGCCTTGTCTCTGGCATTGATCTTATTATCAAGCATGACATCGGCATATTTGGTGGCGGCTTTTTGCCCCTTGATAATGGTGGTTACCTCCGCTTTATCTCGGGCATTGATCTTGCCGTCTCTGTTTACGTCTCCCACAGCATAATACACTGCTTGTGCATTAACATTTTTTGCAGGCATTGTCAGTGTGGGATTGGTGATGTAAATATTGGAAATGGCTCCTGCCGTGTTGCAGGACCAATAATCAAATCTGTAGCCTATTTTGTTATAAACATAGAAGGAGTTTGTTGTTAAATTCCATCTTACGTTTGATGCGGATTCGATATAATGTGTTCCAACCTGCAGGATGTAGCCGTCGTCTCCCATGCTTGAGGTGAGCGCCTTAATACGTGCTGTGCATTTGTAGCTTCCCGCGGGATCGGAGAAATTGTAGAAATATTTACCTGTGGAAGAGCCCTTGTAGTCAACGCCCACATAGCTGCGGTCACGGCTCAGGTCGTTTGTAAAGCTGTAGTATGTACTGCTTGAGTCGTTTGTATCAACAAGAACGCCTACTGTGCTTCCGTTGGGATTCTTAAACTGGATACATACTGTGACAGTATCGCCTCGCTTGAGCAGGATGGAGTCCCCGAGAGGTACAGTATAGAATCCGGGCTCGGAGGTCTGTCCGTTTATGGGGGCGGAAAGAAGCGCTGTACCGTTCATGGTCGTGAAGTCGGTAACATTTTTATACACCTGAATGGTGTAGTTGATGTTGGAGCTTCCGACACCGAACATAACAGCATCAAGTCTCTCATATGAATATGCATTGATAGTAAATGTATTTGCAAAATAAACGTTATTGTTTACTGTATACTCGAAGTATCCTGTGCTTCCGTCATACTGATAGTTATTTTCATATGTGGAAGAAGGAGTAAACTGCATCGCAAAGCCTGTATTTGCTGTGAGAGTTTTGTCGTAGTAGGACAGCCAGAAATAGCCGCTGTCGCCCCAACCTGTGCCCCAACTGTTCTTAACCAGCCATGCGCCGTTCTTTCCAGGGTTGTATCTGAAGTTGGATGCGCTGTAGTTGTCGTCCCAACCAACGATGGTGATGGCGTGGTTGGTGGATGTCTGATAGGGGTAGTAGTAGGATGTGGAGCTCTTCTTGATGTAGTAGGAATCGTTGTGGTAGTAGTCAGCTCCTATAGCTCCGTTTTCGATAATATAGTTCTTTGCCGCCTTGATATCGGACATACTGAACCAGCGGGCATCAGTCATTCTGTATGCCGCCTCATATGCTTTTGCGGTGGAATAGTATGTGGTGGGAGCTCCGTAGGGAATGCTGGATTCATATGTGAGTCCCATCCAGGATGCCAATGCTGTGGATGCAAGGAAGAAGTTCGCTCCCTCATTGAAGGCGGAGCCTGAGCCCTTATATCTTGTGTAGTCGCCTGTAAGGTTTCCAAGAGGGTCGTAGCGTTCCTTATAGATAAAGTAGGAAAGCTGATACTCGGAAAGGTTTAAGGAGCTTGAAGCGAAGCCTTCCTTCCAAAGCCATGATTCTGCAAGGCTGCAGGTAGAATGCGCCCAACATGTACCGTAGGGGTTTTGATTCTTAACAGATGTGATGTAAGGAGATCTGTAGCTTGATGCAAACCAATAGCCGTCGTAGTTACCGCCGTTGACCTGAAGCTTTGTAGGGTCAACAGCCTCAAGTGTGGCGTCTATGACGGGAGGCTCACCGTCGGTCGCTTCAGGAGCGGATACCTCGGGTACGGAAATTTCAGGTTCATTTACAATCCCCTCCGGAATAGCTGTATCAACGGATATATCTGCAGAAAATGCGAGAATAGGCAAGCTTGAGGCAAGAATTATTATCGCAATTATAGCGGAAAGTATTTTTTTCATATGATCCTCCTATAATATTCCATATTTATCTACATTAAAGTATACCATGTCGGCAGTGTTTTTTCAAGTACATATTAAAGACATAAACTGATAATTTGAATAAAAAACGGTGTCATAGCCTATAATATGGCAGTATTTTAGCAAGGAGAAGAGACGATGATAAAGGGATGTAAGAAAAATATGATCCATATAAGGAGTCTTGGAAGCCCGTATTTTGAGGAGGCATACTTTATAGTACGCGCAGGAAATGACGATAGTCCGGGAGAGGATGATATGATAAGGGAGGCAACAAGGCTTGCCGATATTACGGGAGATTCATATAAAAGGGGCAGGATAGGCAGAAGTAATAAGGGTGGAAAATTCTTTTTGTACGGTGCGTCAGTCTGCTCCCTGCTTTTCGGTCTTGTTATGCTTATATGGGGGTAGAAGGAGCCTGTAATTACGGGCCTAATGCGACAAAAGGTAAAGTTGACAAGCGAGGGGAAATGGGGTATAATGTTAAATGGAGTTGTTTGTTCGTTTTTTAGTTGTTCAGTATAAGCTGATCACACCGCCGCCCTCGGGTGATCATTGAATATATCAGATAAAGTAAAGAAAGGAAAAAGTAAGTATGGCAAAACATAAGCTGAGAGTTATGATGCTTGGCGGTCTCAATGAGATTGGCAAGAACCTTGCGGTTCTTGAGTACGGTGACGACATAATTATAGTTGACTGCGGCATCGCTTTTCCGGACGAGGATATGCTTGGTATCGACCTTGTTATCCCCGATATAACATACCTTGAGAAAAATGCAGATAAGATACGAGGCATATTGCTAACCCACGGTCACGAGGACCATATCGGAGCTATTCCTTACGTGCTCCGCAGTATCAACCCTCCCATTTACGGCACAAGACTGACCCTCGGTATCCTTGAAAGCAAGCTGGCAGAGCATAAGCTTACGGATAAGACAAAGCTTATAACAGTCGAAGCAGGTAATATAGTCAATGCAGGCGTGTTTAAGTGCGAGTTTATAAGAGTTAACCATTCGATCGCCGATGCCTGCGCTATCGCAATAAGAACCCCTGTGGGAACAGTCCTTCATACAGGCGACTTTAAATTGGACGTTTCTCCCATTGACGGAAGTATGATGGACCTGACACGACTTGGCGAATACGGTAACGAGGGCGTGCTTCTTATGATGTGCGAATCCACAAACGTTGAGCGCCCCGGATTTACTGCGTCCGAGCGTACGGTTGCCAATTCATTCTCACAGATATTTATGTCCAATCCTCATAAAAGGATCATCATAGCTACCTTCTCATCAAACGTTCACAGAGTGCAGCAGATAATCAATACCAGCTATAAATTCGGACGTAAGGTGGCAATAACAGGACGTTCTATGATAAATATCGTAGGCGCGGCAGTAAGACTTGGATATATGACAGTTCCGCCCAATGTGCTTATTGATATCAATGAGATAAATAAGTATCCGCAGGAAATGATAACCATAGTAACAACAGGCTCACAGGGCGAACCCATGTCGGCACTGTACAGAATGGCATTTTCCGACCATAGCCAGGTAGAGCTTACACCTAACGACCTTGTTGTGCTTTCATCCCATGCTATTCCCGGTAATGAGGTGCTTGTGGGAAGAATTACTAACGAAATGTATAAGAGAGGCGTTGATGTTTATCACGAGCATCAGGCAGTCCACGTATCCGGGCACGCCTGCCAGGAGGAATTAAAGCTGATGCATAACCTTGTGCGTCCTAAATTCTTTATGCCCATTCACGGCGAGTATCGCCACCTGATGCAGCATAAGGAGCTGGCGGAGAGCCTCGGCATGGATCCTCAGAATATTTTTGTAAATGGTATAGGCGAGGTGCTTGAGCTTGACGGCGAGACCTGTAAGAGAGCGGGAACAGTTCCCTCGGGACGTGTGCTTATTGACGGCTACGGTGTCGGAGACGTTGGTAATATAGTTCTTCGCGACAGACGTCACCTTGCTCAGGACGGACTAATAGTAATAGTTGCAACAGTCGACCCCGACCTTTGTCAGGTAGTGTCAGGTCCCGACGTTATCTCCCGCGGATTTGTATACGTGAGAGAGGCTGAGGAGCTTATGGAGGAAGTGCGCGTTATTGCCGCAGAGGTCCTTGATGATGCTCTTGAAAGCGGCGTTACCGAATGGAACCAAATGAAGGCAGGTATCAAGGATAATCTGACAAAATTCCTCTTCCAGAAGACTAAGAGAAAGCCTATGATACTTCCCGTAATAATGAACGTGTGAGGATGGCTATGATAAAGCACGTTATACTTTGGAAATTAAAAGAAAGCCTCAGCGAAAGCGAAAAGGCAGAGGCTAAGATAAATGCAAAGAGAGAGCTGGAGGCCCTTGTGGGTAATGTCCCCGGACTTCTTTCTCTCACTCTTGTAACAGAGGGACTTGCATCCTCCAATGCGGATATGATGCTGGATTCCGCCCTTGAGAGCGAGGAAGCGCTGAAGGGATATCAGGTGCATCCCCTGCACGTTGCCGCGGCAAACGGCTTCGTGCGCCCCTTTGCCGAAGTAAGACTTTGTATGGATTACGAGGCATAAAACCAAATTCCGAAAACAGAGGTTTTTATGAAAAGACCCGAGATCCTTTCTCCCGTGGGAGATTTTGAAAAGCTGAAGAGCGCCGTTTATTTCGGCGCCGACGCAGTATATCTTGCAGGCAAGGCGTTCGGTATGAGAGCCGCATCGGGCAACTTCAGCGATGAGGAGCTGAAGGAGGCCGTCCGGTATTGCCACGCAAGAGGAGTTAAGCTTTACGTAACAGTTAATATAATGCCTCGCGACGGGGAATATCCCAAGCTGAGAGAATTTCTCTGCTATCTTGAGGAGATAGGCGTTGATGCGGCCATTATGTCCGATATCGGCGTTGTTGCCCTCAGCCGTGAGTGCGCCCCCGAGCTTGAAATACATATCTCCACTCAGGCAAGCACGGTTTCCACCGCTGCCTGCAAGGCTTGGGCGGCTCTGGGAGCTAAAAGAATAGTTCTTGCAAGAGAGCTCTCCCTTGAGGCAGTTAAGAGAATAAGACAGGAGCTTCCCGAGGATATCGAGATAGAATGCTTCGTTCACGGATCTATGTGCATTGCATACAGCGGAAGATGCCTCCTTTCTCAGTATTACGTTGGCAGAGATGCCAACCGTGGCGCCTGCGCCCAGCCCTGCCGCTGGATATACGGCGCAAAGGAGCTTCATATAGCAGAGGAGAAGCGAGAGGACGAGATACTTCGCATGTATGAGGACGGCGGCGAGACCTTCGTTATGAGCAGTAAGGATATGTGCATGATAGAGCATATTCCCGAGCTTGTGGAGGCAGGCATCTCAAGCTTCAAGCTTGAGGGAAGAGTGAGAAGCGCTTATTATACTGCCGTTGTTACCAACACATATAAGATGGCGCTTGACAGCTATATGGCTGACCCCGAAAACTATAAATACGACCCTATGTGGGGAAGAGAGCTTAATTCTGTTTCCCATAGAGAGTACGGATGCGGATTCTTCTTTAACGATCCCCGAGAGGATGCAAATATCGTAAGCGAGCCCGGATATCTCAGAGAGAAGGCATATCTTGCCACAGCAGTCGAAGGCTGTGAGGCGGGCGGTGTTGCAACATTTGTGCAGAGAAATAAGCTTGTAGACGGACAGAGCGTTGAGCTGCTTACCAGAATGCATGTGGGCATCCCCTTTACAGCCGACGGGCTTACAAACGAGAAGGATGAGCCCATCCCCTCTGCCCCCCATCCCGGAATGCTCTTTAAATTAAGATGCCCCGTTAAGGTGTCTGCGGGCGATATCCTCCGCGGCGGAGAATAATGCTTATAGGTTAGGTGTGCTATAATGATCGTTTTTGAAATTATAAAGGCAATCCTGCTTGGTATCGTTGAGGGTGTCACAGAGTGGCTTCCCGTCAGCTCCACAGGACATCTGCTTCTCTTTAACGAATTTTTCCCCCTGAATCAGGAAACGGCATTCACCCATATGCTGGTTGAAATAATCCAGCTTGCCGCCATAATGGCAGTTGTGGTATTTTTCTTCCACCGACTTAATCCCTTCTCGGGCAAGAAGTCGGCAGAGGAGAAGAAAAATACTTGGATACTTTGGTCAAAGATCCTTGTTGCGGTAATTCCCGGCGGCGTAGTAGTCGTTGGAATGAAGCTTCTTAATTTCGACCTTATCGACGCGCCCCTTATAATCGCGGCGGCGCTTCTTGTATACGGTATCGCATTTATCGTTATAGAAAGAATGAAGAAGGATAAAAGCTTCAAGATCCAGTCGGCAGACGATATCAGCTACAGGACCGCACTGTACATAGGTATGTTCCAGGTGCTTTCCATCGTTCCCGGAACCTCCAGAAGCGGCTCCACCATCCTCGGTGCAATGCTGGTTGGCGTTTCAAGAACTGCGGCGGCAGATTTCTCCTTCTTCCTTGCCATTCCCGCAATGGTTGGTGCGTCAGGTCTTGAGGTGCTTTCCTATGCCAAGGATATTATGGACGGCGAGGCGGCAATGTTCGGAGGAGAGCAGCTTGCTATCCTTCTTGTAGCAATGGCAGTTTCCTTTGCAGTTTCACTTTTTGCGGTAAAGTTCCTTACCGATTTTGTAAAGCGCCACAATTTCGAAGTGTTCGGCTGGTACCGTATTGCCCTGGGCGCAATTCTTCTTATTATTAATTTTATACTGTGGTAACAGTAACGTTTTAAATAAAAGGACATTAAAATGAGCAGTAATTCATCCGAAAGACAGAAGCATATACGCAACTTTTCCATAATCGCCCATATCGACCACGGAAAAAGTACACTGGCTGACAGAATACTTGAATTTTCCAGCGCCGTTGCAAAGCGCGATATGGAGGAGCAGCTTCTTGATAATATGGACCTTGAGAAGGAAAGAGGTATCACCATCAAGGCGAGAGCTGTACGCATAGACTACACGGCTCCCGACGGAGAGGAATATATCTTCAACCTTATCGACACTCCCGGTCATGTTGACTTCAACTACGAGGTGTCCCGTTCTCTTAATGCCTGCGAGGGTGCGCTTCTTGTCGTTGACGCAACTCAGGGCATCGAGGCGCAGACTCTTGCCAATGCATATCTTGCAGTTGACTGTGACCTTGAGATTGTTCCCGTTATCAATAAGATCGACCTTCCCTCTGCAATGATCGACCGTTGCAGAGACGAGATAGAGGACGTTATCGGCATTCCCGCCGAGGGCTGTCCCGCAGTTTCCGCTAAAACAGGACTTAATATCGGCGACGTTATCGATGCCGTTATAAGCGATATCCCCGCACCCGAGGGAGACGAGAACGGACCCCTTAAGTGCCTTATCTTCGACTCTGTGTACAATTCCTATCTTGGCGTTGTTGTATATATCAGAGTTGTGAGCGGAACAGTTCGCCCCGGCGATAAGATCCGTCTTATGAGCACAGGCGCGGAATATGAGATCGTTGAGCTTGGCTGTATGGACCCCTTCGGACTCCGCAAGCTTGATCAACTTAGCGCAGGCGACGTTGGTTATATAACAGCTTCCATCAAGACCGTTTCCGAGACCAAGGTTGGTGATACTGTTACAAGTGCCGATGCTCCTGCTGACGAGCCCCTGCCCGGATTCAAGGACGTTAATCCCATGGTGTACGCAGGTATCTATCCTGCAGACGGCGCAAAATATAACGAGATGAAGGATGCTCTTGAGAAGCTCCGCTTAAACGATGCGGCGCTCACCTTCGAGCCCGAGACATCTGCGGCTCTTGGATTTGGCTTCCGTTGCGGTTTCCTTGGACTTCTTCATATGGAGATCATCGAGGAGCGACTTGAGCGAGAGTTCAACCTTGATATCATCACAACAGCGCCCAGCGTTATCTATGAGATATATAAGACAAACGGCGAGAAGCTTCTTATAGACAACCCCTCCAACTATCCTCCTCAGGATCAGATAGAGCGCTCCGCCGAGCCTATCGTTGCGGCAAATATCATTACTCCCACGGAGTACGTTGGCGGAATTATGGATCTTTGTCAGGACAGACGAGGAACCTTCCTTGATATGAAATATATCGATACGGAGAGAGTTGAGCTTCACTACGATCTCCCTCTCAACGAGATAATCTACGACTTCTTCGATGCTCTTAAGTCCCGCTCCAGAGGATATGCTTCTCTTGACTACGAGATCAAGGGCTATGAGGACAGCGACCTTGTTAAGCTGGATATCATGCTTAACGGAGACGTTGTAGACGCTCTTACGTTTATAGTACACAGAGAGAAGGCTTACGCAAGAGCAAGAAAGATAGCGGAGAAGCTGAAGGATAATATTCCGAGACAGCTCTTTGAGGTGCCCATTCAGGCGGCTATCGGCTCCAAGATCATCGCTCGAGAAACAGTTAAGGCGCTCCGTAAGGACGTTCTTGCCAAGTGCTACGGCGGTGACATCACCCGTAAGAAGAAGCTGCTTGAAAAGCAGAAGGAGGGTAAGAAGAAGATGCGCCAGCTTGGCAGCGTCCAGGTTTCTCCCGAGGCTTTCATGGCAGTGCTTAAGCTTGATGAAGAATAACCTATTGACAAATGATTATGTGGGGGAGCCCTCATATGCTGCGAGCTCCCCCATATCCCTTCAGAGAACTTTGAACAGGACACTTTATGCTTGATAATATTTTTACAAATAATAAAATATTCCCCGCCTTCCTTGCGCCTATGGCAGGGTTCACCGATGCGCCCTTCCGCCGACTGTGCTCACGTCTTGGCTGTGATATGTCCGTGTCCGAGATGATAAGCGCCAAGGCTATGGTGTACAGGGATAAAAAAACAGCCGCCCTTGCTAAGATATATGAGGGAGAGGCGCCTGTTTCCATCCAGCTTTTCGGACACGAGCCCGATGTTATGGCGGAGGCGGCTTGCATGGTGGCAGAGGGAAGCTTTGAGGGATGCGATTTTGCACGTCCTCCCGTTGCCATAGATATTAATATGGGATGCCCCGTAAAAAAGATAGTGTCCTCAGGCGACGGAAGTGCACTTATGAAAACTCCCGAGCTTTGCGGAAGGCTTGTGGAGGGGGCGAAAAAGTGCGGACTTCCCGTAACGGTTAAGATAAGAGCGGGATTTACAGCACAGTCAAAAAATGCGGTTGAGGTGGCAAGGATCTGCGCCGATGCAGGTGCAGCCGCAGTTTGTGTTCACGGCAGGACCAGAGAGCAGATGTATGCTCCCGGAGTCGACCTTGACATTATAGCCGCAGTCAGAGATGCACTTCCCGACAGCGTTTACGTTATCGGAAACGGTGACGTGCGGGATTTTGAGAGCGCAAGGCATATGGTCAGCTATACGGGCTGTAACGGAGTTATGGTGGGCAGAGCTGCTCTTGGCGACCCTTGGCTTTTTGCCGAGATAGCATCGGGCGGCGTTGGATACGAGCCTCCCTCACATGAGGAGCGACTTCGCACCGCGGCAGAGCTTATAGCAGAGATATGCCGTGAAAAGGGCGAATTTGCAGGAGTTCGCGAATCCCGTGGCAGAGCAGCTCATTTTATAAAAGGACTCAGAGGTGCCGCTGAGATGCGCGCTGCACTCAATTCTGCCGAGACTCTCGCTGAGGTCATGGATATACTTAAAATATAATGCAAAGGAAACGGTTTTGAGGCTTGCTCCGCAAGGCTTTCATATAACTTGACTGCAGATCAAATATCACTGCAAGCTTTTAGTTTGCAGTATCGATTTATCTGCCGATAATGATATTCTTAATTTTCGGCAAGTATTTATTTTTTCAAGGTATGTAATCCACTATGACACTTTCATCAGTTGAAAGTGTCATTTTTTCTTTATATAGAAAAACGGAGACTGCTTCTTTATGAAGCCCCACCGTCTTTCTGACTTTTTTCAGTAATACCTGTAAATGAACCCAAGGCTACGGTATAAAAAGGTTTGGTGGAGCAGAGGATTTCCTCAAAATCTCCCCGAAAATAGAAACCTTTTTTAAAACTCCCACCTCTTTGCTAAAAAAAAGGCACCTGCTGACGCAAGTGCCCTTGGGACCTATTTAACCTTGCTGAGGAAGGCTTTAAGTCTGTCTGTTTTAGGATTGTTAATAAGGTCATCAGCCGAACCGCTTTCAGCGATAATACCCTGATCCATAAAGATGATCTTGTCGGAGACCTCGCGGGCGAAGTCCATTTCGTGAGTAACGATGACCATAGTCATTTTTTCCTCAGCCAGCTCGCGGATGACCTTCAGCACCTCGCCTGTAAGCTCGGGGTCAAGGGCGGAGGTAGGCTCGTCGAAGAAGAGTATAGAAGGTTCAAGAGCCATAGCGCGTACGATGGAAACTCGCTGCTGCTGACCGCCGGAAAGCTCGCAGGGATAGTTTTTAAGCTTTTCGGAAAGCCCCATCTTTGCTATAAGGACCTTAGCCTTGTCGTCGATCTCTTCATAGATCTCCTTTTTGTTTTCCTTGAAATCAGGTCTGCGTTCAGCCGCCAGCTTCATGGCGAGAGTAACGTTTTCGAGCACGTTATACTGGGGAAAAAGGTTGAAGGACTGGAAAACAAGACCTGTTTTAAGCTGATTTTTCCTTTTTTCCTCTGAAGACAGCTTTTTTTTGGAAGCACTGTCGAAGGTGATACTGCCGTCCACCATGATCATTCCCTGATCTGCCGTCTCAAGCTGAGTGATGCAACGGAGAAGGGTAGTTTTACCGCTTCCTGAGGAGCCGATTATGGACATGACCTGTCCTTTTTCCAGTTCAAAGTTGATACCCTTGAGAACCTGGAAGCCTTCGAATTGCTTGTGAAGGTCTTTAACTTCAAGAATTGCCATAATGCGTCCTCCTTATCTGTAGTATGAGAATTTCTTCTCTATCCAGCCAAACAGAAGGGTGAGGATACCGCACAGTGCAAGGAAATAAACACCTGTATAGAACAGAGGCCATATAAGTCCACGTGCCGTATAGCGTTCAGCCGCCATAATAACCTCGCCTATTGCAATAACTCGTGCAAGGCTTGTGTCCTTAACAAGGGTGAGAAGCTCGTTGCCCATGGGCGGTATGATGCGCTTGACCACCTGCATAAGAACTACACGGAAGAAGGTCTGGGATTTTGTCATACCAAGGACCTGACCTGCTTCGTACTGTCCGTTTGGGATGCTTTCAATGCCGCCACGGTATATTTCCGAGAAATAGCACGCGTAGTTGATAATAAATGCTATTGCTGCGGCAAACATTCTGCTTTTCATAGGATATCCGAACACGAGACCGGGGATATAGAACACAACAAAAAGCTGGAGCATCAGCGGTGTTCCGCGGATTATCCAGACGAATGTTTTTGTCAGATATTTAAGCGGTTTGAATTTCGACATAGAGCCGAATGTGATTAGTAGGCCCAATGGGAGGGCAAAGGCCAGTGTGAGCAGAAAAAGCTCAATATTCTGGCCAAGGCCCGCCAAAAGGTCTGTGGTAATTTTTCCGAAGGTCATTTTGTCAAATTAATGGGATGTTATGCTTAGCCCTTGATGATCTGTTCTTCCAGCTTATACTTAGCTGCGATCTCCTCAAGCTTGCCGCTTGCGATAAGCTTGTTGATCGCCTTGTTTACTTCCGCTGTCATGTCGCTGCCCTTACGGAATGCAATACCGTATTCTTCGGGGCTGAAGGATGCGCCTCCAACAACAACGAGCTCTTCATAGTCTGTGCCTTCGCCGATCATACCGATGGAGGCAACATAGTCAACTACTGCGCCGTCTGCAGTTCCGGACTTGACCTCTGTAAGAGCCTTTGCCTGTGTGTCAACTGCTACATAGCTAACGCCTGTGAAGTAACCGTCAGAGTTTACCACCTTTTCGCCTGCAGATTCCTTCTCTGCAACGATAGTCATATCCTTAAGGTCATCGGAGCTCTTGATCTTCTCGGCTGCGTCCTTCTTCATAACAAGAACCTGCTTGTTCTGCATGTAGGGCTGAGAAATGGACATGTTTGCTTCTCTCTCTTCTGTGATGGTCATACCGTTCCAGATGCAGTCGATGTTCTTGGAGCTAAGCTCTGTTTCCTTAGCGTCCCAGGAGATCTCCTGGAATTTGACCTTAAGACCCAGCTCTTCGCAAACTGCTGTTGCAAAGTCGGTCTCAAAGCCTGTGAGCTTATTGTCGTCATCGAGATAGTTCATAGGTGCGAAATATGTAATACCTACGACCAGCTCTCCCTTTTCTGTGATGTACTCCTTATCGGAGCCTTCGATCTCTCCGCAAGCGCTAAGTGCAAAAATGAATGTGAGCGCAAGCATAATAGCAAGAATCTTTTTCATAATTTTCTCCTTTTCATGAAAATTTATCGCTTTAGTGTGTTAATATGATATCACAATCGAAAACAAAAGTCAACCATACAAAAGACGAAAGTACGGTTGACTTTTACTGCATTTTAAACAAAAACTACCTTATTTTATATTTATTTATTAGTTTTTCTGTTATTCTCGCCGAAATTGCAACATATTCTTCGCAAGGTCTGCGCTTGTAGTATTCTGCTGTGCGAGCTTCAGGTGTAGGCTCTGAGGGGCCTTGACCCAGCCCCAGAAGCTCTCGGCAGATGATGGAGCCGTTTTCTTCCCTGAAGAGCTGTGCCGCTTCCTGTATTATCTCATAGTGCTTTTTCTTTGCGTCGGTGTCCTTGGGATCGCTGTATCCCATAACGGCGCCGAGCACCATAAAGCATCCTGAAACTGCACCGCACACCTCTCTGAGTCTGCCCATGCCTCCGCCAAATGATGAGGAAAGCTTTGCGGCAGTGTCTGTGTCCATGCCTGTAACATCCGAGAATGCCATAAAAACTGCTTGCGCACAGTTGTATCCGTTTTTAAAATATGCTCTTGCTTTTTCTTCGTAGCTCATATTGCTCCTGCTTTCTTTATATAAGTGACTGTCCGTTTATAACAAGTCGGAAGCGAAGTCCCAACTTGTCAGCCGCGCGCTTACAAAGCATCATTCTTTCAAGGAATATTTCAAAATAGTCCATAACGCTGCTGTATTTTGTATCTATTTCAAGCTCAAGAGTTGCCTCAGCGCATTCATTGTCGATAATAAGACGGCTTAAGGTAACTGAATAGTTTACCCTGTCGTGAATGTCAAAGGATGCGGGCTCGATATTTCTCACTCTTGTACGGCGTACATCGCTTTTGTCTGCGAGGATGAGAGCTGCTGAAATATCGTCAACAGGCACTCCCGTACCCTCGTCGTGGTTGCCGATGGCGCAGATGACCGTTGCTACCTCGGCGGGATCCATCCCCATATTGCTGAGGATCCTGAATGCAAGAACAGCTCCGCTTTGGGAGTGGTCAGCTCGGTTGATAAGATTGCCGATGTCGTGCATATAGCCTGCTATTCTTGCAAGCTCAATATCTCTTGGAGATGCGCCAAGCTCGGCGAGGATGTCGCCCGCCATAGTCGCAACCTTGGTAACATGAGCAAGATTGTGCTCTGTGTATCCCAACGCGCTCAGGGATTCATCTGCTTTTTTTATATATATCTTTACTTCTTCATTGCGTTTTATATCATTAAATGTTACCATGATCGTTTGCTCCTGAGAAAATGTGGTTACAGCTCAATTATATCCCCTGTCATATTTCTTGTCAAGAAGGGAACTCGGTTGACAATTGAACAGTTTTGTCGTATAATCTATGTAATATTGCTGAAGGGAAAACTCTCACTATGAAAAATGTTGATAATAAAAATAAAAATTCAGCCGGCTCTGCCAATGTGATGATAATAATTGCCGTGGTGCTGCTGGCGTTAGCGCTTCTTTGTGCGGTGTATCTTGTGCTTGATGCAATGGATATCTCCTCGCTTTTCAAAAAAGCGCAGGACACTACTGTTGCCGACACTACGGTAGCTCCTGCTACGGAATCTCACGCAGATGTTGAGACAGAGACCAACTCTGACGGAACACCTAAAAAGGTGGTGTACTATAAGGATAATGTCTATAACGGAAGCATTGATTACGTGTATGACGAAGAGCACAGTGCGGTTTATGAAATGTACTATGATGCAGACGATAAGCTGGTTGAATGCATCAAGATCACTGTCAACTATAAGGGAAATGTTGTCTTAGAGGAGCATTCTCTCAATAATGAAGTGTTTCTTAAGGTGGAATTCAATTACTATGATGATGATACCACAGTATGGCAGAAAACAATAACTGATAATAAAACCGACAAAGAGCTTGTAACAAAGGAAAGATACAGCGAAGACGGACTTCTTATAGAGAAATTCACATATGAGGACTCTGCCCAGACCGGTCACACTGTCTATACATATGACGAAAGCGGAAATCTCACAGGAAGTGAGGAGGTAAGCGAATGAAAAGGATCATCATTTTTGCACTTGCAGTGATGACGGCAGTTCTCTGCTGCTCCTGCAGCTCGGACAGCAATAAGGCTGAGGATACTACAGTACCTGAAAACGGAGTGACATACGAATACAGCGAGGAAGATCCCTCAAAAAAGACTGCGGCGGTAGTGTATGAAAACGGCGTTGAGGTCAGCCGTGATAATTATCAGTATGAGGAAGACGGCAATATCAAAACAGTTCAGACAGTTAAGGACGGTAAGACCGTTAAGACTACTACCTATGAATATGAGGGCGGCGTCAATACCAAAGTGATAACAGAATTTACCGACGACGGTGTTGCCTGCAAGGAAGTTGCGGAAATGGATAACGGAAGGATCGCTTCCATAACATATTTCGAGGACGGAGAAAAAACAGGCAAGGTGCTTTATTCCTACGATGATGACGGAAATATGATCAGGGAAGAGACCGTGGACGATGACGGTAATGTTATTTCTCATAAGGAAAATACATATGATAATTTCGGTAAGCTGGTTCGTGTTGATTGCTACGAATTCGGTTCGCTTTCCCTCAGCTACGAGTATGCATATAAGGACGGCGTTATTTCTGCTACCAAATGCTACGACAGCAAGGGTAACCTCCTTTGGGAAAAATAAGTGAGATGTTTTTTAGGGGGTATCTCTCTTTCGCAGAGAGGTTGATACGAATTGATTACGAGGGGGGCTCTCTTTCGCAGAGAGTCCCCCTCGTGCTCCCCCAGAGAACCTAAAATAAGGGGATTAAACAAGGTGCGCTGATTTTCGCGCATTCCCGCCCAAATGGGATTTGGGCATAGGGAAAGAAAAAGGAGATCAAGAAAGGAAACAAGCTTCCTTTCTTGATCTTCTTTCCCTTTCCCACGCGACATTCGTCGCTTTCGAGAATGCTTAATTTGTCTATAGCTACAGTGGGTTCGTAAAGCTTAAAGATTTTCAAGCGGGAGAGCAATGCTCTCCCCTACAGGTGGAGACGCCCGTTTCGCCTGTAGGGGTGATCATCGATCGCCCGCATCAATCGGCTTCGGTGAACATGCCCGCTCCCTACGGTGAATGTCCCCTCTGTCTCTGTAGGGCGGGATGCCCTCATCCCGCCGCTTCGTCGAGCC
>JAFUMU010000053.1 GCA_017482495.1 Clostridia bacterium | reverse complement strand
GGAGCCGCTGTTCCTGTGAAGGTTGTCCTGGGAGCAACAGGCGCAAGAGCGGAATATAAGGGATATTTCACAAGCGGAAAAAATGATGTTGACCTTGATCTTGGCGGATTTCTTTATGCCGACCGTATAGAGTACGTGGCTGTCATCCTTGACATAGATGCTGAAGCAATGGTCGAGATAACGGACATAAGCGTACGAAGTGCAAGGCTTACAGATGATGAGCTGAGGGCATATGTATCGCCTGTTCTGTCACAGGTACGGGATATGTCAGGGGTGTTCATATTCGCTGTGGCGGTCATATCATCTACCGTTATCATATTTGTAATACTTACTAAAAAGCGCTCAGGCTCAGTAAAAACTGTCAAAAAATAAATGCGACTGATTTTTTCAGTCGCATTTGTGGCTTTTGTTGTAAGAATATAACAGAAATGTGTTATATTTTGGTGGAGAAAACGTGATTTTTGGCAATATTGCTACTTGCTAAATATGGCGTAATTGTGTATAATAAGTAGTAACTGTTAGGTATTCAGTTAGGAGGATTTTTATGCAGATCATTAAAAGACCTGAAGATATGGCGAGGATCACAACAAAAGAGCTTGCAGATGCGTTTATTGCAGAGCAGATCGAAGCAGTTCGCGCTCAGGTAGGAGACAAGAAGGTTCTTCTTGCACTTTCCGGCGGTGTAGACAGCTCCGTTGTAGCAGCGCTCCTTATCAAGGCTATCGGCAAGCAGCTTGTATGTGTTCACGTTAATCACGGACTTATGCGTAAGGGCGAAAGCGAGCAGGTTATCGAGGTATTCCGTAATCAGCTTGACGCTAACCTTATCTACGTTGACGCAACCGACCGTTTCCTTGATCTTCTTGCAGGCGTAGAAGAGCCCGAGAAGAAGAGAAAGATCATCGGCGGCGAATTCATCAAGGTGTTTGACGAAGAGTCAGCAAAGCTGGAAGGTATCTCCTTCCTTGCACAGGGTACAATCTACCCCGACATTCTCGAGAGCGACGGTGTTAAGGCACATCATAACGTTGGCGGACTTCCCGAGGATATGCAGATGGGTCTTGTTGAGCCCGTTGCACTTCTTTATAAGGATGAGGTACGTGTTGTTGGTAAGGCGCTGGGTCTTCCCGACGAGATGGTATTCCGTCAGCCCTTCCCCGGCCCCGGACTTGGTGTTCGTTGCCTCGGCGCTATCACAAGAGACAGACTTCACGCTCTCCGCGAGGCAGACGCAATTCTCAGAGAAGAATTCGATAAGTGCGGCCTTGCAGGTAAGGTATGGCAGTATTTCATCGCTGTTCCCGATTTCAAGAGCGTAGGCGTTAAGGACGGCAAGCGTTACGAGGGTTGGCCTGCGATCATCCGCGCTGTCAATACAGTAGACGCTATGACAGCAACAATCGAAGAGATCCCTTATGATATCCTCCATCATATAACAAACCGTATTACCCACGAGGTAGACGGTATCAACCGTGTACTTCTCGACCTCACACCCAAGCCTATCGGCACAATTGAGTGGGAATAATTCTCGAAAAGTAATACAGTATAATCAAAGCGCAAATTGAAAACAGTTAGAGCCCAAACAACCCTGACTGTTTTCTTTATGTATAGAGATCTGTAAAAGAATCCTGACCTACCTAAACAAAAATGAAAGGCAAGTAAGAAAATGGACAAAAACCAGAACAACTTCAAGCCTTATATTCCGGCGGAGAAGGTAACTCCCGAGCTTACAATAACATCTATTGTAATGGGCATCATTCTCTCTGTAGTATTTGGTGCAGCAAATGCGTATCTGGGTCTGAGAGTAGGTATGACAGTATCTGCCTCCATTCCCGCGGCTGTTCTTGCAATGGGCGTTATTCGCGTTATCATGCGTAAGAACTCCATACTCGAAAGTAATATCGTACAGACACTTGGCTCTGCAGGTGAATCTCTTGCAGCAGGTGCGATCTTCACACTTCCCGCACTTTTCCTGTGGGCGGCCGAGATTGAGGGCTTCAAGAAACCCGGCATTATCGAGATCACACTTATTGCCCTCCTCGGCGGTCTCCTCGGTGTGTTCTTTATGGTGCCCCTTCGTAACGCACTTATCGTAAAAGAGCATGCAACTCTTCCTTATCCCGAAGGACAGGCTTGTGCCGAGGTTCTTCTGGCAGGTGAAGAGGGCGGTGCAAATGCTTCCACAGTATTTGCAGGTATGGGCTTTGCGGCTCTCTTTAAGTTTATCATCGACGGTCTCAGAGCAGTTCCCGGCGAGGTAGGCTTCAAGGTTCAGGCTTCCGGCTATAAGGGCGAGATCGGAACACAGATCTATCCCGCAGTAATGAGCGTTGGTTACATCTGCGGTCCCAGAATCTCCTCCTATATGTTTGCAGGCGGCGTACTTAGCTGGATGGTCATCATTCCCATGATCGTATTCTTCGGCGAAGCAATGACTCTCTATCCCGGAACAGTTCCGATCGGTGAGATATTTGCGGCAGAAGGCGCAAGCGGTATTTGGGATAACTACATTCGTTACATCGGTGCAGGTGCTCTTGCAGCGGGCGGTATCATCAGCCTTATCAAGAATCTTCCCCTTATCGTTTCTACATTCGTTGGTGCAATGAAGAGCATGGCAGGCTCTAAGGGCGGCGCAGGTGCTCTCAGAACAGAGCAGGATATCAGCATGAAGATAGTTCTTATCGCTATCGCAGTGCTCACCCTCCTTGTATGGCTGGTTCCCGCTATTCCTGTAACACTTATCGGTGCAATTATCGTTGTAATTTTCGGTTTCTTCTTTGCAACAGTTTCCTCCAGAATGGTTGGTATCGTTGGTAGCTCCAACAATCCCGTTTCCGGTATGGCTATTGCAACTCTCCTTGTTGCAACACTCGTACTTAAGTTCACAGGCTCTACAGGTAACGAGGGCATGAGAAGTGCTATCGCTATCGGTTCCATCATCTGTATCGTAGCAGCTATCTCCGGCGATACATCACAGGACCTTAAGACAGGCTTCCTCCTTGGCTCTACACCTAAGAAGCAGCAGATCGCTGAGGTTATTGGTGTTGTTGCAGCAGCATTTGCTATCGGCGGAACACTTTACCTTCTTGACTCTGCTTGGGGCTTCGGCTCTGAAGAGCTTGCAGCACCTCAGGCTTCCCTTATGAAGCTCATCGTTGAGGGTGTTATGGAAGGCAACCTCCCCTGGACTCTCGTATTTATCGGTATCGGTATAGCAGTTGTTATCGAGCTTATCGGTATTCCCGTTCTTCCTTTCGCTATCGGCATCTATCTCCCTGTTCACCTTAATGCTTGCATTATGGTAGGCGGTCTAGTACGTCTTGTATTCGATAAGATGAAGAAGCCTGAAGAAGAGAAGAAGGCTATCGTTAGCGACGGTATTCTCTTCTGCTCCGGTATGATCGCAGGCGAAGGTCTCGTTGGTATCCTCCTCGCTCTCTTCGCTGTGTTCGGTATCGACTCCGTTCTCGATATCTCTGGCAAGCTTGGCTTCAGCAACACTGTTTCCACAGTGCTCAGCCTCGTTCTCTTCGCTCTCATTATCGCAAGCCTTCTTATGTTCTCCGTATTTAAGAAGCGCAAGAAGAACTGATGAGAAAAAATAAAAAAGAGGTAATCTCCAAAAACTATCTGGAAAAGATCCCCGCCCGTCCCGATGAGATAACCTGGGACGTGGATGAAAACGGTATCGTTACTCTCCACATAGTTAACAAGGGCTTTATGAAGAAGATAACTCAGATACTTCTGAAAAAGCCTAAGGTCTCCAATATCCACCTGGACGAAATGGGCAGCTTTATCTGGCCCATTATGGACGGCGAAAAGGATATCCTTGAGATCGGCCGTGAGGTGGAAGCTCATTTCGGTGAGAAGGCTAACCCTCTCTACGAAAGACTCGCTAAGTATTTTCAGATACTTGACAGCTACAGCTTCATTAAATGGATAAAGTGATTAATTTGGGGGGAATCTCTCTTTCGGAGAGAGATTCCCCCCATACCCCCTTTCAGAGAACTTTGAATAGGGAGGGATTTTATATAGTGCGCTGAACGTTCGCGCATTCCCGCCGAGAGCTTTTTCGGTGGAACCTCTCTTTCGCAGAGAGGCTTCCCCCGAACCCCCTCCAGAGAACTTTGAATATGGGTGAACGTAATACGGTGTGCTGAACGAGCGCGCCTTCCCGCCCCAATGCTGTGCATTGGGGATAAGGAAAAGAAAAGGATATTGAAAAAGGAAACGAGCTTCCTTTTTCAATATCCTTTTGCTTTTCTGGGCGACCTACGGTCGCATACGGGAAGACTAACCTACCTTATACTGCTCCGAATCCCGCTTCGCTTTAGAATACCGTAACCGCATAAATAAGCGTTTGTTTAAAAGGTTTGGGGGTGCAGGGGGGATTTCCTCAAAATCCCCCTTGCATAAAACCATTCAAAAAGGTTTGGGGGCGTGGGGGCTTTTCCTTAAAAAGCCCCCACAATAAAAGAATCCTCCCCGCAAATAAAGCCTTGCAATAGTAGAAAAATGGTGATACAATGGCATTAAAAGAGGAAAGGGGAGGAAATATGGGAGCTATCGGACTTTCTGATATTCGATATGAGGATCTGCTTGGCAGAGATAGCATAAAGCTTGAATGCGGAAGCCTTGATACTGTTTTTGGGAAGACAGTTCTTGTAAGCGGCGGCGGCGGATCTATCGGCAGCGAGATCTGCAGGCAGGTTGCGGCGATGAAGCCAAGGAAGCTTGTTATACTTGATATCAGTGAAAATAACTCATATTCTGTTCTGAACGAGCTTGCGGCAGAGCATCCTTTTCTTGATGTGGCTGTTGTGATAGGCTCTGTGAGAGATAAAGTGCGCCTTGAGAGGATATTTGAAAGTTACAGACCGCAGGCAGTTTTTCATGCGGCGGCGCATAAGCACGTTCCCCTGATGGAGGACTCTCCCGGAGAGGCAGTTAAGAATAATATAATCGGCACACTCAACATAGCCGAGGCGGCAGGGAAATACGGCGCTGAAAGATTCGTTCTTATAAGCACGGATAAGGCGGTCAACCCCACAAGCGTTATGGGCGCCTCCAAGAGAATATGCGAGATGATAGTGGGAGTTCTTGCAAGAGAATATGCTACTAAATTTGCCTGCGTAAGATTCGGAAACGTGCTTGGAAGCAGCGGAAGCGTAGTTCCTCTCTTTATGTCGCAGATAGACCGAGGCGGTCCCGTTACCGTTACTGACAGCCACGTTATCAGATATTTTATGACGATTCCCGAGGCGGTGTCTCTTGTTCTGAGGGTCAGCCTTTATGCGGACAAGGGCGAGATATTCGTTCTTGATATGGGCAATCCTGTCAGAATAGACGAGCTTGCGAGAAATCTTATAAGGCTCTGCGGATATGAGCCCGATAAGGATATAAAAATAGAATATACAGGACTTCGCCCGGGAGAAAAGCTTTTTGAAGAGCTGCTCCTTACGGGAGAAGGTCTTGAAAAGACGGATAACGATCTTATATATAAGGGCAAGGCCGCAGAAATGGACCGAGAAGAGCTTTTCGGCATTCTTCAGATGCTCAGAGAGGCTTCTGATTCGGATGGTGACGAGATACGTGCTCTTCTTAAAAAGGCCGTACCTGAGTATCATTATTGAAAGGAACAGGTGGTATCGTGCCCGAATTTGAAGGAATCCCTATCTATGAGGGGAGGCTGCTTACCGTCTTCTGGTTTGCAACCGCTGTGATCGTTTTAGCGTTTTCTGTAATATGGTTTTTGATATATAAAATAAACGCAATGGACGTAAGCGCATATGATCCAAAGGAAAAGAGACGATTAAAGAAGCTTAAGCAGAACGCAGGGAGGAGCGCCTATTCAATGCGCAAATATGAAACTGCGTTGAAACAGTATAACAGCCGTCATCCTCGCCCCTCATTAGCTTCACGACTCAAAAGAAACAATTTTGCTTTCAATGCCGTGTGTGTTGCTGTTACGGTATTTGTGCTTTCAATATATTTTGTAAAGATTTTTCCTGCAATCGTAGATTATAACGTCAAGGATTATAAAATATACGAAGGCTCGTACACGTCGTATGCAGGATATAAAACTTCATATACAGTTCTTGATGACGGAACCAAGCTTTCTAACAGCACAGACGCTGACTATGAGGTTACCAAAGAAGGAAGGCTTGTGTATTCCCAAAGATCAAGAATTGTTTTAGGCTGGAAGTAAAAAAATCCCCGAGTATCGGGGATTCTTTTTTTGTTATCTGGCTGTACAAACAAAGGACCTTGCGCCGAGATCGTAGAGACTGTGATGTGCGTAGTCTGCCTTTTCCGTGTCATCGAATATTCCGAAAACAGCGGGGCCGCTTCCGCTCATCATGGAAACAAGCGCTCCGTTGTCCTGAAGTACTCCCTTGTAAAGAGATGCTTCCTTGTGATCCTGAAGAACAACGCTTTCGAAAACGTTGAAAACGGAAAGAGAGAGTGCGTTCAGGTCGTCCATTTCAACTGCAGAAATAGTTCTCTGAACGTCGCTGAAGGGGCGGGCAAGAAATTCGCCGAATCGCTCGTCAAGCATTCTGTATGCCGCAGGAGTGGAAACTCCCTCGCCTCCACGTGCGATAACTACCGTGAAGGGGGTCATAGGCTCGATCTTCTGCATTTTTTCGCCGATTCCTCTGCAGAGAACGCATCCGCCCTCCATACAGAAGGGGACGTCGGCGCCAAGCTTTGCGCCCAGAGCGAGAAGCTCGTCGTTTGAAACGGGGAATCCGTAAAGCTCGTTCAGCGCCTTAAGAGTTGCGCCTGCGTCGGTGCTTCCTCCTGCAAGGCCGCTTGAAACGGGGATGCGCTTTTCGATGTGTATTTTTGCGCCGCCGTCGATTCCCGTGTGAGAGTAGAAGAGCCTTGCAGCCTTGTGGGCAAGATTCTTTTCGTCAAGGGGAACTGTGTCCTCGCTTGCCGTAAGGGTGATGCCGCTGTCTGCGAGGGTAACGTCGATGACGTCGCAAAGTGAGACAGTTTGCATAATGCTTTCTATTTCGTGATATCCGTCGGCACGGCGACCGAGAACGTCAAGATAGAGATTTATCTTGGCAGGTGCGTTAAGGGTGATGTTTTTCATATCAGTGTACCAGCTTTATAAGGAAGTTTTGTTTAACGTCAACGGCTACTATGGGGCAAAGCTCCTGACAGCAGTAGCAGAGGATACAATCACCTCTGTTGATCTTAGCCTGCTTCTTGCCGCTTTTTTCAACAAGCTCGATGGTATGCATAGGGCAGGAGCGAACACATTCGCCGCAGCCCACGCATTTTGAAGTGTTGATATAAGGCTTGGGGCTGAAAAAGCCTGCCAGCTTGCCTCCCATAATATTGGGAAGCTGAGAGAGGAATGTCTTTCTCTGAGAGTCGGGGGGAACAACGTCGTCTATTACAAGATCGTCAAGGCTTTCTCCCAGAACGGTCAGCTTATCTGCAGAGTCGGGGCAAAGTCCTCTTTCCTTTGCGAGAGTAACCATAGGAGCAGTACCCTCAAAGCCCAGTATCTTTTCTGCCGCAAGGTCGAGGCAGTAGGGGGAGAGAGACGTGAGCACAACGCCGAAGTGTCGGGGTGTGCCGCCTGTGGGGCCGTTGCCCTCCATACCCAGAATACCGTCGCAAACGTTTATAAGAGTTTTATTTGATCTTAGCATTTCGGAAAGATCGCAGAGCATACTGCGGAAGTCCTTCTGGTCGCTGTATGCGGCGTGCATCTCAAATTTTTCTATTCCGGGGATAACTCCAAAATAGTTTTTTTGAGCGCATGATATTTTTGTCAGCGAATGGGTTTTCAGCTTGCAAACGTTGAGAATAACATCTGCCTCTGCAATAGGAGAAATAACGTTAAATCTTTTGCAGGTGGTACCCTCGGGATACATAACTATCTGCGCATCGGTAGAGTAGTTAAGAGGTGCACCGCACTCTTCGCCGATACCGCAAACGCTGTAGTGATTCTTGATGGTAGCCGTCGTGTAGGGGCCGCCCGAGCTTTCGGCAACTATGTATTCTGCGTTTTCTGCGCCGAACATCTTAAGGGCAGAAACGGCGCATCTGAGGAAAACAGGATGGGTGGTTGCGCCGATCTCAGGCTTTTTGGAGATAACGAGATTGGGCTTTATGGCGATCTTCTTGCCGTCAAGCATCTCCTTTGTAACGCCGGAGGCCTTCATCTGGTTATAGATAAGCTCTGTAAGGCTGTCGTTATATGCTTTGCAGGAATTGACTGCAACAGGGTAGTGATTCATGATTTCAACCTTAAATAATATAGTATGTGTAGCAACTTCAGTATATCACATAGTGCCCCTCCGCGCAACTGAATTTGAGAATATATTGTTAAAAAAGTCCCGATTTCATTGACAAGGAATGTTTTTAGGCATACAATTATCATAGCTTGCGAAAGGAGATTCAGCATATGAAAAAAATGCTTTTTCTTATAAATCCCGTGTCGGGAAAGCTGGTGCTCAATGACAGTCTTATGGAAGTTATTGAGGTGTTTGCTGGAGGTGACTACGAGGTGACGGTCAGACTTACAAAAAGTAAGGAAGACATGGTCACAGCGGCAAAGGAATCTGCGGTCTATGATATAATCGTTTGTTGCGGCGGTGACGGCACTCTCAATATGGTTGCAGGTGCCATATACGAGGCGGGCTTGGACACTCTGATCGGATATATTCCCGGAGGCACTACCAACGATTTTGCCAACTCCAGAAGGATCGATACTGTGGCTGTGGGCGCGGCAAAGCAAATTGTTGATGGAGTTACAAGAGATACTGATCTCGGTATTCTCAACGGTGCACCGTTTATGTATGTTGCGGCATTCGGTATGTTTTCCGACGTTTCGTATCTTACAAGCCGTGAAATGAAGAAAAATCTCGGTCACGCAGCGTATATTATTGAAGGACTGAAATCTTTCAGCACTGCCAAACCTTACAAGCTTAAGATGACTTATGACGGCGGTGAGATAGAGGGCGACTTTATCTACGGTATGGTCAGCAACTCCAGAAGGGTGGGCGGATTTACAATGCCTATCATGCAGAATGTTTTGTATGATGACGGTGAAATGGAGATCGTTCTTGTCCGACATCCTAAGAGTCCTGTTGAAATGCAGAAGGTCATCAATGCTCTCGTTATGCAGACTGCTGACGAATCTTCTGTTTATATGTTCAAAACAAAGAAGGCAGTTTTCGAAAGTGATGTTGAAATTCCCTGGACACTTGACGGTGAATTCGGCGGCGCTTATAAGCATACCGACATTGAGGTCAAGGGCTCTGCCGTTAAGATGGTATTTTAATAATTGCTGTATGTTTTATGTGGGGGACCTTTTAAGGAAAGGTCCCCCACACCCCTCCAAACCTTTTTAATTAACGCGCATTTTGGTGGCTACGATATTCTACAGCTGACCGGGATTCGGAGCGGTTTGGGATAGATTAGTCTTCCCGTAGGCGACTACAGTCGCCGCGAAAAGAAGAAGGATTTAAAAACGGAAACGAGCTTCCGTTTTCAAATCCTTCTTCTTTTCCTTTCCCCAAATGCCTCAGCATTTGGGCGGGAAGACGCGCTGGTTCTGCGCACCTGATAATATTCACTCCTATTCAAAGTTCTCTGGAAAGGGGTGGCCGGGGTTCCCCAATGCGAGCTTGCCGAGCCTTGGGGGTTCACGGTACGGGGAAGAACCTCTCTCCGAAAGAGAGGTTTTCCCCGAAAATGATAACTGTTGACTTAATATAAAAAATGGGGTAAAATATATGCATAATGATAAGAGGTACGGATATGAAAAAATTACTGATAGTAGACGGTAACAGCATACTTAACCGAGCGTTTTACGGAATACGTCCGCTGACTACAAAGGACGGAACACCTACTAATGCCGTTTACGGATTTGTTAATATACTGAAAAAACACATTGATGCACTTTCGCCCGATTATATGGCATGTGCTTTCGATTTGAAGGCGCCTACCTTCAGGCATAAAATGTACGATGGATATAAGGCTACAAGAAAAGGCATGCCTGAAGAGCTTGCAATTCAGCTTCCCATAGCAAAGGACGCGGCGCGTGATATCGGGTTCACAGTGCTCACCTGCGAGGGATGGGAGGCGGATGACATTTTGGGCACTCTTGCGGGTATGGGAGACGCATCAGGGAATATCCATTCCTATATCCTTACCGGAGACAGAGATTCTCTTCAGCTTATAACTGATACTACAAGTGTTATTCTTGTTAAGACTAAGGAAGATATAGTATATACCCCCGAAAAGTTTTCTGAGGAATACGGAATCACCCCTGATCAATTTGTCCACGTGAAGGCTCTTATGGGAGATACCTCCGATAATATTCCCGGAGTAGCCGGCATAGGCGAGAAAACTGCGCTTAAGCTTATTTCTGCCACAGGAAGCCTTGACTTGCTTTACGAAGATGAAAACCTCGGCGGTGCAGGAAAGTCGGCAAAAGAGAAGCTTATTTCAGGCAAGAATAACGCATATATGTCCCTTGAGCTTGCAAGGATAAGCCGCGATGCTCCTGTGGGAGCTTCTGTGACCGAGCTTGAGGCAAAGCCTGATAATAAGGCGTTGTCGGAGCTTTTTGTGCGTCTTGAGTTTTCAGCATTGATGAAACGATTCGGACTTGAAAAAGAGGATGAGACTGCAGAGAACATAGTTATACCTCCGCTTACAGAGGGAGATCCTTGTGAACTTGAAGGTGTTGCGTCTGTTGCGGTGCTGGGTGAAATGCTGATTGCAACTGACGGCAAGAAAAGAATTATGACAGACATACTTTCAGCCAAGAAACTGCTGGAAGAGGGCGTTGTTTGTCACGATTATAAGAAGCTGTGCATGCAGTGCGCTTTCTACGGCATAGTACCCACCTGCATTTTTGATACAATGACTGCGGCATATCTTATTTCCCCCGGTGAAAGCTCATATCCTGTTTCAAAACTCTCCCTCAGATACCT
>JAFUMU010000052.1 GCA_017482495.1 Clostridia bacterium | reverse complement strand
TCTTGACAATGCAGCTGATATGAACGTTGGCGATGTAGTGGCCGCCGATACCTTCGCTTGCGGCGAAAAGGTCGACATTACAGGCATTACAAAGGGTCGCGGATACACAGGTGCAGTTAAGAGATGGGGCAACCACATTCTCAGAATGACACATGGTACAGGTCCTATCCACCGTCAGGTTGGTTCTATGGGTGCTTGTTCCACACCTTCTCGTGTATACAAGAACAAGAAGATGGCTGGTCAGTACGGTAACGAGCAGGTTACTGTTCTTAATCTTGAAGTAGTTAAGATTGACGCGGAAAAAGGTCTTATCGCAGTAAAGGGCGCTGTTCCCGGTGCTCGCGGCGGTATCGTATTTATCCGCGACAGTGTTAAAGCATAAGTCGGAAAGGAGGACACATAAATGCCTGAGATTAAAGTAGTAAATATGGCAGGTGCTGAGGTTGGCACAATGAGCCTGTCCGACAAAGTATTCGGTGCTGAGATCAATGCAGCTGTGCTCCACTCTGCAGTAAGAGCATATCTTATGAACCAGAGACAGGGTACACAGTCTACACTCACACGTACAGAGGTTTCCGGTGGCGGTAGAAAGCCCTGGAGACAGAAGGGCTCCGGCCGCGCAAGACAGGGTTCCACACGTGCTCCCCAGTGGACACACGGCGGTGTGGCTCTCGGTCCTAAGCCCCGTACCTATAAGGTAAAGATGAACAAGAAAGTCAAGAGACTTGCTATGTTCAGCGCACTCTCTTCTAAGGTTGCAGCAAACGAGATGATCGTAGTTGATGCAATCGCAGCAACAGAGTATAAGACAAAGGTAATGGCTGATATGCTCAAGGCAATCGGCGCAGCAAAGAAGTCTCTCGTAGTTCTTGCTGACAACGATTCCAAGGCAGTAAGAAGCCTTGCAAACATCGCCGGCGTTAAGGTTTCACAGTACAACACAATCAATGTGTATGACATTCTCAACTGTGACTCCCTTGTTGTAGCTAAGGCTGCAGTCGAGAAAATCGAGGAGGTGTACGCAAAATGAAACTTGCACAGGACATCATTCTGAAGCCTATCATCACAGAGAAGGCAATGGACGGTATTTCTGCCAAGAAGTACACATTTAAGGTTGCAAGCGATGCAACAAAGCCTGAAATTGCTAAGGCAGTTGAAGAGCTTTTCGGTGTTAAGGTTGCTGACGTTAACACAATCAATATGAAAGGTAAGCCCAAGAGACTCCGTTACAGCGTTGGTCACACCGCTGCTTGGACAAAGGCGATTGTAACACTTACAGCTGACTCCAAGACAATCGAGTTCTTCGAGGGTATGAACTAAGGAGGAGTAGAAAATGCCTACAATCAAGTATAAGCCTACGACACCGGCTAGAAGAAATATGTCGGTTCCCTCCTTTGAGGAAATTACAAAGAAGGCTCCCGAAAAGAGTCTTATTACAGTTAAGAAGAAGCATTCCGGCCGTAACAGCTACGGTAGAATCACAGTTCGTCACAAGGGTGGTGGAAACCGTCAGAAGTACCGTATCATCGACTTCAAGCGCACAAGCGAGAAGCCTGCTACAGTAATCGGTGTTGAGTACGACCCTAACAGAACAGCTTACATTGCACTCCTCCAGGATGAGGACGGCAACAAGAGCTACGTAATCTGCCCTGTTGGCGTAACAGACGGTATGGTTCTTTACTCCGGCGAGAATGCAGATATCAAGCCCGGTAACACACTTCCTATCCATGCTATCCCCGTTGGTACATTCATCCACAACGTAGAGCTCTACCCCGGTAAGGGTGCACAGCTTGTTCGTGCAGCTGGTGTTCAGGCACAGCTCATGGCAAAGGAAGGCTCTATGGCTCAGGTAAGACTTCCCTCCGGTGAAGTTCGTTACATCCGTATGGACTGTAAGGCAACAATCGGTCAGGTAAGTAACATCGAGCATGACACAGTTAAGATCGGTAAAGCAGGTCGTAAGCGTCACATGGGCATCCGTCCTACAGTACGCGGTTCCGTAATGAACCCCTGCGACCATCCTCACGGTGGTGGTGAGGGACGTTCTCCTATCGGTCGTCCCGGCCCTGTAACTCCTTGGGGTAAGCCTGCTCTTGGTTACAAGACACGTAACAAGAAGGCAAGAACAGATAAGTTCATCGTAAAACGCAGAAACAGCAAGTAAGGAAGGAGCAATTTAAATGAGCAGAAGTTTAAAGAAGGCACCCTTCGTTGAAGCAAAGCTGTACGCTCGCGTATGCGCTATGAATGAGAAGGGCGAGAAGAAAGTGCTCAAGACATGGTCCAGAGCATCTACAATATTCCCCGAATTCGTGGGACACACATTTGCCGTTCATGATGGAAGAAAGCATATTCCTGTATATGTAACTGAAGATATGGTAGGACACAAGCTCGGTGAGTTTGCTCCCACACGTACTTTCAAGGGCCATGCAGGTTCCAAGACTTCCAACAACGGTAAGAAGTAATATAAGGAGGGAAATGTAAAATGGAAGCAAGATCCTATCTTAAATTTGTTCGCATCTCCCCCCGCAAGGTAAGCATCGTGCTTGACCTTATTCGTGGTAAAGATGTAAAGACAGCACGCGGTATTCTTAAGACAACTCCCAAGTCCGCTTGTGAGTATCTTGTCAAGCTGCTTGACCGTGCTGTTGCAGACGCAGAAAACAACTTCGGCATGGATGTTGAAAAGCTTTACGTATCCGAGTGCTTCGTTACACCCGGTATGACACTCAAGAGAATGATGCCCCGCGGCAAGGGCTCCGGCGACAGAATTCTCAAGAGAACAAGCCACATCACCCTTGCAGTTGCAGAGAAACAGTAAAGGAGGCGCTTTAGAATGGGTCAGAAGGTTAATCCCCACGGTCTCAGAGTGGGCGTTATTAAGAACTGGGACTCCAGATGGTATGCTAAGGACGAAGTTTTTGGCGATACACTGGTAAATGACTATAAGGTAAGAAATTACCTCAAGAAGCGTCTTATGCCTGCAGGCATTCCCAGAATCGAGATCGAGAGAGACAACACAGGCAAGATGCGCGTGTACATCCACTGCGCAAAGCCCGGTATGATCATCGGTCGTGACGGTTCTGAAATCGAGAAGCTCAGAGCAGACGTTGAAAAGATGGCAGGTGTTCCTGTATCTGTAAACGTAATTGCAGTTAAGCCTGTAGAAATGAGTGCACAGCTCGTAGCTGAGAACATTGCAAGCCAGCTTGAGCGTCGTATCGGCTTCCGCCGTGCTATGAAGCAGGCTATCGGCCGTACAATGAGAATGGGCGCTAAGGGTATCAAGATCACAGTATCCGGCCGTCTTGGCGGTGCTGAAATCGCTCGTAGCGAGCACTATCACGAGGGTACAATTCCGCTTCAGACACTTCGTGCTGATATCGACTACGGCTTCTGGGAAGCTAACACAACCTACGGTAAGATCGGCGTAAAGGTTTGGATCTACAAGGGTGAGGTTCTTCCTGAGGTAGCTCGTATCCAGACAGGTGCTTCTGAGGAGAAGCGTCAGCAGAGAGATCGTCGTGACAGACGTGACAACAGACGTGGCGACAGACGCGACAACCGTCGCGGCGGTGACAGACGTGACAACAGAGGTCCCCGCGCACCCCGTGCACCCAGAGAGAACAAAGAAGGAGGCGCACGCTAATGTTAATGCCTAAGAGAGTTAAATACAGACGCGTACACAGAGGCCGTCTGAAGGGCCGCGCACTCCGCGGAAACAAGATCACAAACGGTAACTTCGGTCTCGTAGCACAGGAGCCCGCATGGATCACAAGTAACCAGATCGAGGCAGCCCGTATCGCGATGACAAGATACATCCGCCGTGGCGGTCAGGTTTGGATCAAGATATTCCCCGATAAGCCTATCACAGAGAAGCCTGCTGAAACACGAATGGGTTCCGGTAAGGGTTCACCTGAGTACTGGGTAGCAGTAGTTAAGCCCGGCCGTGTACTCTTCGAGATGGATGGCGTATCCGAGGAAGTAGCTCGCGAGGCTATGCGTCTTGCAATGCACAAGCTCCCCATCAAGTGTCGTTTCGCGACCAAGGAGCAGCTCGATAATGAAGTGGAGGGATAAGCGGTGAAAGCAACAGAACTTAGAAAAATGTCCGAAGCAGATCTCGGCGCAAAGCTTGCAGATCTCAAGCAGGAACTCTTCAATCTTCGCTTCCAGCTCGCAATCAACCAGCTTGACAACCCCCACAAGATTGCAGATGTGAAGAAAGATATCGCACGAGTAATGACAGTTATTCGTGAAAAGAAAGCGTAAGGGGGTAAAAGCAGATGGCAAACGAAACACGCGCACTGAGAAAGACAAGAGTGGGCAAGGTTGTCAGCGACAAGATGGACAAGACAATCGTTATCGCTATTGCAGATAATGTAAAGCATCCCACTTACGGCAAGATCATTAAGAGAACAGTAAAGATCCACGCTCATGACGAAAACAACGAGTGCGGCATCGGAGATACCGTAAAGGTTATGGAAACAAGACCTCTCTCCAAGTCTAAGAGATGGCGTCTTGTTGAGATTATCGAGAAGGCGAAGTAATTCACCACTTCCTCAAATATAGAGTATGTCAAAGAGCATACCGTAAATTCAAATAGGAGGACTTGCTATGATTCAGCAGCAGTCATTAATGAAGGTAGCTGACAACACAGGTGCAAAGGAACTTATGTGCATCAGAGTGTTGGGCGGCTCCGGCAGACGCTACGGCAACATCGGTGATGTTGTAGTATGTGCTGTAAAGAAGGCAGCTCCCGGCGGCGTTGTTAAGAAGGGCGACGTTGTTAAGGCTGTTATAGTAAGAAGCGTTAAGGGACTTCGCCGTGCCGACGGTTCTTACATTAAGTTCGATGAAAACGCAGCAGTTATCATCAATGAAGATAAAAACCCCAAGGGAACACGTATTTTTGGACCTGTAGCTCGTGAGCTTCGTGAGCATGAGTACACAAAGATCCTCTCCCTTGCACCGGAAGTACTGTAAGGAGGTAACGTAAAAATGAAAAAACTTCATGTTAGACGCGACGATACAGTAATCATTGTTTCCGGCGACGATAAGGGCACAATTGGTAAGGTACTTCAGGTATCTCCCAAGGAAGGCAAGATCATCGTTGAGGGCGCAAACATCGTAAAGAAGCACGTTAGACCCCGTCCTCCCAAGGAAAACGGCGGTATCGTTGAGGCTGAAGCAGCATTCTATGCTTGCAAGGCACAGCTTTACTGCTCCAAGTGTAAGAAGGGCACACGTCCCGCTTACAAGATGGACGGAGACAAGAAAGTAAGAGTATGCGCTAAGTGCGGCGCAGAAATTTAATTAGGAGGTAACTATAATGGCTAGACTGAGAGATATGTATAAGGCTGATGTTGCCCCCGCTCTTATGAAGAAGTTCGAGTACAAGAGCGTAATGCAGATTCCTAAGCTCGATAAGATCGTTCTCAACGTAGGTGCAGGCGACGCTAAGGATAACTCCAAGGTTATCGATACAATCGTTGCAGAGCTTTCCATGATCACAGGTCAGAAGGCAGTTCCTACATTCGCAAGAAAGTCCGTTGCAAACTTCAAGCTCCGTGAGGGCATGAAGATCGGTGCAAAGGTAACACTTCGCGGCGAGACAATGTACGAGTTTATGGACAGACTTTTCAACTTTGCTCTTCCCAGAGTACGTGACTTCAAGGGTATCAATCCTGATGCTTTTGACGGCCGCGGCAACTACGCACTGGGTCTCAAAGAGCAGCTTATCTTCCCCGAGATCGAGTATGACAAGATCGACAAGATCCGCGGAATGGATATCGTATTCGTAACAACAGCAAACACAGACGCTGAGGCAAGAGAGCTTCTCACACTTATGGGAGCACCCTTTGCTAAGCCCGGAGAGGAGAACTAAGATGGCAAGAAAAGCTATGATCCTTAAGCAGCAGAAGAAGCAGAAGTATTCCACAAGAGAGTACACACGTTGCAAGATCTGCGGCCGTCCCCACTCCTACATGAGAAAGTACGGCATCTGCCGTATCTGCTTCAGAGAGCTCGCATACAAGGGCGAGATTCCCGGAGTTAAGAAGGCAAGCTGGTAATCGGCATTGTCAAGGTCGGAAAATATTCCGGCATATAGAAACGGAGCGTGAAAGGTCGTATATACCGCGAAAGCGCGGATATACGAACCCGGCACCCCGAGTTCCCCACTGACAGGAATTGCACACGGCAGTTTACCGTCGGTGTGCGGCCGCGACTAAAGTCACGGCAGCAAGATTAAAACTAAACTTGCATGACAGGAGGATAAAAAAATGCAGATGTCAGACGTAATCGCAGATATGCTGACCAGAATCAGAAATGCGAGCAATGCAAAGCACGACACTGTTGACGTTCCCGCTTCCAATATGAAGAAGGCAATTGCTGATATTCTTCTCGACGAGGGATATATCAAGGGCGTTCAGGTTATTGAAGACGGTAAGCAGGGAGTTATCAGAATCACCCTTAAGTATGAGGCAGGCAAGCAGAAGGCAATCCACGGTATCCGTAGAGTGTCCAAGCCCGGTCTCCGTATTTATTCCAACTACGAGGATATGCCCAGAGTTATGAACGGTCTGGGTATCGCAATCGTATCCACTTCCAAGGGCATTATGACCGACAAGAAGGCTAGACGCGAAAAGGTCGGCGGCGAGATCCTCGCATTTGTCTGGTAAGAGAAAGGGGAAGCTGATATGTCAAGAATTGGTAGAGAGCCGATCGTAGTACCTGCAGGTATTGACGTAACAATCGGTGATAACAACGTAGTAACTGTTAAGGGTCCCCTCGGAACACTTACACAGGAATTTTCCACAGCAATGTCCATCACACGTGATGGCGATAAGATCACAGTAGCTCGTCCCAACGACGAAAAGGAAATGAGAGCTCTCCATGGCCTTACAAGAACACTGATCAACAACATGATCGTAGGTGTTAAGGAAGGCTACCAGAAGAAGCTTCAGATCGTAGGCGTTGGTTACAGAGTTGCAAAGCAGGGCAATAAGCTCGTTATGAACCTTGGCTACTCTCACGACGTAGTATTTGAGGAAGGCGACGGCGTAACATTCGACGCTCCCGACGCAAATACAATCATCGTAAAGAGCGCTGACAAGCAGAAGTGCGGTCAGGTAGCAGCTAAGATCCGTGCTAAGAGACCTCCCGAACCCTACCACGGTAAGGGCGTTAAGTACGAGAACGAAGTTATTCGCCGTAAGTCCGGTAAGGCCGGTAAGTAATGAAAGGAGACGACAGGCATGGTATCAAAGAAGGATAAGAACCAGCAGCGTCTTAAGAGACACGCAAGAGTTCGTTCAAAGATTTCCGGTACTGCAGACCGTCCCAGACTGGCTGTATACCGTTCTAATGCAAACATTTATGCTCAGATCATCGATGATGTAAAGGGCGTAACACTTGTCTCCGCTTCTTCCATCGAAGCAGGCTTCGAGGGCATCGGCAGCAACAAGGAAGCTGCTAAGAAGGTAGGCACAAGAATCGCTGAGAAGGCACTTGCAGCTGGTATCGAAACAGTTGTATTTGACCGTGGCGGTTACATTTATCATGGACGTGTATCGGAGCTTGCAGCAGGCGCAAGAGAAGCAGGACTTAAGTTCTGATTTTCGCCAAGCGAAGAAATCCGGTTTGTACACTGTTTAATTTTCCACAAAGTTAAACATCTAATTAAGGAGTAATTAAAAATGGCAAAGAGAATTGATACATCCACAATGGAGCTTCAGGAAAGACTCGTTGTTGTTAACCGTGTATCTAAGACTGTAAAGGGTGGTAGAATCGCTCGTTTTGCAGCTCTCATGATCGTTGGTGACGGTAACGGCCACGTAGGCTACGGTCTTGGTAAGGCAGCAGAAGTTCCCGAAGCTATCCGCAAGGGTATCGAAGATGCTAAGAAGAATATGATCGAGGTATCCCTCAACGATACAACGATCCCCCACGAGGTTCAGGGCGAGTTCGGCGCAGGCAGAGTACTTCTTAAGCCCGCCGCTCCCGGTACAGGTATTATCGCAGGTAAGACTGTTCGTGCAGTTGTAGAGCTTGCAGGTATCAAGAATATCCGTGCAAAGAGCCTCCGTTCCAACAATCCCACAAACGTTGTAAAGGCAACATTTGAAGGCCTCAAGGCGCTTAGAACAGCTGAAGAAGTTGCACGTCTTCGTGGCGTAAGCGTTGAGAAGGTTACAAAGGGCTAAGGAGGAATTAAAAATGATTAAGGTTACACTTACAAAAAGCATTATAGGTGCTAAGCCCAACCAGAAGGCAACAGCAGCATCCCTTGGTCTTAAGAAGATCGGTGACACAATCGTTCACGCAGAGGGTCCTGTGCTTGACGGAAAAATCAAGGTAATTTCTCACCTTGTAACTGTGGAGCAGGCATAAACTACTCCAAAACCGCATCATTACGATGCAAAAAAATCATTTAAATATACGGTAAGGAGGAAAAACCATGAAGCTCCATGAACTTTCACCCGCACCCGGCTCAGTAAAGTCTAACTACCGCAAGGGCAGAGGCCCCGGAAGCGGTAACGGTAAGACAGCAGGTAAGGGCCACAAGGGTCAGAATGCTCGTAGCGGCGGCGGCGTACGTCCCGGCTTCGAGGGTGGTCAGCTCCCTCTGTACAGAAAGCTTCCTAAGAGAGGTTTCAAGAACAGATTTGCTACCCACTATGCAATAGTAAACGTTGGCACACTTAATGCCAGATATGAAGATGGCGCAACAGTAACACTCGCAGACCTTATGGAGAAGGGTGTTATCAACAAAGCACTCGACGGTCTTAAAGTCCTTGGCGACGGCGAGCTTACAAAGAAGCTCACAGTTGAAGCTGCAGTTTTCTCTGCAACAGCAAAAGAGAAGATTGAAGCAGCAGGCGGAAAGACTGAGGTGAAGTAAGTTGTTCCAGACTATAAGAAACGCTTGGAAGATCGATGACCTCAGAAGAAAGATCATCTATGTTCTGATCATCCTTCTTCTTTATAGAATTGGTTCACAGATCCCCGTTCCCTTCGTAATTCCTGATCTTCAGGCAAGTATGAATGCAATGGAAGGATCCATACTCCAGTATCTTAACATTCTGTCCGGTGGTGCATTTGCAAGAGCGACCCTCTTTGCACTCGGTATCTCACCGTACATCACATCATCCATCGTTATCCAGCTTCTCTCCGTAGCAATTCCTGCCCTTGAGAAACTCTCTAAGGAAGGCGAAGAGGGAAAGAAGAAGCTGAACCAGATCACAAGATTCGTAACTGTAGCGCTTGCGCTTATTACAGCAATCGGATACTATTCCATGCTTAAGTACGGTTACAACGGAACAAGCTACCTTACAAAAGACGGCCAGACGATCTTTGGTGCTGTCGTAATCGTAGCATGCTACTGCGCAGGTTCTTCACTTGTTATGTGGCTCTCCGAAAAGATCAATGAGAATGGTATCGGTAACGGTATCTCCATGATCCTTTTTGCTAACATCGTTTCCAGTGGTCCTTCCATCGTAAGTGCCCTCTGGTCTCTCATTAAGGGTCAGTACTCAGCAGATATGCACCACGCAGTGCAGATCATCATTGCTGTAGCATCCGTTATTATCGGAATCGGCATGGTGCTCCTCATCGTCTTCATCACCAACTCCGAGCGCAGACTGCAGGTTCAGTATGCGAAGAAGGTTGTTGGACGTAAGATGTATGGCGGCCAGAGCTCCACACTGCCTATTAAGGTAAATAACACAGGCGTTATGCCTATCATTTTTGCAAGCTCCATCGTAAGCCTTCCCGCAACAATCGAGGTTCTCATTGTTAACGCAGGCGTTAAGCTCAACAAGTTCTGGACAGGTTTCTTCGATCTGTTCGGTACAGACAGTTGGCTCTATGCAGTGCTTACACTGGTGCTCATCATAGCATTTGCTTATTTCTACATCCTGATCTCATTCAACCCTGTAGAAATATCCAATAATCTTAAGAAGAACGGCGGATCCATCCCCGGTATCCGTCCCGGTAAGCCTACTTCCGATTACATTACACGTGTTCTCAACAGAGTTACTCTTATCGGCGCAATTTTCCTTGGCTTTATCGCCGTGTTCCCCATGGTACTCAACATCATCAGCGGCGGTGTTATGGCAGGTCTCGCATTCGGAGGCTCTTCCATCATCATCGTAGTAGGTGTTGTAATTGAGACAGCACGTGAGATCGAAGGTCAGATGACAATGCGTCATTACAGAGGATTCCTTGAATAATACGGAGTGTGAATATGAGAAGTTTAAAGCTTATACTGCTCGGTGCACCCGGCGCAGGTAAAGGTACACAGGCAGAAATCATTTCTGAAAAGTACAATATCCCCGCAATCTCCACAGGCGCCATCATCAGAGACGCCATCCAGTCCGGTACAGAAATGGGTAAGAATGCGAAGAGCTATATCGACGCAGGCGCACTCGTTCCTGACGAAGTAGTGATCGGTATTATCCGTGAAAGACTTGCAAAAGAGGACTGTGTAAACGGCTTTATCCTCGACGGTTTTCCCCGCACAGTACCCCAGGCAGAAGCGCTTGAGGCAATGGGCGTAGAGATCACAGAGGTTTTAAGCATAGAGGTACCCGACGAAAAGATCCTCACAAGAATGGCAGGTCGCCGCGTTTGCGCAAAGTGCGGAGCAACCTTCCATACAGAATTCAAGCCTTCACCCAAGGGCGAGTATTGCCCCTGCGGCGAAAAGCTCACTCGTCGTTCCGATGACGATCCCGAGGTTGTCGCTGCAAGACTTGAAACATACCACGCTGTAACAGAGCCCATCAAAGAGTTCTACGCAGGCAAGGGTATGCTCAAGATCGTTGAGGGTCAGGATAAGCTTGAAGATACCACAGCTCTCGTTGCTGCAGCTCTTGAGGGCTGAGAGAGCAACATAGTTTAATTATCATGATTTTTATTAAGAATCCCGAACAGATCAAAAAAATGCAAATTGCCGGTAGAATAACCGGCGAGGCACTTGCCCTGGCAGGTGAGGCTGTGAGAGACGGAGTTTCCACAGCAGAGCTTGATAAGATCATAAGATGCCATATCGAGAAATGCGGCGCCAAGCCATCATTTCTCGGTTACGGCGGATTTCCCGGCAGTGCTTGTATAAGTATCAACGATGAGGTTATCCACGGAATACCCTCCAAGAGAAAATTTCTTAAGGAAGGCGATATCGTTAAGATAGACGTTGGAGCTTTCATCGGAGGATACCACGGAGACAGCGCAAACACATTCCCCGTAGGAAAGGTAAGTGACGAGGCGATGCGTCTCATCGAAGCAACGAAGCGTAGCTTTGAGCTTGGAGTTGAGGCAGCAGCAAAAGAGGGCGCCAGAATAGGCGACATCGGTCACGCCATCGATTCCTACATCAGCGGGATGGGATATTCCGTAGTCCGCAAGTATGTGGGCCACGGCGTAGGAAGCGAGCTCCATGAGGATCCCAGCGTTCCTAACTATGGAACACCCGGAAGAGGTCCCAGAATCACAAAGGGTATGGTAATAGCAATCGAGCCTATGGTAAACGTTGGTGTGTACGGCGTTAAAGAAATGCCCGATGGCTGGACTGTTAAAACAGCAGACGGAAAGCTGTCCGCTCATTATGAACATACAGTTGCTATCACCGAAGAGGGAGCATTGCTTCTTACAAAGGTGAACTGATATGTGGCATGGAGCTATCGTACGCAGCAAATGCGGCAGAGACAGATACAGAGTGTTTGCGGTAGTCGGAGTTTGTGATGACGGACGAGTTCTGATCGCAGACGGCGACCTCCATAAGCTTTCGAGCCCGAAAAAAAAGAATCTCAGCCACCTTACGGTTTTAGCCGCCGAAGGAGCTGTGTTAACCTCTCTTTGCACGGGCAATGATAAAGGGCTTCATGATTTCCTTCGGGAATTTGAAGAGAATTGTGAGAAGCATCACTTAAAGTCATAAAAAAAGGTATCAGGAGTTTATTATGCCGAAAGATGACGTAATTGAATTTGAGGGTACTGTAGTTGAGGCACTGCCTAACGCAACCTTCAAGGTCAAGCTTCCCAATGAGATGATCGTAACAGCGCACATCTCCGGAAAGCTCAGAATGAATTATATAAAGATTCTCCCCGGCGATAAGGTAACAGTAGAGGTTTCCATCTACGATCCTACAAAGGGCAGAATAACATGGCGTACAAAGTAACGCAAATTGAAATAAACGAAAGGTGGTTATTACTGTGAAAGTAAAGCCTTCTGTTAAGAAAATCTGCGATAAGTGCAAGGTTATTAAGAGACACGGTCATGTAATGGTCATCTGCGAAAACCCCAAGCACAAGCAGAGACAGGGCTAATTTAGAGTCCCTGATAGACAAATAAGCCGAAATCGGCGAAAAAAATACCTGAAAGAGGTGAATTAGCAAATGGCTCGTATATCCGGTGTTGATATTCCGAATCAGAAGCGTATTGAAATCGCTCTTACCTATATTTACGGTATCGGTCTGAAGAGTTCTAAGGACATCCTTGCTAAGACAGGCATCAATCCTGACACAAGAGCAAAGGACCTTACAGAAGACGAGGTTGCAAAGCTTCGTGATGAGATCGAAAACAACTACACAGTTGAGGGTGAACTTCGTCGTGAAGTAGCTCTTAACATCAAGCGTCTTGTTGAAATCAACTGCTACCGCGGCATCAGACACAGAAAAGGTCTGCCTGTTCGTGGCCAGAGAACAAAGACAAACGCAAGAACACGTAAGGGTCCCGCAAAGACCATCGCTAATAAGAAGAAGTAAGGAGTGAGCAGATTCAATGGCTAAAGTTGCAAAGAAAGCAGTTAAGAAGCGCCGCGAAAGAAAAAATATTGAAAGCGGAGCAGCACACATCCGCTCCAGCTTCAACAATACAATCATCACTATCACAGATACTCACGGTAACGCAGTTTCCTGGGCTTCTGCAGGTGAAATGGGCTTTAAGGGCTCAAGAAAGTCTACTCCCTACGCAGCACAGGTTGCAGCTGAAACAGCAGCAAAGCTTGCTATGGAGCATGGCATGAAGACAGTAGAAGTATTTGTTAAGGGTCCCGGAAGCGGACGTGAAGCAGCAATCCGCGCTCTCCAGACAACAGGTCTTAACATTACTCTCATCAAAGACGTAACACCCATCCCTCACAACGGTTGTCGCCCTCCTAAGCGTCGCCGTGTATAATTGAAAAGGAGGAAAAAAGTATGGCAAGATATACTGGACCTTCCTGCAAGCTTTGCAGAAGAGAAGGAAAGAAGCTTTATCTTAAGGGTGACCGTTGTCTGACAGACAAGTGCGCAGTATCCCGCCGCGCAACAGTTCCCGGACAGCACGGTGCAGGCCGTAAGACTGTTAAGGAATACGGTATGCAGCTCAGAGAGAAGCAGACAGCACGCCGTTACTACGGTGTTCAGGAAAAGCAGTTCAAGAAGTACTACGTAGCAGCAGATAAGAAGGAAGGCATCTCCGGTGAGAACCTTCTCTCCATCCTCGAAACACGTTTCGACAACGTAGTATACAGAATGGGTATGGCATCCAGCCGTAAGGAAGCAAGACAGCTTGTTCGTCACGGCCACTTCACACTCAACGGTAAGAAGGCTGACATCCCCTCCATTCTCGTTCGTGTTGGCGATGTAATCGCACTCAAGGAAAAGAGCCGTGCATCTGAAAAGATGAAGGGTCTTATGGAAGCAATGGCTGACATTACAGCACCCAAGTGGCTTGAGCTCGATAAGGAAGCAGTTAGTGCAAAGGTTGTTGCAGTTCCTGCAAGAGACGATATCGACTTTGAGTTCAACGAGCAGCTCATCATCGAGCTTTACTCCAAGTAATAACCTGCCTCATCTGCCGGACAGGCGGTTGGCATAATGCTTTGGAGTCAAGGCAGTCTCCGCAACAAACCGCCGCAGTTTAAGCAGAAAAGTTGTTATCCTAAGAAGGATAGAAACAGGACTATTATATATATAATCAGGAGGTTGTTACAATGATAGAAATAGAGAAGCCCAATATAGTTACTCTGAATATGAGTGAAAACGGCGAGCAGGCGACATTTGTGGTAGAGCCCCTCGAAAGAGGCTACGGAATCACACTTGGCAACTCCCTCCGCCGCGTACTTCTCAGCTCCCTCCCCGGCGTTGCAGTTACTAACATTAAGATCGACGGAGTTCTCCACGAGATCTCCACGATCGATGGCGTTAAGGAAGATGTTACAGAGATCGTTCTTAACGTTAAGGGTATCACAGCGAAGCTTCACGGCGTGTCCGAGAAGCACGTTATGATCGATGTTACAGGTCCTTGCGTAGTTAAGGCAGGCGACATTCAGCAGGACGCCGATATAGAGATTCTTAATCCCGATCATCATATCGCAACTCTTGGCGAAAACGTAAGATTCCATATGGAGCTTACAGTAGCAAGAGGCCGCGGATATGTATCCCAGGAGAGAAACAAGCAGATCTATGCTGATGAAAATCAGGGTATGTCCGCTCCTCTCGGAACGATCTTTACAGACTCTATATACACACCCGTTTACAACGTAAACTATACAGTCGAGAACACTCGTGTAGGTAATATCACAGACTTTGATAAGCTGACTATCGATATCCTCACAAATGGTACTATCTCGGCAAAGGAAGCGATTTCACTTGGCGCCAAGATACTCAACGAACATCTCAACTTGTTCGTAGATCTCTCGGATGAGGCGAAGAACGCTGAAATCATGGTTGAAAGCGTAGCTACCGTCAAGGAAAAGGTACTTGAGATGACCATTGAGGAGCTTGACATGTCTGTAAGAAGCTTCAACTGCTTGAAGCGCGCAGGCATCGACACGGTTGAAGACCTTATCAGCCGTACCGAGGACGAAATGATCAGAGTTCGTAATCTCGGAAAGAAATCGCTTGAGGAAGTTATTGCTAAGCTTCACTCTCTCGGCCTCGAGCTGAAGAAAGAGGAAGACTAAGCTTCCGTCCCCCTCGATTTGTGAGGGTAGATTCACCAAAAGGTGAAAGAAGTTTTGCGAAAAGGAGGACATAAATCATGCCCGGAACAAGAAAACTCGGCAGAACCACAGCGCACAGAAATGCTATGCTTCGTGGAATGGTAACTTACCTTCTTGAGAATGGCTCCATCGAGACAACTCTCACACGTGCTAAGGAAGTACGCGCTATGGCTGAAAAGATGATTACTCTCGGCAAGGACGGCAAGTCCAACCTTGCATCCTACCGTGCAGCTCTTGCTTATATCACTAAGGAAGAGGTAGTTGCAAAGCTGTTTAACCAGATTGCACCTAAGTATGCAAACAGAAACGGTGGTTATACTCAGATCTATAAGCTCGGACCCCGTCGCGGTGACGCAGCTGAAATGGCTCTCATCAAGCTCGTTGATGACGAGGCAGCAGAGTAATAAATGCTAAGCTGAAAGGCTCTCTATTTTAGAGAGCCTTTTCTTTTTGTCTTTTCGTCTTTTTGTTGGGGACCTTTTAAGGAAAGGTCCCCAACACCCCTCCAAACCTTTTCTAATAACGCTTATATTTGTGGCAGCAATATTCTACAGCTAAATGGGATTCGGAGCGGTTAGGTCAGTTAGCATTCCCGTAGGCGACTACAGTCGCCACGAAAAGAAGAAGGATCTGAAAACGAAAACAAGCTTTCGTTTTCATATCCTTCTTCTTTTCTTAGCCCAATGCACAGCATTGGGGCGGGACTGCGCGAACGAACAGCGCACCATATAAATTCACCCCTATCCAAAGTTCTCTGAGGGGGCGGGGGGGGGCTCTCTACGAAAGAGAGTCCCCCCCACATAAATTATTTGCTCTATACTTTAAAAATCACCGTTCCCCTTGACAGCGCGGTAACGGCGTAATATAATAACCTTGTATTTTTTGCGAAATGGAGACAGAATATGTCATATATTCCCGAAATGTTTGCAAGCCTCGTTTTCAGCGAGGATGTAATGAAGGAAAAGCTTCCTCGAGAAACATATAAAATTATGAAGAAGACACTTCATGAAGGTAAGAGAATGAGCCTTGAAGTGGCTAATGTTGTTGCAAATGCAATGAAGGACTGGGCTATCGAGCACGGTGCAACTCACTATACTCATTGGTTTCAGCCTATGACAGGTATTACGGCAGAAAAGCACGACAGCTTTATTTCCCCTGTTGATAACGGCAATGTAATTATGGAATTTTCCGGCAAGGAGCTTGTGCGCGGTGAGCCCGACGCATCCTCATTTCCCTCCGGTGGTCTTCGTGCAACCTTTGAGGCAAGAGGATATACAGCCTGGGACCCCACATCATATGCATTCATAAAGGAAGGAACACTTTGCATTCCTACTGCCTTTTGTTCATACAGCGGCGAGGCTCTTGATGAGAAAACTCCTCTTCTTCGTTCCATTGAAGCTCTTTCGAAGCAGGCAGTTCGTATTCTTAAGCTTTTCGGAAATGAGAATGTAACCAAGGTAACAACGACTGTAGGTCCCGAGCAGGAATATTTTCTTATATCAAAGGAAATGTACGAGGCGAGAAAGGATCTTATTTATACAGGCAGAACTCTTTTCGGCGCAAAGCCTCCCAAGGGTCAGGAGCTTGAGGACCACTATTTCGGAAGCCTTAAGCCTGCGGTAGCAGATTTTATGCGTGATCTTGATGAAACCCTGTGGAAGCTTGGCGTGTTTTCAAAGACCAAGCATAACGAGGCAGCGCCCGCACAGCACGAGCTTGCACCTGTATTTACAACAGGAAACATTGCAGTTGACCATAACCAGCTTACTATGGAAATGATGCGCAAGATCGCAGCTAAGCATGATATGGCACTCCTTCTTCACGAAAAGCCTTTTGCAGGTGTAAACGGAAGTGGTAAGCATGACAACTGGTCAATGACTACCAATACCGGAATAAATCTTCTTGAGCCCGGTGAGACTCCTTACGAGAACGCGCAGTTCCTTTTGTTTCTTTGTGCTGTTATCAAGGCTGTTGACGAATATCAGGAAATGTTCAGAGCATCTGTTGCTACAGCAGGTAACGACCACCGTCTCGGCGCTCTTGAGGCTCCTCCTGCAGTTATGTCCATCTTCGTAGGTGACGAGCTTATGGAGGTCCTTGAGGCTATTGAGGAGGACAGACCTTATAACAATAAGGAGACCGTGCAGATGAAGATCGGCGTGCACGTTCTTCCCAAATTCCCCAAGGATAATACTGACCGTAACCGTACGTCTCCCTTCGCATTTACAGGTAATAAATTTGAATTCCGTATGCCCGGTTCATCTCAGTCCGTGGCAACCCCAAATACTGTTATCAACACTGCAGTTGCAGACGTTCTCAGCCGTTTTGCCGACCGCCTTGAGGGGGTTGAAGACTTTGAAAGCGCACTTCATAATCTTATCAAAGAGACCATCACATGTCATAAGAGGATCCTCTTTAACGGAAACGGTTACGATGAGAGTTGGATAGTTGAGGCTGAGAAGCGCGGTCTTGCCAACCTGAGAACTACACCTGAAGCTCTCAGTGCTATGACAATGCAGAAAAATATTGATCTTTTCGCTCGTCACAAGGTGTTCTCCGAAAAAGAAATGTATGCAAGATATGAGATCGAGCTTGAAAACTACTGTAAAACCATAAATATTGAGGCTCTTACAATGGCTGATATGGCACGCCACGATATTTTCCCCGCAGTCAGCGCCTATGGCGCAGAACTTGCAGCCAATGCATCAGCTAAGAGTGCTTTTGTGCCCTGCAATGCTGAGGTCGAGCTTCTTCGACGCATGGCTGAGCTGACTGACCTGTTCTATGAGCAGATCAAGACTCTTGAACACGCTATTTCAGGCGCAGAGAAGATCAATTTGGGTAAAACTGCTCTTGCTATGTACTATAAGGACAAGGTAGTTACAGCTATGACTGAGCTTCGCAAAACGGGCGATGCTCTGGAGGAGATCACAGCTACTGATTTCTGGCCCTATCCCTCCTACGGAGCTATGCTGTTCTCTATTAAGTGATATGTGGTAAGGGGAAACCTCTCTTTCGCAGAGAGGTTCCCCCTTTGACCCCCACCAGAGAACTTTGAACAAATACCAAGATTTAGTTTATAGTAAATCAGGAGTACTGATAACAGCACATTCCCATAAAAATACTGTGTTTCCGCAAGTTGCAGAGCAACTTGCCTTACACTGCGTCTATAGTCGCAGATGGAAACACAGTATTTTTATGGGAATGTGCTGTTATATATAACCAAAGATAAGTATCGGCCGCCCTAAAACAAATAAATTTAATTTGTAGAACGTGAGTTGTTTTGAAAAGGTTTTTGTGAGGGGTGCGGGGAGGTTCTTTTTCCTCAAAAAAGAACCTCCCCGCGCAATAAATATCTTTAAAAACCTATCAGCCGCCAAGGTAAGCCTTGCGTACCATTTCGCTGGCTGCAAGATCGCTTCCTGTACCACTGAGAACGATGCTGCCGTTTTCAAGCACGTAAGCTCGGTCGGAAATTGCAAGTGACTTACCGGCATTCTGCTCAACCAGCAGAATAGTTGTACCATCCTTATTGATATCCTTGATTATCTCAAATACCTGATCAACCAGCAGAGGAGAGAGACCCATAGAGGGCTCGTCAAGCATAAGGAGCTTAGGGTGGCTCATAATAGCACGACCCATAGCAAGCATCTGCTGTTCTCCGCCGGAGAGAGTACCTGCGATCTGGTTGCGTCTTTCTGCAAGACGGGGAAAACGCGTGTAGATAGCATCGATATCGTTCTTAAAGCCTGACTGATCCTTGATGGAGTAAGCACCCATAAGGAGATTTTCATAAACAGTCAGCTCCTGGAAGATACGTCTTCCCTCGGGAACCTGTGTCATACCCATGTGCACGATCTTGTGACAGGGAGTTTTTGTAATATCGTGACCGTCGAAGGTTACCTTTCCGCCGTTTTTGGAGATGAGACCTACAACGCTCTGCATTGTTGTTGTTTTACCTGCGCCGTTTGCGCCGATAAGGGTTACTATCTCGCCCTCGTTAACATCAAAGCTGATGCCTCTAAGGGCGCGGATAACACCGTAGCATACCTCGAGATCTTTTACTTCTAAGAGTGCCATTGCTTAACCTCCGATATATGCTTTAATTACCTCAGGATCACTGAGGGCTGTTTTTGTGTCGCCTTCTGCGAGAACTGTACCGAAGTTGAGAACTGTGATCTCATCGCAAAGACCCTGTACGAACTTCATATCGTGTTCAATAAGCAGGATAGTCATATCAAAGTTATCGCGTATGAACTGGATAGTCTTAACAAGGTCCTCGGTTTCGTTGGGATTCATACCTGCTGCAGGCTCGTCAAGAAGGAGAAGCTTGGGGTTGGTTGCGAGTGCACGTGCGATCTCCAGCTTACGCTGCTTACCGTATGGCAGATTGCATGCGAGATTGTTACGCTCATCCTCAAGATCAAAGATCTTAAGAAGCTCCTTTGCCTTGGCGCGCATTTCTTTTTCGACTTTGAAGTGACGGGGGAGACGGAAAAGCGTCTCAAACACTGTGCACTTATACTCAGGACGGTCATGGAGGCCTACCATTACATTACGAACAACTGACATGTTGTTGAACAGACGGATGTTTTGGAATGTACGTGCGATGCCTTTATGGTTTATCTTGTCCTGAGGAAGTCCCTTAAGCTCTTCGCCGCAGAGGTAGAATGTTCCTGCAGTGGGCTTATAAACACCTGTGAGAAGGTTGAATATGGTTGTTTTACCGGCACCGTTAGGTCCGATAAGGCCGTATATCTGATTTTTCTTTATCTTGATATTCACGTTCTGAGCTGCTTTAAGTCCGCCGAAGGTAATACCAAGATCCTTAGTTTCAAGAATGATCTCTGACATTATTTTTTACCTCCCTTTCCTGTAAGGTCTCTTGCCTCAGGAGGTGTGAGGTCGATAGAAAGCACCTCGTTCATCTCGATCTTTGTAGGTACAACGTCCCATTTAGCTGCATCGTCCTTGATCTTGGAGGGATCATGCTTGTGACGCAGGAGCTTTCTCATAAATATGTTAAGGTTATACTTTTCACGGAAGCCCTTAAGAGCGGGAGCGTTGTTATATACGACGATAATAATAAGGATAAGTGCGTAGATAAGGTTCTGAAGTACTGCGAGGTCGCCTGTGAGCACAGTAGCAAGCTTGATATCAAGGAATGTAATAAGTGTTGCGGCTATGATGGAGCCGTTGATGCTACCCATACCGCCGAGAACTACCATAACCAGGATATCGATGGAGTAGTTATAGCCGAATGTAAGGCTCTGAACTGTATAGTTGCTGAAGCTGTAGAGCACGCCTGCAACACCTGCGAAGGTCGCGGAAAGTGTGAATGTAAGCAGCTTATACTTTGTAACGTTGATACCTGTCGCTCTTGCGGCGATTTCGTTGTCTCGGATAGCTGTAACTGCACGGCCGTGCTTGGAACGAATAAAGTTCTGAACAACAGCAAGTGTCACGAGAACGAGGATGAATGCGAAGATAAACAGATATTTCTTGTCGTAACGGGGAGTGTCAAGACCGAGGGTTCCACCGAAGGACTCTTCGGATGTGTTCTGGAAAAGGGACTTAACGATCTCGCCGAAGGCAAGAGTTACGATGGCCAGGTAGTCACCTCTCAGTCGGAGGGCGGGGATACCGATGATGATACCGCAAACAGCAGCAACCGCTGCACCGACCAGGATAGAGATGATGAATGTAAGGATGCCGTTACCGAGAAGGGGCTCGAGAAGGCATGCTGTTTTACCGCCGAGGTATGCGCCAACGCACATAAAGCCTGCGTGACCGAGAGAAAGCTCTCCAAGGAAGCCTACTACGAGAGAAAGTGAAACAGCAAGGATGATGCTGATAGCCATTTTCTCCAGCATATAGATGAATGAGCTGTCAAGTCTGCCGCCTGTAAGAGTGATAGCGGCGAGAACTGCGGTCATGATTCCGATAATGATATAGTTTATATAATGATTGATCTTAAATTTCTTAAACATTATACCTTTTCCCTCCTTTTTTTGCCAAGGAATCCTGTAGGTCTTACAAGAAGGATTATGATGAGGATGGAAAATTCGATTGCGTCGGTATAGGGTGCGATCGCTGTGATCTTATAGGAGATAGCTTCAACGATACCGAGAAGGATACCGCCGAGCATAGCTCCGGGAATAGAGCCGATACCGCCGATTACGGCTGCAGTAAATGCCTTGATACCGGGCATTGCACCGAGAGTGTTTGTGATTGTGGGAGCCTTAAGCAGGTAGAAGAGACCTGCGAGGGCTGCAAGAGAAGAGCCGATCGCGAATGTGATCGTGATGATACGGTTAACGTTGATACCCATAAGCTGAGCTGCGCCCTTATCCTCTGATACGGCGATCATAGCTCGTCCGACACGGGTACATTTTACGAAAAGTGTGAGACAGATCATAACTACTATTGTAACTGCGAGTGTTACGAGAGAGGAGATCTGAACATTTGCGCCAAGGAATTTAACAGAGCCGAATTCGAATACTGTAACCATCTTGCTGGCGCTTCCGAAGATGATCTGTGCAAGGCTCTGAAGCAGGTAGCTGACACCGATGGCTGTAATGAGAACTGCCAGAGGAGATGCTCCGCGAAGGGGCTTATATGCTACCTTTTCGATTACGATGCCGAGAATAACGCAGAATACAACCGCCATAAGAATTGCAAGCAGAGGATTCTGTGTTGCCATAAATACATAAATAACGTATCCGCCGACCATGATGATATCGCCGTGTGCAAAGTTTAGCATCTTTGCAATACCGTATACCATTGTATAGCCCAGCGCGATCATGGCATAGATGCCGCCAAGGCTGAGACCGTTGATCAGCGTAGATAAAATAAGTTCCATATTATTATCCTATTACTAAAAAGTGATCGGGAAGATTATATCCATATAAACCATAACTGCATATACTGCCGGCTTGGCAGCATATGCAGTTGTTTTGTTTAATACAGATGCGTATAAGTGATCAGTTAATCAGTTAATCAGTTAGCTTCCTTGATTACGTACTGGATAGCGTCCTTAGCAACGAAACCGCTCTTATCCCAGGAGATCTTGTCGCCTGTTACGCCGTTTTCGTATGTGTAGCCGCCTTCAAACTTTTCCTTGAGGATATCGCAGAGGTCGGATGCGCTGATTGTTACGGGGATGTCCTTACCCTCGTCGATAGCTTCCTTCATTGCGCCGTAGATTGCGTATACGCAGTCGTAAGCAGAAGCGCCGAACTGGTTAAGTGTAGCCTTGCCGTACTTCTCTGTGTACTTCTGGATGAACTCAGCAGCCTTGCCTTCTGTTGCCTTGGAGTTGAAGTGAGAAAGCATTGTTACCTTCTGGGGAATGCTGTTGATGTCGAAGCCATCGATGTTATCGATGCCGTCGAAGCCGTCGCATCCGTAGTAAACAGCGTCTGCAGGAACGATGTCCTTAGCCTGCTTAAGGAAGAGGGATGCGGGATCGTAGTATGTAGGCATGAAGATGAAGTGGCAATCCTTAAGTGTGTCGATCTGAGCAGAGAAGTCAGTTGCGTTAGCGTCGGAGAAGCTTGTTTCTACAACAGTAACGGAGGAATCAAGGTTTTCCATGAACTGCTTGAAGATACCCTTGGAGTAGTCTTCGTCGGACTTATAGAAAGCACCGATTGTCTGACCCTTGAAGTTTGCGTTAACGAATTCTGCTGCAACCTTACCCTGGTTACCGTCAGCGAAGCACATCTGATAACCGTTGGGGTTAGCAGGTACTGCGTCAGCGGATGCGGAGGGTGTGAGGAAGAATACGTTGTCTTCTGCGGAGTAGTTCTTAAACTCAAGAGCGGGAGCGGATGTTACTGTACCGAGAGATACCTGCATACCGCCTTCGAGAAGTGTGGAGTAGAGACCTGCAACCTTAGTAGCGTCGTGAGTATCGTCCATTGCAACAAGCTCGAACTCGATACCGTTAAGACCGCCTGCTGCGTTGATCTCGTCTACTGCCATCTGAGCAGAATTCTTAACTGCTTCGCCATACATTGCAGCGGGGCCGGAGAGAGGGCCTGTGAAGCCGATTACGTACTTCTCGTTTTTGGAAGTATATGAGCTGCCGCCACATGCTACGAAGCAAGTAGCAACCATGCAGAGAACTGCAAGAACTGCTACAATGCGCTTGAACATTGTGTTTTTCATAAAAAACTCCTAATTTTTAAATTTTATAATATAAGGCAGGTTATGCCGAATATTTATACAATATATTATTATTGTAGAAACACAAAAACAATACCCTAAAATTATACATTGATATGCGAATTATTACAATAGCGATTTTTGACAAAATTATGAACAAAATCTGCTATATATTGCACAATTACTGTACATATTTATGTAAATTACGCAGGAAATGATGCATATATTATTCATCAAAACTCTGCGGCGGGAGATATTGCATTGAGATCTGCAAATGAAAGAATGTCGGAGAGGATAAAATTGGAAACGAACATTCCTCGGGGAGTCAGGGCGATATTGTCTCTGCCTCGGGTCATATATCCGTTCTTTATATAAGGTGTCAGCTTATCGCCGTACATTTCCTCAAAATCATAACCAAAACGGCGTCGGAATTCTCCAAGGGGGATGCCGTCGGAAAGACGGAGCCGGAGCATTATGTATTCGCCCATCATAGCTCTTCCGCCGATCTGTTCACTTCCGTCAGAGATTATGACCTCGCTTCCCATATTTTCTATACCCTTGAGATACTGATTGATAGAAGGGATAAAAGAGAAGCGTGTTCCGTTAAAATATGAATGCGCAGACGGGCCCAGCCCCAAATATTCTTCGCAGTTCCAATATTTCAGATTATGTTTGCTCATTTTGCCGGGCTTTGCAAAATTACTTATTTCATACTGCTTGTATCCGCGCTCCTCAAGCATATGGCAAGCGTGCATATACATTCTGAATTCCTCATCCTCATCGGGGAGAGGGAGGTTTGCGGCGCCTATTTTGCCGAACTGTGTGTTTGGCTCTATCTTCAGATTATATAAAGAGATGTGCTCGGGCTCCAGTCTTGTGACATAGTCTATGGAGCGGAGAAGACTCTCTGTGGTCTGGTGCGGTATTCCAAACATAAGGTCAACGCTGATGTTTTCTATCTTTGCACGCCGCGCTGCATAATAGCTTTCCTCGAATTCGGCCTTTGAGTGCACTCTTGAAAGCGCCTTCAGCTCTCTTTGGTCAGCGGATTGCAGACCGAAGCTGATACGGTTGACTCCGGCCCATCTCAGCTTGCGAAGAAGTGAGACATCAACTGTGGCAGGATTGGCTTCTATGGTAAATTCTGCGTTTTTTGCAAGCGAAAAATTTTTCTTCACTGCGCGAACTATTTTCAGTAAATGTTCAGAGGGAAGTGAGGTGGGGGTACCGCCTCCTATGTATACACTGTCGGGAGCGCATCCTGCGGCAGAGCTTTTGTAATACTCCATATGAGAAATGAGAGCATTGGTGTACCGTTCATAGATATTGTCATTTTTTGGGACATAAGAATAGAAGTCGCAATAAGCACATTTGCTTATGCAAAAAGGGATATGAAGATACAATCCCAACCTGCGCTTGTCGGCGGTATTCATAGGCATCTCCTTTCTCGTTTGCTTAATTTCAAATAACATCCGTAATTATAACATAAATCTGCGTTCTTATCAAGTGGATTTTGCTGTGAAAAAGTATATAAAGATGATAAAATGTTGGCGAAAGGGAATAAAGAACAGATATGGAAAGATTTTTTTTATAAAGTGTATTGACATTTTTGATTTGATGAGTATAATGAAATTACATATTAATATTTTTTTTGGAGGTATGTAAAATGAAGAAGATCATTGCAATGCTTGTAGTAGCTACAATGCTCCTCACAGGCGTAATGGCTATCGTAGCATCCGCTAACGAGCCTGTTGTTTTCTACACAATTGATGTTAAGGAAAACAATGACAACACAGTAGACGTAACAGTAAGTGTAAACTCTGACGAAGGTCTTAAGATCGCTGAGATGTTCTTTGCATACAATGCAGAGGTTCTCGAGTGTGACGAAGATTCCGTTAACGGTGATCACTGGGCAATCAGCAAGAAGGACAGCTTTGACTGCTACCTCGATGAGCCCGGTAAGATCTATTTTGCTTTCGAAGCAGACGACTATGATACAGGTATCACAGCTGACGGTAAGATGATGACAGCTTCCTTCAAGGTAATCAAGGAAGGCGCTACTGCTGATGAGTACGGCTTCGACCTCAAGGTTTACAATGATGACCCCGGTAACCACATCATCGTTCCCGACGAAGACGGCTACTTCTCTGTAGTTGTTAACGTAATCCCTGCTGAAACAACAGCTCCCGAAGACGACGAGACAACAGCTCCCGAAGATGACGAGACAACAGCTCCCGTAGTTGACGAGACAACAGCTCCTGAAGACGACGAGACAACAGCTCCCGTAGTTGACGAGACAACAGCTCCTGAGGTTGACGAGACAACAAAGCCCGCAACAAAGCCCCAGAGCCCCCAGACAGGTGACAGCATGATCTACGTTGCTGTTATCGCTGTTATCGCTCTCGCTGCTTGCTCCACAGTTGTAGTAGTAAGAAGCAAGAAGTCCTCTAAGTAATTTTAAATTACATAGACGATAAATAGTTAACTAAAGCCGCAAGGTTATCCTTGCGGCTTTTTGTTTATTGTTTCTCGTAACGGATGTGGGGGAGCTCTCTTTTTCAGAGAGCTCCCCCACACTTTGCTGTACGGCTAAATTATTCAGATATCATATTTCTTTCCGTCAAGCTCTGCGTGTATAAGGTCATCGTCTCGGTATACGAGCTTAAGGGAAAAGAACGGTGCATTTTTGCAAAGAAGGTCGATGAATATGCGGTCGCCTTCCCAAAGGTTGAGCGAAGGCACGTCTTTTTCATCTATCCACGCAAGCTCGCCCTCGGAGCAGATAATAGGCGTGCCCCCTTTTGCGGTTGCTGTGTAGAGAAACATTATCTGATCGCTCCAAACATTGGAGCAGAATGTCACCATACCTCGGAAGCAGTGCGAATCAAGGCTAAGCCCTGTTTCTTCCATGACCTCGCGGTAGAGACAGTTTTCGGGACTTTCTCCGGCTTCCAATTTTCCGCCGACACCTATCCACTTGCCTGCATTTTCATCGCACTCCTTTTTTGTGCGGTGAAGCATAAGCCATTTGCCGTCGCGGATAATATAGCATAAAGTTGTTAATTTCATTTGTAATATTCCTCCACGGAGCTGAGAAGCTCGCGCATTTTTTCCTTAACGTGCCCCGGTGATACTATCTGAACCTTGTCTCCGAATTGAAGAATCCATGAAAGAAATGTGTTGCTGATACGGACACTTATAGATACCAGAAACGTTCCTTCATCCTCGGGAAAAAATGAAATGTCCTCACCGAATCGGTCGATCATAACGCCTGCAAGAGAGTTGTCACACCTTAGTGTAACACTTTCCAGCGCTCCTCCGAACATTCCGAAGGTCTGCCTTGAATAAAGCGCAGGGTCGAAATTCTTGAAAAATTCCTCGCCGCGACGGGGAAGATCGGTCAGACCTATAGTCTTCATCTTGTCCACTCTGAAATGTTTGACGATACCTGCCTCACCATCATATGCCATCATGTAGTAATTTTCGTCCTCCCAGCAAAGAGACCAAGGACTTACCTGATAGAGCCTGCCCTTGTGGCGGTAGACCTTTTTCTTTTGGGGAGTCCAGTCGAAATATTTGAAGCAGATCTGAACATTGCTGTTGATGGCTGTGTGAATGATGTCTATATTAGAGTAGATAGACTCGTTCATGGTCTTTATCCGGCTTGAAACGTATACCTGTCTGTTGAGAGCGTCGGCATCATGGCAGTTAACAAGAGAGGATAGCTTTTTTATAAGAACAGCACTTTTTTGCTTTGTGATAAATTTTGATGCCTGGACCGCATCCACAAGAAGCTTCAACTCGGGGAGTTCAAAATCACGCTGTGCCAAATAGTAACCGCCGCCGTTTTTTCTTGTGCGGTTTATGGAGTAACCGAAGCTTTGCAAAGAAGCTATGTCATCGTAAACAGTCTTGCGTTCAACGGTAATTCCTACCTCCTTCAGCTTTTCCGTGATGGCGATCGTGGAAAGAGGATGCTCCTCGTCGCTGAGCTCGCTGAGATATTTTAAAATATAAAGGATCTTCAGTTTGAATTCAGTTTTAGCAGCCATAAAAATGCCTCCGAAGCTTTGTGATATAATCATATCATAAAATGAAAGAACTGTAAAGCGAGAGCCGAAAAAAGCCGCAGATGTCGAACAATGGCGACAGTATATAAAGCGGAAAAGATTGACAAAAAGGAGCAAGAAGAGTATAATTATGTTACAGTAGAAGCATAGCCGAAAAACGGTTATACAATAATACAAATTTTAAAACCGCTTGGCTGTGTACGGGCGGTTTTTTGTTTTTTTATAGGAGGTGTAGACCGGTGGGAAAGCTGTGATCAACGGCAGTTTAACATTTGATCTGAAGAAAGGAGAAAAACAATGAAAAAGAAGTTGATATCGTTACTGAGTGTGGCAATGGCGGCGGTGACGGTATTTATGACATATCCTTTCATAGCCATAGCGGCGGAATATGACGATTCATATTTTGATCCGACCAATGTTATTGCTGATAAAGGTTCGGATAATGTATACATAGTGAGTGAAGATGAATCACAGCGCAGTGAGAACAGCAAGGTATTTCTTATGAGCGACGGTTCATATTCTGTTGCGGTATATCCGTTTGATGTTCACTATGAAGAAGACGGTGAGATGAAGGAGATCGACAACACCCTCGTTTCAACCGAAGGCGGCTATGCTACAAGTGCGGGCGATGTAACGGTTTCTTTGCCGGAAGCGATGGGCGAAGGAGCGGTTAGTTACACCAACGGAGAGCACAGCGTTACTTTTTCCATTGAAACAAAGAACGCATCAAAGGGACAGAAAAAGGTAAAAGAAAAGAATTCGGATAAGATAAACAAGCTGAGCGAAGGGCTTGCTGTAGCATTTATGTCCGATGAAGAATTTGAAGCGGCATACGGAAAGAAGAAAATCGAGTCTGAGTATGCAGACGCTGACATAAGCGAGATCATTGAACAGCACGATCAGCTTATGATGACCTCCGACAAGCTGGGAAGTCAGATCACGTACACTTCCGTATTCAGCGGAACAGACTTGAGATATACGATCTGCGGCACAGTTCTTAAGGAAGAGATAATAATCAATTCTGCAGATGACCTTCAAAGCAAGTATGAATTTATCATAGATTCCGCCACCCTTACTCCCCGCCTTGGAGAAGAGGGCGAAATTCTGCTTGTTGACAGCGAAGAAAACGAGATATTCAATATCAACACCCCGTATATGTACGATGCAAAGGGCGAGGTGTGCTATGGAATAGATGTAAAGCTTAAGGAAAATACCGATGGCAGCTACACATACAGACTTTCTCCCGACCACAATTGGCTCAAAGACAAATCAAGAGCATATCCTGTAATCATCGACCCTCCCGTATCAGAGAGCACGTTCACCTCAGTAAAGGATACAACGGGTGTATTCTCAACATCTGCGGGAAATATCGATAACATATACGAATATAACCACATCAAGATAGGTAACAAAAACCTTGGCAGCGGTGTTGTTGAAGTACAGGGAATGATATACAGCGCCCTGCCGGGTGTACTCAGTGCAGGAACCACTAAGATCATCAATGCTAAATTGATGCTGTTTGGTCATGCATATGGATATTCAGACGATCTTCAGATAAATGCCTACCGTATAACCTCTGATTGGAATGTTTCGAATGTTTATGAAAACAGCGTAGTGTTGCTTGGAAGCGACGGAAGGAGCGACTATACCGACGTGGTAGACTACGCCGTTGCAAAATCTGAGGATTTTGCAGACTCTACCCCCATATACACTTGGGACATAACAGAAGCGGCGCAGGAATGGCTTGAAGAAAGAAGCACAAACTACGGTATCTCCCTCAGAGCAGAGGGGCTGACAGCGGGAACGGAGAAGTATGTCAGCTTCTATGACAGCACCATAGACGCACAGGGAACAACAGGCGTTTGCCCTCAGTTTGTATATACCTACCGCGATCTTCGCGGCGTTGAGGACTATTGGTCCTTTACAACAGTCAGCGCAGGCCGCTTCGGAACACTTGGAATAAATAACTACAACGGCAATCCTGTAATAACACAGAGCCTTGTATCCTCCACAGGTAATAATATGCCCGTGTCCGTTTCACTCATATACAGCTACAACAGCCGTGATAACGGAGGCTCGGGTCTTGGCTCATGGAGAACCAACTATCATATGACTGTTGAGACCTGTAACCTTCAGTATAAGATAGGCGATACCGTCCTTGCAACATATAAGTATATGCTTGTGGACAGCGACGGAACACGTCACTATCTGAGAGAAGAAGGAATCAAGCATAAGGACGAGGACGGCCTTGGACTTACACTTACAGTTCTTACAGGCGAGACAGATTACCTGTATCAGATAGAGACCAAGGGAAAAACTGTTTACAAATTCGACCATAAGGGCAGACTTAACAGAATAACCGACTCAAACGGTAATTTTAACTACATCTACTACACCGACTCCGAAAACAGAGTCATCGACTATATCATCGAAGGAAATGATGTAACAAGCGACAGACCGAGAACGGAATTCACCTATACAGATGGCAACCTCATAGTGACAAGCCCCGAGGGGGACTATGCAACAGTAGACTTTATCTCTGAAACAAACAGAACTCTCCAGGGAATCTACTATAAGGACTACGGCGAAGGCGACGAAGCGGGAAGCGGAGTAACAGGCTTTACATACGACTCTGCCAATAACTATTTCCCCAAAACCATAACAGACGGCTTCGGACACGTTACCACCATCTCATGCACATTCACGGTCGGCTCAAGACGAGTAACATCCGTGTCGTGGGGAACAGCAGACGAGGCGCTTCAGACCTTTAACTTTGACTACCGCCACAACGCAACAAAAATAACGGATATGGACGGCAGAGCCGCAACATATCAGTTTAATAACTACGGGCAGACCGTTGGCGTAGTAGACCATAACACCTCCTGGGGACAGAACTACGAATACGGAGTTCCCGACGGAACAAATAAGGGATATGAGAATAAGCTTGTTCTTGCATCCAAGACTATCGCTCCCGCAGAAAACAGAGCGGCATACCACGGGTTCAGCACAGCGGCATCTGTCAATGCCTATTCTGTATACCCCGCATCAAGCTCTGTAACCAAGAGCCATAACACCACATGGGGCAACACAAGCGTCGGCTCCATGCAGATCGTGAAAACTGCCGACAATACCGCCGATACCTTTGTATATCAGAAGGTGTCCGGACTTACAACGGGCAACTATACCTTCTCAATGTACGTTAAAACAGGAACAGGCGGACTCAGCGGTACAGGCGTCCGAGCGCAGATATCTGTATACAACGCCGGCGGCTATAGAACAAGTAACGCCTCCAACGTTTTGACCGCTACGGAAACGGGCGAATGGGTACGACTTCAGACCACGGTAAAGGTAGTATCCGGCGATACAAGCGTAGACGTGGGAGTGCTTTTGCCTGCGGATACGTACGGAACCGTGTATGTAGACGACGTGCAGCTTGAATTCAACTGCGCAGGCGGACTGCTGACAGACAACTTAAGCGGCGCAGGAAGCTATAATCTGCTGACAGATACGACCTTTATGGGAACATCGGAAAATAAATGGCACGGACTTGGCTACACCGCCTCCGCAAGACCTGCCGATGCACCCACAGTAGTGCGCAGAACAGAAAGCTTCAGCGGTAACTGCTCAGATAATAGATATATATACCAAACTGTCGATATATCCGGCAGCGAAGGAGATATATTTATCGCAGGCGGCTGGGCTAAGGTAGACTCAGTTCCTCTTGATAATGATGAGAACAAGAAGAATAATAACCTTACCCCCCGCGCGGAAATAAAGATCGTTTTCTATAACGACCTTATTCCCGTTGGAGTAACCACAGTCGAGTGTAATACTGCCGTAAGAGATTGGCAGTATCTTATGACGAAGGTAGTTGCCCCCGCAAACTATACCAAGGTAACCTATAGCTTTGAATTCGGCTATAACGAAGGCACTGCAAGCTTCGGCGCACCCTTTATGTATAAGGAAAGCTACGGACAGAGCTATACATATGACGAAAACGGAAACCTTGTGTCCTCCACCGACGCGGCGGAGACCATGGCGAAGTTTGCATACCAGGACGACGCCCTTACATCAAGCCTCAGCCCCACGGGTAGCAGATATATCTATACTAACGACTCCGATACAGGAAATATCCTCAGAGCATATTCTAACGCAGGTCAGAAGATAGATATCACCTACAACGGCACAGGCGATGCCACATCAATGCTCATAACCGATGCCCCCACATATTACGATGGGGAGCATATAGACAATCATTTCTATATCATCAATGCCAAAACAGGCAGAGCCATCACAGCATATAACGCAGCAGAAGGAAGTATGGTGTCTGCGGCGAACTTCAGCAGAAGCAGTAAACAGCAGTGGAGACTGTCTTATCTTAGCTCCGATATATATACGGTGCGAATGGTGCAGGACGGCGGCTTTGCCCTTAAGACAGTGACTACGGAAACAAGCACATATCATACAGTCAGCGAAAGCGACGTAGATACAGTGCCTGTGGTGGCATACAAATTCAAGTTCGTTCAGAATGACGACGGCACATTCAGGA